>NZ_JAQREK010000001.1:0-513103 GCF_028599265.1 Pseudoalteromonas sp. Angola-4 | reverse complement strand
GAATTTATTTAATATCTTTCGATATTGAATTGACTGTGCTGCAATTCTTTTCTTAAGTAAAACCTAAGTAAGTTATTGCTGTTGGTCACTCAGTTTCAATTGAGACTCTAAATTTGTTTGCCTCACTACCTAAGTAGCTTGGCTGTTAGAACTCAATCTGTACGAGTGCCCACACAGATGATTGCTTTATATTGTTAAAGAACGTTGCGATTAAAGCGTTAAACTTTATCTCGCTAGGGCTGCGCATCTTACGCTTTCCTATTTTTTTGTCAACACTTAATTTTGTTAAACTTGAAAGTTTTTAAAACTAAGTTTTACTCGACTCACTAAGTAGCTCGTGCCTCGCTATGCGTTGCGCTCTGCCGTCTCAGTGGGGTCGCATTATAGGGAGAAACGTTTTATACGCAAGCGTTTTATTGAATAAAATTGTATTTAATTTATACCCATAAGAACCTCACATTAAAAACACATGTTACCCACAAAAGCCTGTGGATAAGACTGCTTTTTTGCTTTTAAAACTAAACTCTTTTGATTTGTTATGGTAAGTTGCCAGCACTTTTTCAACTCATGTACTTAGGTAGTATTCATGACAGATATAATAAATAGTATAAGTGCCTTACTTTGGGGCCAAGTTCTCGTCTACTTATTAATAGCAGCAGGTGTCTTTTTTACCATTCGGTTAGGCTTTATTCAATTTGTACAATTCCCTCATATGTTTAAAGTTATGTTTGGCTCACGTAAATGTGATGGAGATGAGATTTCTTCTTTTCAGGCTTTTTGTACTTCTTTAGCGGCGCGTGTTGGAACAGGTAATATGGCCGGTGTTGCCGTAGCACTTTATTTAGGTGGCCCTGGCGCTATATTTTGGATGTGGCTGATTGCTTTAATAGGTATGGCAACTAGCTTTGCAGAAAGTACGTTAGCGCAAGCTTATAAAACTAAAGACGCTGATGGCAACTTTAGAGGCGGCCCTGCTTATTATATGGAGCGTGGTTTAGGCAAACGCTGGATGGGTGTGTTGTTTTCATTATGCTTAATTTTAGCCTTTGGCCTGGTATTTAATGCTGTACAGTCAAACTCTATTGCTGCCGCATTTGAAGTAGCGTTTGATGTACCTAAGTATATAGTAGGCATTGCACTTGTAATTGGCTCAGGCATCATTATTTTTGGTGGATTAAAAACAATATCACGTTTTGCCGAAATGGTTGTTCCATTTATGGCGCTTGCCTATTTGCTAGTTGCTATATATGTATGTGCGATTAACTTTACTGCCCTACCTGATGTTATTGTACTTATAATAAAAAGTGCTTTTGGTTTAGAGCAAGCAGGCGCCGGTGCAATTGGCTATGGTGTAACGCAAGCTATGATCCAAGGTATTAAGCGCGGTTTGTTTTCGAACGAAGCCGGTATGGGTAGCGCAGCCAATGCCGCAGCAACGGCAACACCTTATCCACCGCACCCAGCCTCGCAAGGGTATGTGCAAATGCTAGGTGTATTTATAGATACTATTGTGATCTGTACAGCCACTGCCTCATTAATCTTACTGTCTAATCAACTTGTGCCTGAATCGGGTGTATTAGGAATAGAGTTAACGCAAGCTGCACTACAAGAGCACGTAGGTGACTGGGGTACTTACTTTATTGCCATTGCCATTCTATTTTTTGCATTTACCTCTATTGTCGCGAATTACTCATATGCCGAAACAAACCTAATGTTTTTAGAGCACAACTCTACTAAAGGAATGTTTATATTTAGATTACTTGTATTAGGTATGGTTATGTTTGGTGCTATTGGTGAACTAGGTATTATTTGGACACTTGCTGACATTTCTATGGGCCTAATGGCTATTGTAAACGTGGTTGCACTGTTTATGCTTTCAGGCGTTGTTGTGTGGTTATCAAAAGATTACAACGCGCAAAACAAGCAAGGTGTATTACCTACGTTTGACAAAGACAAGCACCCTAAGCTTGCTAAAGAGGTTGATCCTAACGCGTGGAAGTAACGCTAAATTAAAAAATTATTAAGCGAGCATTAGCTCGCTTTTTTTTGCCTTTCAAACTATATAAAAATTTATTAATGTATTTCAGAGATATATACCATAATTAAATATCAGTAATAGGCGCTTTTTGATTTACTTACGTACTATAAAATTGAAGTTTGTTATCTATAATATAAAGGAGTCATGATGGATGACCAATTGAACAAATACAGTATTGACACTACCGATTATCAGGTAGGTCAAGATAACGTACAAAAATGGGGGTTTGATGTTCATAACCCAGTGTTTGGAATAAGCGCATTTTTAGTCATACTATTTGTTGCCCTTACCTTATTGCTTGACCCTGAAGTGGTCAGGGAAGCACTTACCTCAACTAAAGATGCCATTATCAATAAATTTGATAGCTACTTCATGTTGATTGCTAATGGTTTCGTATTATTTTGCTTTGCACTTGCGCTCTCCCCTCTTGGTAAAATTCGCTTAGGGGGTGTTGATGCAAAACCTGAACATGGTTATCTCTCATGGCTGGCAATGTTATTTGCCGCAGGAATGGGGATAGGTTTACTGTTTTGGGGTGTTGCAGAGCCCGCAGCCTATTTTACTGATTGGTACTTAATGCCAATGAACGCAGAGCCAAATACCCCAGAAGCGCACTCTTTAGCAATGGGCGCCACCATGTATCACTGGGGCTTACATGGTTGGGCAATTTACGCCATTGTTGCGCTTAGCTTAGCATTTTTTGCTTACAATAAAGGCCTTCCTTTATCTATACGCTCCGTGTTTTATCCCTTATTTGGCGATCGTGCATGGGGCTGGCTTGGTCACGTTATTGATATACTTGCTGTACTTTCCACGCTTTTTGGTTTAGCAACGTCTCTTGGTTTAGGGGCACAGCAAGCAACAAGTGGTATTAATTATTTAATGGGCACTGACTACGGTACCGCTTTTCAAATTACAGTTATAGCACTCGTTACCTGTATTGCTATTGTTTCTGTTATTAAAGGCATTGAAGGGGGTGTGAAAGTACTTAGTAACATCAATCTTATATGTGCATTTATTTTACTTGTAGCCATAATATCGCTTACTTTTAGTGACTCAATCACAGCAATATGGTTTACCTTTGGTGCATATGTAGAACATATGGTTCCGCTTAGTAATCCGTTTGGCCGTGAAGATCAAGACTGGATGCATGCCTGGACAGTATTTTATTGGGCATGGTGGATATCGTGGTCGCCGTTTGTAGGAATGTTTATTGCCCGCGTTTCTAGAGGCCGTACCGTGCGAGAATTTTTATTAGTCGTCATTGGCCTGCCAACACTATTAAGCTTAGTGTGGATGGGGGTATTTGGTAATTTAGCGATTTCACAAATTATTGATAAAGTTGGCCCACTTGGGCAAAACGGGTTAACCGATATCTCTGTGACGCTATTTCAGGTTTATGAGCAGCTTCCGCTTAGTGGCCTTATTAGTGTGATCTCAATTGTGCTTGTTTTAGTATTTTTTATTACCTCTTCTGATTCTGGCTCACTTGTAATAGATGGCATAACCGCTGGCGGAAAAATTGATGCGCCGGTACCACAACGTATATTTTGGGCATCGATTGAAGGGGCAATAGCCGCCGTATTACTATGGGTAGGTGGCTCTCAGGCCTTGCAGGCTCTGCAATCTGGAGTAGTAACCACTGCTTTACCTTTCTCAATTGTGCTTATTTTAATGTGCGTGGCGCTTATTCAAGGTTTAATGAGCGAATACCCCATTTATAAGGCACAAACAAAGTTATAGCATTATGTACTTTAGCAAAGCGGCCTTGTGTCGCTTTGCTTTGCACTTTATTTCCTCCCTTACCTACACTTCAGCTAATACATTAACGAACGTATTTAATTATCAAACTGTTTAGCTTTGGCAATACACCTCTAAAACACTTTATTTTAAATAAATAGAGCGCACATATCAGCGCATAACAACCAATTGCTATTAGTTGCACCTTTAGCTATCAAGTTTATATCATCAGGTAGTCGCGTATGTATGCAAAATTGCTTTGATGGAACTGAATTGGATGTAAACGGCGTTAAAAGTACCCTATATCAGCAGCAAAGGGGTATAGGGAAAGTAATGTAGGTTTAATCAACTAACGCTAACGTACAACAATACGTATGCTTTGCTTTAAGCACGATTGTCTTTTTTTAAGCCAATTGCTATTAATCTTTAAAGAATAGAAAAAACATAAACAAAGTGATTTTTATATAACAGATGGGTATTTATTTAAAATAGGGAGTATTTAATTTGCTAAAAGGACTTTAGTAAAAGTGGTGCCCGAGGCCGGACTTGAACCGGCACGACTTGTTAGTCGAGGGATTTTAAATCCCTTGTGTCTACCAATTCCACCACTCGGGCATCGAGTTTGCTATTTAAAGCATGTGGAGTAATTAAATGGAGGCGGAACCCGGAGTCGAACCGAGGTGGACGGATTTGCAATCCGCTGCATGGCCACTCTGCCATTCCGCCTTAACGCTTCCAAATAATTTGGAGCGGCACACGAGGCTCGAACTCGTGACCTCGACCTTGGCAAGGTCGCGCTCTACCAACTGAGCTAGTGCCGCATTAAACCTTTTATTAATATTTTATCTAACTTTCAATTATCTTGGTAGAATAATTAAAAGTGGTGCCCGAGGCCGGACTTGAACCGGCACGACTTGTTAGTCGAGGGATTTTAAATCCCTTGTGTCTACCAATTCCACCACTCGGGCATCGAGTTTGCTATTTAAAGCAAGTGGATAAAACTAATATGGAGCGGCACACGAGGCTCGAACTCGTGACCTCGACCTTGGCAAGGTCGCGCTCTACCAACTGAGCTAGTGCCGCATCATATTAATTCTAAATTTAATTACATAATCTAATTTATGTAACATTGTTTTTATAAATTACACTTGGCGATGTAATTAAACCACAAAGTGGTGCCCGAGGCCGGACTTGAACCGGCACGACTTGTTAGTCGAGGGATTTTAAATCCCTTGTGTCTACCAATTCCACCACTCGGGCATCGAGTTTGCTATTTAAAGCATGTGGAGTGTTGAATGGAGGCGGAACCCGGAGTCGAACCGAGGTGGACGGATTTGCAATCCGCTGCATGGCCACTCTGCCATTCCGCCAAACCGTTGGACAACCTAATGAAAACTTGGAGCGGCACACGAGGCTCGAACTCGTGACCTCGACCTTGGCAAGGTCGCGCTCTACCAACTGAGCTAGTGCCGCATTATTATTTAATTATCTGCGTTATTCAACATCTTGCGATGTTTACGCTGCTAACTAAGTAACTTTGGTTTTCTTTATCTTAGGGGCTATGCCCTCTCAACACGGACGCATTCTACAGAGATTATTAAACGCGTCAACACAAAAAATGCCACTTTTGAACTGTTTGATTATTTTTTATCTAAAACGGTGCGTTATTAGACGTTTACAATCAATTTTTGGTCAATTCACTCCATGCAGCCATTAAATATTGCACCATAGAGCTCAGTGTTAAATAGGTGGCTATATACAATAAAGCAAAACTTAAATAGATCATCCACGTATCGTATTGCCAAATTAGGCCAATAATCGCCAGCATTTGCGCCGCGGTTTTTATTTTGCCCATATTTGATACTGCAACGTTTCCACGTTTGCCTTGTTCGGCCATCCACTCACGTAATGCAGATATCACTATTTCACGGCTAATAATAATAAGGGCCGGAATCGTCATATACATAGACTGATAATGATCAGAGAGCGCAACAAGTGCAGCACACACCATAACCTTATCGGCTACAGGGTCTAAAAACGCACCAAAAGGCGTAGATTGCTCTAGCTTTCGTGCTAAATAGCCATCAAGTATATCGGTGATTGATGCAAGCCAAAAAATAAAAGCGGCAGCAAAAAACGCCCAGCTATAAGGCAAGTAAAATATCACCAAAAATATGGGGATAAGAAAAAGTCTAAAGGTTGTGAGTGTGTTTGGAATATTCCACATAACTACTTGGATATGTCTTTTTTTCTATATTCGCATGAAGGGCTAGCCCTTGTCATGCAAATGGTTAAATATCTTCTCAGCCATGTCAGGACTGATCCCAGGAACTTTCTTTAACTGTTCTATATTAGCAGCTTTTACCCCTTGCATGCCCCCTAAATATTTTAATAATGTTTGGCGGCGCTTAGAACCTACTCCGTTGATCTCTTCTAATAATGATTGCGTGCGCTGTTTTTGGCGCTTATTACGGTGCCCTGCAATGGCAAATCGGTGCGACTCATCGCGAATATGCTGGATTAAATGTAGTGCTGGCGCATCCGAATCCATAGGAATCGTTTTTCGCCCGCCATCAATTAATAAGGTTTCAAGGCCTGGCTTTCTGCTTGTGCCTTTTGCTACACCTACTAACAGCGGCATTTTAGCATGTGGCCACGTGGCAAAATACTGCTCTGCACGGCCTAGTTGCCCTTTACCACCGTCAATGAATATAACGTCAGGGATTTTGTCTTCATCTACCACTTTGTTGTAGCGTTTGTTCAGTGCAAACTCCATTGCCGCGTAATCATCACCGCCGGTTATACCCGTTACGTTGTAGCGCCTGTACTCTTTGTTATTTGGCCCTTGCGAATCAAATACTACACAACTGGCTACTGTGTTCTCCCCCATGGTATGGCTGATATCAAAACATTCCATTCTGTTTATATCATCTAAGCCTAGGGTCGCTTTTAATTGTGCATAACGTTTGTTTATAGAGTCTTGGGTACTTTGTTTAACGGTAATGCTGTTTAATGCGTTTTTATTAGCAAGCTGAAGATATTGTGCTCGCTCTCCGCGGGTAACCACTTTAAGCGATACTTTGCGCTCACTAATTTGCGTAAGAGCTTCACTCAATGCGCTACTTTCTTCAATCTCGAACGGTAAAATAATTTCTTTTGCTATGCGCCCTGTCGCACCAGGCGCTAAATAATATTGCCCTAAAAACGAAGTGAGTATTTCCTCTTGTCCCGAATCTTTAGGCACTTTTGGAAAATAGGTTTTACTGCCTAGCACTTTATGATCACGGATCATTAATAAATGAATCCCATTTAATCCATTTAAGTGCGCAAAACCTACTACATCCATTTCAGCAAAATTACCTGAAATAGACTGCTGCTCCTGCATTTTGCGCAGTAGCATAATTTGGTCGCGCACTTTAGCTGCGAGCTCAAAGTTAAGGTCTTTACTCGCCGCTTCCATTTTTTTTATTAAATCGGCTATTACTTCGTGCGACTTACCTGTTAAAAACTTACGTACATAATCAACTTGTTCGCCGTACTCTTGCTCTGTCACTTTATTAACACACGGTGCTGAGCAGCGCTTTAGCTGATACTGTAAACACGGGCGGCTTCTGGCACGGTAATAGGCATCTTCGCACTGACGTACAGGAAATATTTTTTGCATTAAACGCAAACTTTCCGACACTGCGCCAGCACTTGGGAAAGGCCCAAAGTACTCGCCTTTTACCTTGCGACTGCCTCTATGAAAGGCTAAACGCGGATGTTTATGACTGGTAAGTAATATATAGGGGTATGACTTATCATCACGTAATAAAATGTTATAACGCGGCTGATATTTTTTTATAAGGTTGTTTTCAAGCAGCAGGGCTTCGGTTTCGGTGTTTGTGAGCGTAACTTCAATATCGCAAATATTACTCACTAGCACACGGGTTTTACTGTCGGTTAGATTAGATCTAAAGTAGCTACTTACCCGTTTTTTTAAGTTTTTAGCTTTACCGACATAAATAACTTGTTGTTCACTATCAAGCATACGGTATACACCCGGTTCACTTGATAGCGTTTTTAAAAATTGGGCGTGATCGAATTCAGACATAAATTAAAAAATTAATGAGATACGTCTATATCAATCATTTTATGGCGAATAGCCAAATGAGTAAGCTCAACGTCGCCCCCTACGTTTAATTTTTCAAACATACGGTAACGGTAGCTGTTCACTGTTTTTGAGCTTAAATTTAAGCGCTCGGCAATATCTTGTGCTTTTTCACCTTTGGTGATCATTAGCATAATTTGTAGCTCGCGCTCAGATAAGCTTTGAAAAGGGTTTTCATCGGTACGCCCTGTTACTTGCGCAAGGGCTATTTGTTGTGCAATTTCTGGGGCGATATAACGCTGACCTGCATGAACAGAACGTATAGCACGAACCATTTCATCAGAGCCTGCACCTTTGGTTAAAAAGCCATGCGCGCCAATTTGCATCACTTTTGATGGAAACGGGTCTTCGCAATTAACCGTAAGCACAATAATTTTTACATCTGGGCAATAGCGACAAATCTTTTTAGTGGCCTCTAAGCCACCCATGCCAGGCATGTTCATATCCATTAATACAATATTAGGTGCGTGCTGGCGACAAAACTGTACCGCAGCCTCTCCATCTTTAGCTTCGCCTACCACTTTAAAACCACGTACATCATCTAATATACGTTTTATACCAGTTCGTACCAGCTCATGGTCATCAACTAAAAGCACATTAATCAATGTAATACCCTCATTAACCTAACAATACGCGACAAACAATCTAATTTGCCACATTACCACAGTTAAAGCGAAACAATAACTAATATTATTGCTTCGCTTTAGGTGTCCTCATCTTTTAGCATTATTTTACAACTGCTAAAAACCAGTACTTTAGTTTTTTATGACGCTGCTTTTTCGCTAAAACGGTCTACCCATAGGGCAATAATACCATCGCCTGTTACATTACACGCAGTACCAAAGCTATCTTGCGCAAGGTAAAGTGCAATCATAAGTGCAACAGCGCCTTCGTTAAAGCCAAGCATACTAGTTAATAAACCGAGCGCCGACATTACTGCTCCACCAGGTGCACCTGGCGCTGCAATCATTACTACCCCTAACATCATAATAAACGGTAGCATCCCCATTAAAGAAGGTACTTCCATGCTTGGCGATAAAAACATTACGGCCATCGCACACGTCACAATCGTAATGGTAGAACCCGATAAATGAATAGTAGCGCACAGTGGCACTGTAAAGTTTGCTACATCTTCTTTTACGTTATTTGCTTTGCTTGATTGCAAAGACACCGGAATGGTTGCCGCGCTCGACATTGTCCCCAGTGCTGTAAAGTAAGCAGGAAGCATATTTTTAACGAGCTCCAACGGGTTACGTTTAAGTAATATCCCCGTAGAAACATATAATACGGTTAGCCACAGCCAATGCATAACAAGTGCAGCAATAAGCACAATACCAAAGGTTTGCAGTGTATCTACCACGGTCCCTGCTACGGTCATTTCTGCAAATACACCTGCAATGTAAAATGGTAATGCCGGAATAATTACTTTAGATAATAAAGCATCGATTACATCGCGACCCTGATCAGACACTTTTTTAAGTGTTTCTAATTCAAGTTGGCTCATGCCAATACCAAACACAAATGCAGTCACAAGTGCTGTCATTACACCCATCAGCGGTGGAATCTCTAAATCAATAAAACTGCCAATTTCGGTGGCAACTTCGGCTTCAAACGTAATATTGCCACTTAGCAGTGGAATAACCGCACTTACTAATAAAAAAGCAAGCGTACCTGCAATTACTGTAGAGCTATAAGCAAAGCCAACAGTTTTACCTAATAAATGGCCAGACCCTTTAGGCAAGCCCGCAATGCCAGAAGCAATAAAAAATAAAATAATTAATGGAATGGTAAAAGAAATGAGTTGGCCAATAAGTTCTTTAACAGTAAATAAAAGCTCAACACCTGTGAGAGGCACATATAGCCCGACCAAAATACCGGCCACAATACCGGCAATTAATTTTAAGATTAACTTCATTGTGATTGCTTAGTTGAATATAGATAGAGTGTTTTTAACATGTTTTAGGCGCATTGTGTGATAAAAGTATTCAAGTTATATTCATGTGCGCAAATAACACACAAAAACATCGCAATAATTAGCCTACTCTGAGCATTTTTTAACTACGGGCCGAAATTTACTCTTTAAATTTAAAAATGAGCCCGCATCTTTAATAACTAAAGCAACAATAATAACTAATTTTTATTTCGGCTGGTTATAAGCCCAATAGATATATGTTATAGCCAAACTTTACTTTAGTTTTTTTAAACTCGCAGTAAAGTGTATTTATATAGTTAATAGCAAAGGCTATTAACACATTGATCAGATTGTATCCAAAGGAACATTATGTCTACTATTTTTGAAGATAACTCACTAAGCATTGGTAATACACCACTGGTAAAACTTAATCGCGTAACAGGCGGAAACGTTTACGCTAAAGTAGAATCGCGTAATCCTAGCTTTAGTATTAAATGTCGTATTGGTGCATCAATGATTTGGGAAGCTGAAAAATCAGGTCAGCTTGTTGAAGGTAAAGAACTAATTGAACCTACATCGGGTAATACAGGTATTGCTCTTGCATTTGTTGCAGCAGCACGTGGTTACAAATTAACACTTACCATGCCTAATACAATGAGCCTAGAGCGCCGCAAACTATTAAAAGCATTAGGCGCTAACTTAGTGCTTACAGATGGCGCTAAAGGTATGAATGGCGCAATTGAAAAAGCAAAAGAAATTCAAGCAACAGATCCAGAAAAATACATTTTATTACAACAGTTCGAAAACCCAGCTAACCCTAAAATTCACTTTGAAACAACCGGCCCAGAAATTTTTGAAGCGCTTGATGGTAAAGTAGACTTTTTTGTAGCAGGCGTAGGCACTGGCGGTACTATTACAGGTGTTAGCCGTTACCTTAAAAACGAAAAAGGCCTAGATGTTAAAGCGATTGCAGTTGAGCCAACTAACTCACCTGTTATTAGCCAAACGCTTGCCGGCGAAGAAGTAAAACCAGGTCCACATAAAATTCAAGGTATTGGCGCAGGGTTTATTCCTGGTAACCTTGATTTAAGTGTGATTGATGGTGCTGAGCAAGTATCAAACGAAGATGCTATTGCAATGGCTCATGAGCTAATGAAAAAAGAAGGTATTTTAGTGGGTATTTCATCAGGCGCAGCTGTTGTTGCCGCTAAACGCCTTGCTGAAAAGCCAGAAAACGCTGATAAAAATATTGTGGTGATTTTACCAAGTGCCACAGAGCGTTACCTGTCTAGCCCAATGTTTGCTGAAGAATTTAGCGAGCAAGAATTAGTACAGTAAACTTCTCTCCTTGAGATACTTAAAAGGATGCTTATGGCATCCTTTTTTATTATTTATGATTCAATTTTCTATTTATTCCCCAGTGCTGCTTTACATCTTGTTTAATTAACCACACACTTTAAAAAAACTAATTAAAAACATTCAACATGAAAAAAATAACAGCTTATTTAAGTTTTATCGTATGCTTATTTTTAGCCGCCTGTGGCGATAGCGTACAAACGCTGGGCGACTCACCGGGCGATACAGCCACCGCTTACTTTGATGCATTGTATAATCAAAAAGATTTACAAAAAGCCAGCACAATGGCCACCCCTAACCTAAGCCGGATTATGAAATCCTATGGCACCGCTAAGCAATTTGCCCGAAACTTAGTAAACCTGCAATACGATGAAGTAGTAATAGAAGTCGATATGACCAACATGAGCGTACGCGAACAATATGGCGATAACGCCAAAATAAACCTCATTTTTACAGGCTACTTTAATGGCGACAAAGTCGATGATATGCGCAGCGTTAAAATGCTTCGTAAAAAAGGGAAATGGTATATCGATAAAATAGTTGCAGACCCTTACGCACGCTAACTTATACACCACAAAAAAGGCCTTACACATGTAAGGCCTTTTTGCGTTTAGCGCTTATCTTAAGCGTTATAATTCACCGGGTTTAAAGTTATCAACGGCAATTGCTTGTTTTCTTAGTTTATTGGTATGGTGCATTGCATCGGCATCTGCTTGCGCAAGGAGCTCATTCTCTAGTGCGTAATTAATTGCGCCTTCTATGTCGAGCGTTGCAGGGACCTTACCACTGCGTTGCCAGTTTTTTAACTCTTTAAACTGTGTTTGCATATCGTGCATAGCTAAAAATGCATTTTCCATCACGCCCGTGCCCGCATTTTCATCTACATAACATAAGTGCGTTAAGCGGTTTCTAAACACCCCAGGTTGCGTCATATGCTCGCAAATACTTTGGGCTGTTTCATCACTTGGGTTGTGGTAGTGATTCCCCAGCGGAAACACAATGCGTTTAAGTAAAAAGTTAACCACCGGATTTGAAAAGTTTTTGAAAAAACCATCAAACGCTTGGCCTATCTCATAAAGAGAATTTTCAATAGCGTATTTCACAAAAGGTAAATCAGCCTGTTGGCGCCCTTCATCTTCAAAGCGCTTTAATACAGTAGACGCTAAATATAAATGGCTAAGCACATCGCCTAAACGCGCCGAAATCATCTCTTTACGCTTTAGCTCACCACCAAGTACCAACATGGCTACATCTGTAGTAAAAGCAAGCCCTCGGCTCATTCTGCTTAGCTGTTTGTAATACACAGCGGTTGCACCGCACACGGGCGCTTTTGCCAAACAGCTTCGCGTAAGACCATGCACAAAAGCCATGCCGGCATTACTGGCAGCAAATAAAATGTGCTTCATCAATAAACTATCAAATTGATCAAGTGCTGCATCATCGTCTTCCATTGCGGCAGCTTCCATTTCCTTTAACACAAACGGATGACAACGCGTGGCACCTTGGCCAAAAATCATTAAGTTACGGGTTAAAATGTTTGCCCCTTCAACAGTAATCGATACCGGGATCCCCATATAACCATGGGCTAAATAGTTATTAGGCCCAACTTGAATACCTTTACCAGAATGAATGTCCATTGCATCGTTCATTACCGTACGCCCCATTTCGGTCATATGGTATTTTGCAATGGCGGTAACAACCGATGGGCTAAGTTTTAAATCTATTGCGCCTGCGGTCATTAAACGCGCAGACTCTAACGTATACGTTAACCCGCCAATACGCGCTAAGGCTTCTTGTACACCTTCAAATTGGCCAATTGATACACCAAACTGTTGGCGTACCACAGAGTAAGCAGAAGTCATTTTAGAGGCTAAATGTCCTGTTGCGGTGCTTAGTGCAGGTAAAGAAATACCGCGCCCAGCACTTAAACACTCAACCAACATGCGCCAGCCTCGCCCTGCGCCCTGCTCACCACCAATAATCCAATCTAGCGGAATAAAAACATCTTTACCGTAGGTAGTTCCGTTCATAAATGCCATGTTTAATGGATAATGGCGCTCACCCGTTTCTACACCTTCGTGATCTGTAGGAATTAGCGCACAGGTAATACCTAGCTCTTTTTCATCGCCTAATAACCCATCTGGGTCATACATTTTAAAGGCAAGGCCAAGTACGGTTGCCACCGGCGCAAGCGTAATATAACGCTTAGACCAATTTAAACGCAGGCCTATAACTTCTGCACCATTATGCTGCCCTTTACACACTACGCCTGAGTCGGGAATACTGCCCGCATCAGAGCCTGCTTCTGGGCCGGTAAGTGCAAAACACGGTACATCTTTACCACTTGCAAGGCTTGGCAACCAACGGTCTTGTTGCTCTTTTGTGCCATAATGCAGTAACAGCTCGCCTGGGCCTAAGCTATTAGGCACCATAACTGTAACCGCCGCAGTTAAGCTTTTTGTAGCAATTTTTGACACTATGGTTGAATTAGCAATGGCAGAGAACTCACGTCCACCAAATTTTTCAGGAATGATCAGCGCAAAAAAGCCCTCTGTTTTTAAGTAATCCCAGACTTCTTTTGGCAAGTCTTTATCTTTTTGTACAATTTGGTAATCATCTAGCATCGCCAGTAGCGTGTTAACCTGATTATCCATAAAGTCATTTTCTTTATCGCTAAGCTCAGGCCTTGGAAAGCTATGCAGTTTTTGCCAATCTGGATTACCACTAAATAGCTCACCATCCCACCATACATCGCCGGCTTCCATTGCCTCTCGCTCAGTTTGCGAGAGCGGCGGAAGTACCTTTTTAAACATTTTAAACGTAGGACGGCTGATCAGGTTGAGGCGAATATCTTTGACTGCAAAAATAACCACCACCACGACCAGCAATATTATAAATACTGACATGAGCACATTCCTTTTACATTGAATGAAAATAGTAACTTAATTATGACCCATCTTAGTTTAAATACAATCATTGCGCGATGCACCACACGCCTTAACGTATTAATTTTATTGTTTTAAACATCGCTGCTATTATCACTTTCTTAATAACAATAAACCAAAGGAATACAATGAACACGCCACGCTTTAAACTAAGTATGAGCGCCCTCATAGTCGCAAGTACATTAGCGCTAACCGCCTGCGAAGCAGAAATAGCCATAGACACTACCGATTCAGCACAGACCGAGAAGCCTCTTACAAAACAAGATGCCAATGCATTTATTGCCAAAGCCGAGCAAGAACTAAGTGAGCTTTACCTAGAGTCGAGCCGCGCTGAGTGGATTTACGCAAACTTTATAACACACGACACCTCGGCGTTATCTGCCGAAGTTAATCGTAAAATGACCGAGTCGGTCGTACGTTTAGCCAATCAGGCAGCACAATTTGACGACTTAGCGCTTGATTACGATGCACGCCGCAAGCTTAATAAACTTAAACTTGCGCTTACTTTACCCGCTCCTCAGGACGCTGAAAAAACAGCCCAACTTTCAACTATTGTGGCAGAGCTAGGTGGTTTATACGGTAAAGGTAAATACTGTAAAGACGATGGCAGCTGTTTAAGCCTTGGTGATATGACCGCAAAAATGGCCACCAGCCGTGATTACAACGAGCTACTTGATTTATGGCAAGGGTGGCGCCAAATTTCAAAGCCCATGCGCCCACTTTACGAGCAGCAAGTAACCCTTACAAACGAAGGGGCTAAAGAGCTAGGTTATGCTGATACCGGCGCAATGTGGCGCAGCAAGTACGATATGCCAGCCGATGACTTTACAACCGAGCTTGACCGCATTTGGGGGCAAGTAAAGCCACTTTATAACTCACTGCATTGCCATGTACGCGCTAAATTAGGCGAAAAATACGGCACCGACAAAGTAGCCCAAGATGAGCCTATTCCTGCGCATTTATTAGGAAACATGTGGGCGCAAGCGTGGGGTAACATTTACGATGTGGTCGCGCCAGAAAACGCCGATCCGGGTTACGATGTTACCGAGCTATTAGCTAAAAATAATTACGACGAGCTAAAAATGGTTAAAGGTGCTGAAACCTTTTTTACCTCAATGGGGTTTGAGCCACTGCCAGAGACTTTTTACGAGCGTTCGTTATTTGTAAAACCGAAAGACAGAGACGTACAGTGTCATGCCTCTGCTTGGAATATAGATAGCAAAGACGATTTACGCATTAAAATGTGTATTCAACGCACCGGCGAAGAATTTTCTGTTATTCACCATGAGCTAGGCCACAACTTTTATCAGCGCGCTTATAATAAACAACCTTTATTTTATCAAGAAAGTGCCAACGATGGTTTTCACGAAGCCATTGGCGACACCATTGCTTTATCGGTTACACCCGGTTACTTAAAAGAGATTGGTTTACTCGAGCAAGTACCTGATGAGTCAAAAGACATTGGCTTACTAATGAAAATGGCGCTAGATAAAGTCGCGTTTGTGCCCTTTAGCTTAATGGTTGATCAATGGCGCTGGCAGGTATTTTCGGGCCAAGTAAAGCCACAAGATTATAATAAAGCGTGGTGGGAGCTACGTGAAAAATACCAAGGTGTGAAAGCGCCTATTGCACGTAGCGAAGATGACTTTGATCCAGGTGCTAAATACCACGTACCAGGCAACACTCCTTATACACGTTACTTTTTAGCGCATATTTTACAGTTTGAATTTCACCGTAGCTTATGTGAAATAGCCGGTAACGATAAAGCCATTCACCGCTGCTCTATTTATAATTCAAAAGAAGCAGGGGATAAGCTAAACGCAATGCTGGAAATGGGCTCTTCTCGTCCATGGCAAGAAGCCCTTGAAACCATCACTGGCAAGCCACAAATGGATGCAACCGCTATGCTTGATTACTTTGCACCGCTGCAACGCTATTTAGATGAGCAGAACAAAGACCGTAATTGCGGCTGGTAAAACTTTTACCACGGTTAATTTAAGTTAAAAACAACAAAGCCCGCTACAGTAGCGGGCTTTTTGTTCAGTAACTAACTTTTGGTTAAATTAGAACTGTAAGCTTACATTTGCAAAGTAAGCATCGTAATCAGAATCATCCCAGTTATTACCGTAACCTGCTTCTAAACCAACATTGTTATTGAAAAAGTGTTGAGCACCAAAAGCGTAGTCATCGTTCTTGTTAACTGTAACAAACACCGATGTTGCTTTACTGAAATAGTAGTTAGATGCTAATTCCCAGCTACTAGAACCGCCATCAACATCTTCAAATTTACCTTCAACAGTTAAGTAGTTACCTTGCTGTAAATCAACAAAGTACTTAGCTGCTACTGCACGGTAATCAAACTCGTCATCTGCTGTTACAGTAAAGCCGATATAATCAGTGCTGTTTAATTCGTGGTTATATGCTAAGTCAAACACAAACTGATTGTCAGCATCTTCAACATCTACAAACGTTGCTTTTAATACAAGGTTTGGATTAAAGAAATAGCCTGCTGAAAGTTCAATTACATCCGTGCTTGAGCCAAAATCACTGTCGAAATTATTGTACTGCGCACCTAATACGAAATCTTGTACAAAATACTCACCGCCAACGCTAGTAATATCTCCAAAATCATTATCACTGTATGCACCATAAACATTTGTTTGCTTATTGATGTACTCAAATTGATCGTAAGGACCTAACGTCGCTTTTGGAGAAAAGTAATAAGTTGAGTCAACACTTACCGTGTCATCTCCATCAATGTCCATGTATCCTACGTGGCTGATAGATTGGTAAGTATCGGCTGCCATTGCAGTAGATGCAGCGCTTGATAATAAAATACTCGAAATGATAACGGCTAATTTTTTCATTTTAAATTCCCTATAAATGTTATTTTCTATGCTTGGGCCATGTAGCCAAAGTCGGGCCGCATCCTAACAACAAATAATGAACAAAAAATGAACGGGAGAACAAATTAAACACAATACCAACAACTTAAATTGTTAATCATTCCGTACAAATGTAAATATAAAGCACATCTTAAATCTACAGTAGAATTATATCTCAGCATTTAAACTTCAAAAGTAACAAATAAGGTACAAACTGTCGCTAAATTGAATACAACTTAACTATTCGATAAACCTCATCAATATAACTATCCCTCATTATATTTTTCTCATTTTTCAAAAAAATTATTATTTTTAATTTAAAAAATGCTATTTAGATGAGCAGAACAAAGACCGTAATTGCACCTGGTAAAACTTTTACCACGGATAATTTAAGTTAAAAACAACAAAGCCCGCTACAGTAGCGGGCTTTTTA
The DNA here is from genome assembly GCF_028599265.1 of Pseudoalteromonas sp. Angola-4. Lineage (NCBI taxonomy): Bacteria > Pseudomonadati > Pseudomonadota > Gammaproteobacteria > Alteromonadales > Pseudoalteromonadaceae > Pseudoalteromonas > Pseudoalteromonas sp. Angola-4. The sequence continues at coordinate 495,644 of NZ_JAQREK010000001.1, read as the reverse complement.
TGCTTTTAATTAAGTACAGGGCTTAATTAAAACTGAAAACGCATGTTTGCAAAGTATGCATCGTTATCAGAGTCATCTGCATTGTTCTCGTAACCTACTTTAAGACCAATGTTTTTATTGATGAAGTGCTGAGCACCAAAGCTGTATGTATCTTGCTTGTTGTAGTTAGCAAATACTGAGGTTGCTTTTGAGAAGTAGTAGTTAGTTTCTGCTACCCACTGGTTTTCTGCATCTTCAATGCTCTCGTATTTACCTTCAAACGTTAAAAAGTTACCTTGCTGTAAGTCAATAAAGTACTTAGCTGCAACAGCGCGGTAATCAAAGTCGTCATCAGATGTAAGTGTTACACCTACGTAGTCTGTGCTGTTTAGCATGTGATTGTATGCTAAATCAAACAAAGCAAAGTCATCGCCGTCTTTGTTTTCAACAAGCGTTACTTTTGCTAATAAATCAGGGTTAAAGAAGTAGCCACCAGTTAGCTTGTAAAGCTCACCGTTAGAGCCCGAATCTGGGTCAAGGTTTTCGTAAGATGCGCCAACAACAAATTCATTGATAAAGTATTCGCCACCAATATTAGTAACATCGCCAAAGTCGTCATCAGCATAACCGCCGTAAACGTTAGTTTGTTTATTAATGTACTCAAACTGATCGTACGGACCTAATGTTTTTTTAGGAGATAGGTAATAAATAGAGTCTACAGCAACGGTGTCGTTGTTATCGCTATCTTTGTAGCTTAAATTACTGATTGAATTGTAGCTGTCTGCAGCAGCCGCAGTGCTAGATAATAAAATGCTTGAAATAATAACTGCTAATTTTTTCATTGTAAGACTTCCCTTTGTGCATTGCTTTTTATGCTTTAGCTCATTGACTAAAGTGGGGACATGCTAACGCTGAGAAACTGAATGAAAACTTAATTAAGCAGTTGTATTTATTAAGTTAATTGTAAGTAGGTGTAAGAAACTGTAAATTTAAAGTAGTTGCAACATATAGTCAACAACTACTTAAAACATGTTCAGCAAACTAAAGCGCATGCTGACTTATTACACGATAAACTTCGTTAATATTATCGCCCGATTTAAACTCTTTACTAATAGGCGTTGGGTCTGAACCAATCCAAATTTTAAGCTCGGCATCTAAATCAAAGTGCCCTGCACTTTCTTTGCTAAACTTAGTAATTTTAGAATAAGCAATACTCACCATTTCCATTTTAGAGCCGGTCATACCTTGCTTATCAATTAAAATTAAACGCTTATTAGTAAAAATAAACATATCGCGAATCACCTTATAGGCTTTTTCTACTTGTTCGCCATCTATTAGGGTATTGGCAAGTACTTTTTCTAAATCAGAATCATCTACTTCGCTTGCATTTCCCATTAAACCACTGAGTAGTCCCATTATGCTTTCTCCTGTGTAAATATTTGATTTTCTAAGGTGTGACCATTTACTAACTGCCTATATTGCCAGTTTTGTTGATGGCAAAAGTTTAATAAAGCAATATCAAGTGGCTCACCGGTTGGCTGGTACTCAATCACGTATTCTTTATGTTGGCTCATATACACACGGTTTACACCTGCTAACGCCTGCAGTTGTTGCTCCACATTTTGATACGCCTCGTTGAGCATTAAGGTATAAAAGTGAGTATGCGTATTGTTGTCTTTTGTTTGGTGCTCGCTCAAAATGCCCTTATCTAGGTGAAGCACTTGGGAGCATAATCGCTCAAGTTCGGTTAAATCGTGCGAACTTAAAATAAAGGTGGCTTCATCGCTTAAGCTCGATACCAGCTCTCGCACCTCTCTGGCATGAATAGGGTCAAGCCCTGCTGTGGCTTCATCAAGCATCACTATTTTCGGCGAGCCAATCAGCGCTTGCGCTATCGTTACCCGTTTACGCATACCGTGAGATAAATCGCCAGCACGCTGTTTAGCGACTTCTTTTAAGCCAACCAAATCAAGTACGCGCAGCGCTTCATTGTGGCTTTGTTTAGCGCCCATGCCTTGAAGCTTGCCATAAAACGCCAGTTGCTTATCTATATTAAAACGCGGATCTAACTGCGCATCTTGCGGTAATGCACTCACTTGGTTGAACAACGCTGCACTACCAGGCTTATGCCCTAAAATACTGAGCTCACCGTGGCTTGGGATAATATAGCCGCACAATAAACTAAATAATGTGGTTTTACCGGCGCCATTAGGGCCCACTAACGCCACAGGTGCGCCTTTTTGAATTTCAAAGCTTACGTTGTTAAGTGCTTGCTTTGCGCCAAACGATTTACTCAAGCCGCTGGCTTTTATTAATACGCTCATAGCGAACTCCTTGTAAATATTCGATGCGCAATTGCTATAAATACAGCGCTTTGAATAAGCGGCACACCTAAGGCACTCAATAAAGGTAGGTTTTGCCCAGCTAAAAGCTCAGAATTAACCCCAGGGAAAAGGTAATCGAGCGCATTTAAAGCCGGTACTTGCCACGCCAATATACCCACAATAATGCCGCCACCAGCAAAATATAAAATGGCTAACACAATTGCTAAACGCGACGAGCGAGCAAACGTGTTAATCAAACTCATTAATGCTACAAACGGGCTAAGTACCACCACCATTATTATAAATATAGAAACCGCACGGCTTAACCCACCCATTAATAGGCTAGGCTCTCTGTAACCAAGTACGCCAAGGGTTGCCACTAGGGTAATAGCTAATAAACACGCTAACACGCCAAGCTGACCTAAAAAACGGCCAAATAAAATTTCAAACCGAGTAGAACGCAATGATAAAAACCGTAATGTGCCGCGCTCTCTATCGCCAACGGTTTGATCGCTTGATATAAAAATAGCAAACAGCGGAAAGCTATACAAAGCGACTAGCCAGTACATAGCAAATTCGGCCTCAGGCCAATCAAGCAACTTACTTAAACCAATACTGCCTGAAATATCGCGTGCCATTTGTTCAAAATTGGGGGCACTAATAATGCTGACGGCTTGGCCTATCGGGTAGCGTAAAATAAGTAACCAAACAAGGGCAAAGGCGGCCATAGCAATTAAGCCGCGCTTGGTTAAAAACATACGTACTAGCTCAAAACCCGCTATTTGGGTTAATCGCCCTATGTTCACTAATGATGATGTTGCCATTGGCTTTCCTTAATGACGTTGCTCATGCTTTAAAATAAAGCGTAATGTAACAACAGTAAGTGTAAACACCTTGAATTACCAGCAAAAAAAAGCTCACCATTAGTGAGCTTTGTAACAAACCGTTTAAATGTAACAGGCCAAACTTTGTTTATTTAGCCTATTTTTATAAATGCTGTTGGTATACTTCAAGCGCTTGGCTTAAGTCATTAATTAAATCATCAATGTCTTCAAGGCCAATATGCAAGCGAATAACAGGGCCTAAATCCCAACCGGTGTTCGAACGTAAACCTTTCATGGTCAAATTTGCGGTAACTAAACTTTCAAAGCCGCCCCACGAAAAGCCCATTTTAATGTGCTCAAGGCTATCTAAAAACGCATCAATGGCTTTTTGGTTACCGGTTTTCATTACAAATGAAAACAACCCATTGCTGCCATCAAAGTCGCGCTTAAAAAATTCATGCCCAGGGCAGCTTGCAAATGCAGGATGGCGAATATGATCAACTAACTCATGTTGCTCAAGCCATTTTGCCACCTCTATAGCCGCCTTTTCGTGCTGGTTTAAACGCACTGCCATAGTGCGTAAGCCTCTAAGCGCTAAATAGGCATCATCTGCGCTGGTGCATTGCCCCAATAAGTACGACTGCTCACGCAGGGTTGGCCAGTACTTTTTATTTGCCACTGCTACACCCATCATTACATCAGAGTGGCCAACAATATACTTAGTTGCTGCTTGAATACTAATATCTACACCGTGTTCAAGTGGGCGGTAATGCAACCCATTGCCGTAGGTGTTATCAAGCATGGTCATAATATTATGCTCATTGGCTACTTTAACCATGGCAGGTACATCTTGTATTTCCATGGTTATAGAGCCAGGCGATTCTAAAAACAGCACTTTTGTGTTTGGCTGAATATACGCCTCAATACCTGCGCCAATCGTGGGTGGGTAATAAGTGGTGGTAACACCTAGTCCCGCTAAAATTTTATCGCAAAAATCACGCGTAGGTTCATACACGTTATCAACCATTAAAATATGATCGCCCGCCTTTACAAACGACAATAACGCTTGGCTTATTGCCGCAGCGCCGCATGGGTAAAGTGCGCAGCCTTCGCCGCCTTCAAGCTCGGTTATCGCCTCTTGCAAGGCAAAATGTGTAGTTGTGCCACGGCGGCCATAAAATAATGTTTTATCGCCGCGGGTTTTAGCGGCTTCTTTTAATTCGGCCACGCTGTCAAATACAATTGTAGAAGCACGCTGTACTACGGGGTTTACCACACCATGGGTGTAGGCTTTTTTACGCCCCGTTGATACTAACTGGGTATTTTTATTTTTGCTTGTCGCCATTACCAATCCTTAAACCTTATTAGAAAGCCATTGTTCAATTAAAAAACGCGAAATTGAATCGACCCGAGGGAGTTTATAATGATCTCCTTCATCGCCCATATTGCCAAACGCCTTAACTTCTTCGCGCGTAAACCATTTGGCATCGTCTAATTCGTCTTTATCTACGTTTATTTGCTCAGTTTTAGCCTGAGCAATAAAACCCAACATAATAGAAGAAGGAAATGGCCAAGGTTGTGAGGCAATATAACGTACATTATCAACGTCAATGCCTGCTTCTTCTTTAACTTCGCGCGCTACAGCTTGCTCTAGTGTTTCACCTGGATCTACAAAGCCTGCCAATGACGAATACATACCTTGTTGCCATATTGCTTGGCGACCCAATAAACAACGCTCTATTCCATCTTCAAATACTTTAGTAACCACCATAATTACTGCAGGGTCAGTGCGTGGAAATGTAGGGTGCTTGCAGTGCTCGTTTTCACATAGGCGTGAATGCCCTGCCTCTACTAATGTATTTTTACTGCCACAACGCCCACAAAAACTATGCGTTGCATGCCAATAACATAAGCCACGGGCAAGTGCGGCGATAGAGCCATCTTGTATATCAACGTGAGGGCCATATTGGCGTATATCAAAAAACTGTGCGTCGCCTATAACGCACTTGAGTTCGTCATCGTGTATGGTTGAAACATCTAACGCAAACACACCCTGTTGCTCGGTATTTGAGCCTAAATAAATAGCGTTTGATAAATCTAAATGGGCAATCTGCTGATACGTTAAGTAGCACACTTGAGCTGCGTCTTTATAAAACAAAGTGTGGTTATTATTCACCAAAAGCCACTTACTTTGTGCCGACATTTGTGCGTTTAACCACGCCGCGTTTTTACGAAAATTAGACCCGCGGTCTAATGGCATGTCGCTGTAATAAAGCATGTGAGTCCTCAATAACATGATATGGCGTAAAATTACCATAACCGCTGAGTAAACCCAATTTATTACAGCAATAAAAAAAGCCTATATTAGCTATATAGGCTCTTTTTTAAAAACTCTCATGTTGCAGGCACTTAGCCGCTATATTTTATGCTTTAGAGTAGTAAGCTATCATCAATTAAATGAAACTGTTCTGCACTTTGCTTAAGCACCTCTGCGGTTAACTTATCGGCGCCGTAAACATCGCACGGTACATTGTATTGATTTTTTAAATGCCCTAGCAATAACGCAAAGTCGCCATCACCAGAGAGCAAAATAACTTTATCGAGGTTTTTGCCTTGCTCTAGCATATCTATCGTTATGCCTACATCCCAATCCCCTTTTGCGCTGCCGTCACGGCGCTGAATAAACGGCTTTAGTTTTACCTCAAAGCCAATAGCACGCAAAATATTTTGAAACTGGTTTTGTTTTTCATCACCGCGGTGAATGGCATACGCAAATGCACAATCTATAGAATATTGCTGCTTCATGTGCGCCCAAAATGCATTGTAATCAAAGTTTTTACGGTAACTTTCGCGGCACGTGTAATAAATGTTTTGTACATCAACAAAAATACCGACACGTGGCTTACTGATTTGCTGATCGTTTTGTAAAGTCATTTGTTTCCTTAAGTGCTCACAGCTCAGCGCAGCTGAAATAAAACGCCATTAACGAGTGAACCTTGCAATTTTGTTTTAAGTAACCTAAATTGGTTACTTAACTAAATGTAACCAAATTTGGTTACCTGATTCTATGTAACTGCATTAAGTTACTTTTTGGATTTTTATGATTGGTGTGATCAGCGGCGATATAATTAAATCGCAAAAAATACCTAAGCAGCAATACGATGCCATGCTTTATCAGCTAGAGCAAAGTTTGCGTGCAATTAGTGATAATACCTCACTGTGGACCATATACCGAGGTGATGCTTTTCAGTTACAAATAAATCAAAGCGAGCAGTTAATTAAAACCGCTATTATCATTTATTTGCATTTAAAGTCGGCAGGTTACGAGCTACGCCAAAGTATGGCCTTAGGTGAGGTAGACAACCCACGCAGCGATATAAAAACAGCTACCGGCTCGGCCTTTGTGCTCTCAGGGCAAGGCCTTGATAAAATAGCCAACCAACGCTTTACCTTACAGTTAGCAAAGCACACCCTAGATGAAAGTTTTAGCCTTAACCTTGCCTTTGTTGATACCTTGTTTAGCAAGATAACGCAAAAGCAAGCCAATGCGCTTTACGTGTATTTAACTCAGGCCGATAACAGCCATGCAGCACTGGCAAAAGAGCTTAACACCAGTCGCGAAAATGTCACTAAATTGCTTAACTTAGCAAATTATCAGCTAATAGAGCGATTTATAGTACACGCTAAACAGGTCATAACAACGATTGCAAAAGGAAGTGAGTAATGGGGTCTTCGTTATTATTAGTGACATTAATTATAGGCCACCTAGTCAGTGACTTTTTTTTACAACCAATGAGCTGGGTAAACGATAGAAACACCCACCACTTTAAAGCTAAAAAGCTCTACCTGCATGTATTAGTACACGGTGTGGTTAGCGCCGTTATTTTAGCGCTTTGGGAATATAGCTATGGCTGGCAACAACTAAGCACCGTGTTACTTTCAACAGCTGCAATTATGCTTAGCCACTACCTAATAGATATTGCTAAGTCGTATTCTAACAAAGGAGTTGTGCCCTTTTTACTCGACCAAATAGCGCATATAGCCGTAATAATAGCGCTGTGTATTTATATAACTGATAACCAAAGTTTAATCGCGTACGTAAGCGCACTTGCCACAAACCCTAAAGTGCTTTGGGTTGTATGCGGATATTTAATTATATTAAGCCCAAGTGCCGTATTTATAAGAATGATGCTTGAAAGGCTTACCGCTAACTTTTCAAGTGAGGGCAGCTTACCGTTGGCCGGACAAAGCATTGGCATGATAGAGCGAGTACTTATGCTCAGCTTTATATTACTTGATCAATTTGCTGGGCTTGGCTTTTTGCTAGCTGCCAAGTCGGTATTTAGGTTTGGCGATTTAAGTGCCAGTAAAGATAAAAAGCTCACCGAGTACGTTATGCTAGGCACCTTACTAAGCGTTAGCGTTACCTTGTTTGTAGGATTAGGCGTTAATTCGTTGATCAGGTAAGTATAAATTACAGAAAATAAAAAACGCGCTACTTCTATTAAAAAGGTAGCGCGTTTTTTGTATTGGCATTTAATTAAAGGCCAATACAATCTTTAATAATGATTAATCGTTATTTGGGCGACGACGGCGCTGGCCATTACCACCTACCGATTGGCGCTTTGCCCATGGGCTTTGTGCGTTGTCATCAGTTTTCGCTGCTGGTTTTTTAGAACCACCACGACGAGGGCCGGTACCGCTTCCCCCATTGTTTGGTTTTTTGCTGTTCGGCTTATCAGACTTAGGCTTGTTAAACGGCTGCTTTGCTTTTTTAGGCTTTTTAGGTTTAATTGGGCGAGCATCTAATGCGCGCTCAGGTACTGGGCTAGTTGGTTCAAATCCAGGCTCTTCAGCGCGAGGGATTAGCTCACCAATAAAACGTTCAATACCGTATAAATCAGCGGCGTCGTCGGCTGTTACAAACGAAATAGCATGCCCTGATGCACCAGCACGACCGGTACGGCCAATACGGTGAACATAATCTTCGTATACGTTTGGTAAGTCGTAGTTAACCACATGCGGAAGCTCAACAATATCAAGACCACGTGCCACAATATCAGTGGCTACAAGTACGCGTACTTCACCACTTTTAAAGCCATCAAGCGCTTTAACACGAGCGCCTTGTGATTTATTACCATGAATAGCGGCGCCTACTATGTCGTCGCGCTCAAGCTGTTTAACTAAACGGTTTGCTCCGTGCTTGGTACGGCTAAACACTAATACTTGTTGCCAATCGTTGCTACGAATTAAATGGCTAAGTAATGCGGTTTTACGCGATTTATCAACAGCGTAAACGCTTTGCGTTACGCTTTTAGCAGTGGTGTTTTTTGCCGCAACTGATATTTCAACAGGGTCGTTAATTAACCCTTTTGCCAATGCACGTATATCATCTGAAAACGTTGCCGAAAACATTAAGTTTTGGCGTTTAGGCGGCATTTTAGCAATCAGGCGTTTAATGTCGTGAATAAAGCCCATATCAAGCATGCGGTCCGCTTCATCAAGTACCAGCACTTCAACATTATCAAACTTAACCGCGTTTTGATTATGTAAATCGATTAAACGCCCAGGCGTGGCCACTAAAATATCAACCCCTTTACGAAGGCGCTGCATTTGTGGGTTTATTTTTACGCCGCCGTACACTACAAACGAACTTACATCAGAGTGCTTAGCGTATTCTTCAACGTTTTCGCTTACCTGCAAAGCCAGCTCACGCGTAGGCGCTAAAATAAGGGCACGTACGTGGTTACTTTTTGCTTTACTGCCTTTAGATAACAGCTCAATTAGCGGTAACGTAAAACCAGCGGTTTTACCTGTGCCTGTTTGTGCAGCCGCCATTACATCGCGACGTTCAATAATTGCAGGAATTGCTTGAGCCTGAATAGGCGTTGGCGTTTCATAGCCCTTTTCTAAAACCGCGTTAACTAAAGACTGTGATAAACCTAAACCATCAAAACTCATAAAATCTCTCAATAAAATAAAGGCCAAACCGGCCAAGGGCGCATTATACGCAACTAACTTAGAAATGCATGGAAATATTCACTTAGCAAATTAAGTGCTAACCTTAGAGTAGCTAATAACAATACAAATCAACGCTATGACATTAAAAACTAAAGCAAACCAAATAACACTTAAGCAATGCCTAGAAAGTATAGATTCAAAGCGTATTGAAGACACACAAACCTTACTAACCCTGTTTGAAAAAGTCACAGGGGCAAAGCCTGTTGTATGGGGTAAAGATATTATAGGGTTTGACCAATACAGCTATAGGTACGACTCCGGCCGCACAGGTGAATGGCCAATCACAGGGTTTTCACCACGCAAAACTAAGCTTTCTATTTATATTATGCCTGGCTTTGATCACCCCAAAATAGCGGCATTATTAAATAAGCTTGGTAAACATAGCCTAGGTAAAAGCTGTTTGTACGTGACAAAATTGGAAAATATCGATTTAGCTATACTTGAGCAAATAATTGCTGAGTCGGTTTTAATAATGAAACAAACTTACCCAAAAAATTAATACCAATCCGCTTAATTAAGTGATCTATTTTGAGAATAGATAAACGTGTTGATAGCTAGGCAATAAATTCGTTATTTACTTGTTCTCGGCAATTGCTCCTGCATTGCTCTACCTTCTGCATCCATATAGTCATAAATGAGAATTTTTTAACGCAGATAGCGACACGTTTAGCCCCTAAAAATGATTCAACATTATTGCGGATTGGTATAACCTTGCTTAAAAACAACAAAAGCGGCTAAAAGCCGCTTTTGGTTTATATTTAACTCAATAAATATAACGTTATTTAACACCTAGCTCGCGTAAACGCTCTTGTAGGTAGCTGTCTGCAGTGTAGCGCTCAGAAAGCACAACATCAGGACGTGGGTGTAAAAATAGCGGTAAAGAAATACGCGACTTAGTCGACGCTTTACCTGTTGGGTTAATTACACGGTGAATAGTCGATGGGAAGTACCCGCCCGACGCTTCTTGTAACATGTCACCAATATTAATAATTAAGCTACCAAAGTCACATGGCACATCTAACCAACCGCCATCAGTTTTTTGAACTTGCAGGCCTGGCTCGTTCGATGCAGGTAACACAGTTAATAAGTTAATGTCACCATGTGCTGCAGCGCGAATTGCACCTGGCTCTTCATCACCTGTCATTGGCGGGTAATGTAAAATGCGTAACAATGTTTGCTCAGAATCAGCAATCATGTCTTTTAAATCGATAGAAAACTTAGCACGTACATCGGCTGGTGCCTCTGCTTGAACCCAGCTTAAAAGCGTTGCTGCAAATTCGTTAGCTAAGCGGTAGTACTCACGCACGTCGGCTTCAAGCTCTGCAGGCACGCGACCTTTAGGGTAAACATGAAAGTACTCTTTAATGTCTTTTACTGTAAAGCCTTTAGCTACCTCAGATACAGAAGGCGGGAAATAACCGTCTTGCGTTTCTTTAGAAAATAAAAAGTCGTGCTTTTGCTCTGAATTAAAAAAGTCTTGCCATTTTTCGTAAATAGACTCAACTAAAGATTGCGGGATTGGGTGATTTTTTAATACACCAAAACCGGTGTTTCTTAACGATTCAACAAAGTGAGCAGCCGCATCGGGAGCTTTATAATCAACAGTAGGTAATTGCATTGTACGTTCCAGTGAATAGGTTGTTAGAAGTGAGCTGCTTTAAAATATAGCTAATTAGCCAATATAAAGTAGCAAAACCTTCATTATAGCGCTGTGCGAGGATAGACAAACCACCCAAAAAACATAAGGACAAATGTCCTCACGATGAAATAGTAAGCAGTTTGCTTGATCAAGATCAAAGCATAATAAACATTGAAATTACACTAGTTAGTGCTTATATCTTATCTATTATTGTAACGTAATTTAATGAAACACTAAGGCTCTTCTATGCGACAAAAAGTATCTTTTAAAAGCGGCGATTTAGAACTTGCAGGCCAGCTTGAACGCCCAGCCGGCGATGTAAAGTTTTATGCTTTATTTGCACACTGCTTTACCTGTGGTAAAGATATTGCTGCCGCTACGCGCATAAGCCGCGCCCTTACCCAACAGGGTATTGCCGTACTGCGCTTTGACTTTACCGGCCTTGGCAATAGCGACGGCGACTTTGCAAACAGTAACTTCTCATCAAATATTCAAGATTTAGTGGCCGCAGCCGATCACCTGCGTACGCACTTTGATGCGCCGCAGTTATTAATTGGCCACAGCTTAGGCGGCGCTGCCGTACTGGCTGCTGCAGAGCATATTCCTGAGGTATCGGCTATTACAACAATTGGCGCTCCTTCAGATGCGCAACACGTTGCACATAACTTTGAAGCCCATTTAGACGAAATAAACGCCGCAGGTGAAGCTAAAGTTAGCTTAGCTGGGCGCGAATTTACCATAAAAAAACAATTTGTAGAGGACATAGCAAAGTACGACCGTAGCCATATAGGTAAATTAAAACGCGCACTTTTAGTTATGCACTCCCCTGTTGATGCCACGGTTAATATTTCAGAAGCCGAGAAAATTTATGCATCAGCCAAACACCCAAAAAGCTTTATTAGCCTCGATAACGCCGACCACCTACTAAGTAATAAAAACGATGCCGAGTACGCTGCTACGCTAATTGCTAATTGGGCAAACCGCTACGTTAAATACGAGCAAAGCAACTACAGCGCAAAATTAGAAAACGGCAAAGTACTGGTTGAAGAAAAAGATCATATATTTACTCAGCACGTAAGTACTAAAGATCATACATGGCTTGCCGATGAGCCGTTAAAGGTAGGTGGCAGTAATTTAGGCCCCGATCCTTACGACCATATACTCGCAGGCCTAGGCGCGTGTACCTCAATGACACTGCGTATGTATGCAACCTTAAAAAAGCTGCCGCTTGATCATATAAAAGTAGAGCTTGAACACACCCGCGACTATTACAAAGATTGCGACAACGGCGAATGCACCCAAAACCTAGAGGCCATTACCCGTAAAATTACCCTACGCGGCGACTTAACCGAAGCACAGCGCCAACGCCTGCTCGAAATAGCCGACAAATGCCCAGTGCATAAAACCCTGCATAACAGCCCAATTGTAGTAAGTGAATTAGTTGAGTAACTAAAACAAAAATAGCGCAGCTGTGGCTGCGCTATTTACTAGGGCCTGTTGACCTTTCGAGGTTGAATTTGCAGCTGCCCAAAGGGTTCTCCCTAGGGGCCATTTACTCTTTGTTACTCGGTTTTTACTTAGCCCACTAGGTTACAAACCTCGCGCCGTGATTAAATGGCCCCTAGATTGAACAAATTATAACCCTGAAAGGTCAACAGGCCCTGAAATAAAGCTCTACAAATTTTTGTTAATTTAAAAACGCCTGCATTTCTTTACTTATTCTCTGTACCAGCCACATGGGTCCGCCGTCGTACATATCGTTATGGCGCGATTTTTCAATCATTACTTGACTAACAGGGAAGTTTTTTAGCTCTGTTTCATTTAATAAAACATTCGCATCGGCTGCGTAATCACTACCACGCAGTGTAAGCACGCGTATATTTTTATTACGTGGGATCAACATGCGGCGGTGATCGAGGGTAATTATTTGGCTTACTTCATTTGGGTAAATTGAAGCATATAAAGCAGATATATCGCCACCGTTTGAGTGGCCAAATAACGTGAGCTGAGAAAAGTTATACTCAGGGTATTGAGCACTTAGCTGATTAACTAAAAACTTAAGCGTTACCACACCGCGGTGCCAGTTTTCCATGCGGGTGGTTAAATATGGCTGTATACGATTAAGTGCAGGGTCGGTTTTAAGCTCATGCGCGACTGCAATGCTTAAATAACCCTGTGCATTAAATAGCTTACTCGCAAACGTGTAGTCATTGTGGCTAATGCCGTAGCCTGCATTTACAAATGCTACAGGGCACTTTGCGTGTACGCTGCATTGATTACTCTCATTGGGGTATGTGATATTTATAGGGATGGTCCGATTGCGGCTTTGATCCACTATTACATCATCAGCAAAGCTTAATGGTGATATTAAACTCGCACTTAGGCTAAATGCACTTAATGTTAGTAACTTTTTTATTGTTTTATGCATGTTTTAACTTATATAAATTACTGTTTTTAAATAAAAATAACTTTTACTATAAAGGTTAGCGCGCGCCATTGCTAATGTATGCGATAATACGGCTATTATTTTTAGTTAATTTAGAAAAGTACCCCATGAAATCATACAGCACTATTGAACAACGTATCGACATTTTGCAAAGTCGAATAGAAGCCTATAAAGAAGAAATTGCCGTGTTACAGGCCGCGCCAAAAAGTAACAACGAGCGTATTATTTTTAAATTTATTGAAACAGGCAGCACAGGTAAAACAAAAGACTTTGTGCGCGAACTTGGTATTAAGTCGCCGCGCGATAGCTTATATTCATCTGGCGATGTAACCAAATTAATTAAAGACGGCGCTGATGACATCACCCCTGCACTGCTTGAAATTGCCCGCACATTGGCAAACGCACGTAATAAAAATGGCCCTAGCTGTTAATACCAAGCTACAGGCCACTGTTTAATCTTATTAAAGGTTATTCATTGTTTAGAGGCTTGCAATATGCAGCTTCTAAACGCTCCTCACATATTAATCGCAAAGCTCAATATTAAGGCTTGTAAGTAAATTAAGAGCTTCAAAGCGCTCAAACTTAGCACCCGCTAACGTATTACTGTTTAAATCTATATTAAATTCTGTAGCCCCTACAAAGTCACACTCAGTTAAAGTGGTTTGAAAAAACTCACTATCGCGAAAATTACTTCCTGTAAATGTACTTTGCTTTAAATTGGCATGTCTAAAATCAACATTTTTTGCAAAGCAGTGTATTAATTTTAGTGATTTTAAAGTTAATTCATAAAAAGAGCAGTTACTAAGCTCACAGCTATTAAAGCTCACCGGCGCATCAATACTTAGCGCTCCCCAATCTGCATCGCCCCATTGCACGCTGTTTAACTTACAATGGCTAAAGCTTACATTTTCAAGCGAGCTGTATCCCCATTCAATGCTCGATAAATTGCAATGCTCAAAGCTGCACTCTATAAATCGACACGTTTTAAATTGCCCCTGAGATAAGTCGCAATTTATAAACGTACATGCTTCAAATTCTGTGTTTTGGAGTGTGTGTTTTGCTAGATGTAAGGCACTAAATTGCTGATCGCAATAATAGCTATTATTAGAAATTGGCACTGTGACTATGTGTCCGTATTTAGGGTTGTTTAATGGGCATAAGGGCTGGTTTTTGGCAAGTCTTGTTTAAGCGCTAATAAGGCGATAAAAATTAAGCCAAAGAGCGGAAATACCGCTAAACATCCGCCTACAAAAGCTAAAACGCCCGGCATGGTGCTTTTTCGTTTACCTATTTTGTAGCTAATAAGCGCAAAAATTGGAATGCAAAACAAAATAAAAAAAGCTAAAAATTCACCAAATAATGTCAGATTAAACGACATAAGAACTCCCTCTCTATTGAATAATATTTGATACCAAGCAACTTAAATATTTAACTATTCTAGCGTGCTAAATAGACTAATAACTTAACACGATTAGTATGAACTGGTTTAAATTTAACCATAAAAAAACCCCTAGGCATACTCCTAAGGGTTTTTAAATCTAGCTAAGCGCATTTGTTGCGCGCGGTATTACTCTTCGCTAGGAATTGCTTTTTCTACCACACTGATTGCAAGCTCAGTTAACGAGTCGCTATTAGCTTTGCTAGGTGCATCGGTTAATAAGCACGATGCTTGAGTGGTTTTAGGGAATGCAATAACGTCACGAATGTTATCGGTACCACATAAAAGCATAACTAAACGGTCAAGACCAAAGGCTAAACCAGCATGTGGTGGTGTGCCGTATTTAAGGGCATCAAGTAAAAAGCCAAACTTGTCTTGTTGCTCTTGCGCATCAATACCTAAAATTCTAAATGCTGCTTCTTGCATATCAGCATTATGAATACGTACCGAACCGCCACCTACTTCGTAGCCGTTTAATACCATGTCGTAAGCATCTGAAATAGCCGCGGCAGGGTTTGCTTCAAGCTCTTCTGCGCTAATATCTTTTGGTGCTGTGAATGGATGATGCACAGCATGTAACGTGCCTTCGTCATCTTCTTCAAACATTGGGAAGTCAACAACCCAAAGTGGCGCCCAGCTATCAAGGTTAGTGATTTCTAAATCAACACCAAGCTTCAAGCGAAGCGCGCCCATTGCTTCGTTTACAACGTTGCGTTTATCGGCACCGAATAAAATAATGTCGCCCGTTTGTGCATTAGTACGCTCAAGTAACTGGGTAATTACCTCTTCGTTTAAAAACTTAGCAACTGGAGATTGAACGCCTTCAGCGCCTGCATCGCGGTCGTTTACTTTCATCCACGCCATACCTTTAGCGCCGTAAATGCCAATAAACTTAGTGTAATCGTCAAGTTGCTTACGCGAAAGCTTAGCGCCACCCGGTACTGTTAATACAGCAACGCGGCCTTTTTCGTCATTAGCTGGGCCTGAAAATACGTTAAACTCTACGTCTTTTACTAAATCAGCTACATCAACAAGCTTCATTGGGTTACGTAAATCTGGCTTATCAGAACCGTAAAGGCTCATTGCTTCGCTGTAAGGCATAATTGGGAAATCGCCTAAATCAACGTTTAATAATGATTGCCACATTTCACGGATCATTTTTTCAGTCATACCACGTACTTGATCAGAGCTCATGAACGAGGTTTCTAAATCTATTTGGGTAAATTCAGGTTGGCGATCGGCACGTAAATCTTCGTCACGGAAACATTTAACAATTTGGTAGTAACGGTCAAAACCCGACATCATCAACAATTGCTTAAACAACTGTGGCGACTGTGGTAATGCGTAAAAGCTGCCTTTATGAACACGGCTTGGTACTAAGTAATCGCGTGCACCTTCTGGTGTTGCTTTTGTAAGTACAGGTGTTTCAATGTCTAAAAAGCCATTGTCATCTAAAAAGCGACGAACAAAGCTGCTTGCTTTAGCGCGCAGCTTAATACGGTCGCTCATTTCAAGGCGACGTAAATCTAAGTAGCGGTACTTTAAGCGGCGCTCTTCAGAATTGGTTTGATTAAAATCAAGCGGAAGCGGCTCAGAGCGGTTAATAATAGTTAGCTCAGTACCTAAAATTTCTACTTCGCCTGTTGCCATGTCTTTATTTACTTGGCTTTCTGGGCGCGCACGTACAACACCTTTTAACTGCACACAAAACTCTTGGCGAAGTTTGTTAGCGTTATCCATTAGTCCTTCAACCTCTGGATCGAATACAACTTGTACTAACCCTTCTCTATCGCGTAAATCGACAAAGATAAGTCCACCAAGGTCACGTCGTTTGTTGATCCAGCCACATAGTTCAACTTCTTGATCTACGTGAGTTTTATTTAGCTGTCCGCAATATATAGAGCGCATAGTTTTCCTGTCAGATAAAAGGCTTAAACGGTTATATTTATTTGTTTTAAGGCGTGTGATTTAAAAAACTGGTCACCACAATACAAATAAAGCCGCTAGCAATCTAAAAATAATCAAATTAAGCCCTGCATTATACCCAAGTAGTATCAAGATGCTAGGGCGTGTTGAACGTTGGTGGTTGAATTTGCAGCAGTATGTTTGGCTTTTAGGCAAGGCAGAGTCTATGTAGTGTGGTTATTCCCCATAAAAAGGCGATAACGCAGCATAAATGCCAAACATGCGCTGCCCTTTGGGTTCTTTCTAGGGACGATTAACTCTTTGTTGCCTACATGGATGTAGGTAAGGGGCGTGAGCAGGACGCGGAAGCTTTGCTCGATTTTTACTTATTCTTACAGGGATGTAAGTCATTAGAATAACGCAGGAGCAGTTATCGAGCCCACTAGGTTACAAACCTCGCGCCGCGATTTAATCGCCCCTAGATTGAACAAATTTCAATCTACAAAGATCAACACGCCCTAGAGCGTGTGTTTAGCTTTGTAATGTTAATTTGCAGCAAGCACCGTATGTATTTGGTACACTTACGCCACGAAGTCATTAAGCCACCCTTTTTATGTTATATATTGGATGCCCTCAGTGGTCGAGCAGCGCCTGGAAAGGCAACTTATTTACCCGCCAATGTAAAAATGCCGATATGCTAAACCAATATGCCCAGCATTTTAACTCAGTTGAAGGCAATACCAGCTTTTACGCAGACCCAGCGCCAAGCACTGTTTTACGCTGGGCTCAAAGCGTACCCGAGGACTTTAAATTTACGTTTAAGTTTCATCGTCGCTTTAGCCACGAGCTTGCGCTTAGTAATGTTCAAACAGAACTTAATGACTGGCTTACGTTATTTGCCCCAATACTTGAAAAAACAGGGCAAATAATGCTGCAATTACCCAAAGCGTTTGGTCCAAACGATTTACCTAAATTAACGCAATTTATTAGCTTGCTCCCCAAAGAGCTAAATTACGGCGTAGAAGTACGCCATAGTGATTTTTTTAAAAAAGGTGAGGCCGAAATTGCCCTTAATCAGCTATTAATGGCAAATAATATAAACCGTATTTCTATGGATACCCGTGCGCTTTTTGCAGTAAAGCCCACCACCGAGGCTTTAATAGATGCACAACAAAAAAAGCCCCACTTACCGGTACATGCAATAGCTACTGGCTCGCAGCCGATGGCACGCTTTGTAATAGCCGATTTACAAAACGACTATAAACCCTTTTATAAACCGTGGCTCAATAAAGTAAAACAATGGCTTGATGAGGGAAAAACCCCGTATGTTTTTTTTCATACTGCCGATAACCGTGAATCTCCACTCCTTGCTAGGCAGTTTTGTGAAGACCTAGGGTATAATCACCCGGTATTAAATCCATTCAGCGGCGAAAAAGAAGCCCACCAGCCAACGCTTTTTTAAATAGAGAATAAAAATGAGTGAATACGCACGTTACTTTACCGGCTACCCAGCTAACATTGTTGAGCAAGTATTAAGCCTTATAAATAACAACAAGGTATGTGACTACTTACTTAAAAAATACCCACATGCGCACACCATCACCACCGACAAACTACTTTACAGCTACGCCACTGATTTAAAAAAGCAGTATTTAAAAAACGCCCCACCGTTTGGCCGCGCTGCATTTAAAAAACAAGGTGATATGATTACCAACGCACTCGGTACTCACACCTACCGCATGCAAGGTAAAACCCGTAAGCACGATTTAGCCATAAACAGCGATTTACTGCGCGCACCTGAGCCACTGTTAAAAGCGCTAGTCGTACACGAACTCGCCCACTTTAAAGAAAAAGACCACAACAAGAGCTTTTATAAATTGTGCTGCCATATGGAGCCGCAATACCATCAGTTAGAGTTAGATTTACGGATTTTTTGTGTGGTGGTGGCAATGGGAAAGAATCCTTATTCATGAACGGTCAGCGGTCAGCGGTCAGCGGTCAGCGGTCAGCGGTCAGCGGTCAGCGGTCAGCGGTCAGCGGTCAGCGGTCAGCGAAAAATAAATACAACCTAACTCGTAATCAAAGTTCTCAATAAAAAAACGCGATATAAAATCGCGTTCTCTTTGGTAACTTTTCTACTGACCGCTGATAGCTTAAAACTGACAGCTCAAAAGCACGTTGGGTTTCGCTTCGCTCAACCCAACCTACATTACAGCCCTAGCTCAGCCATAAAGTCATCATCGGCATCATCTTGTTCTGCTTCTTTTGACTTAGCTTTTGCTTTTTCGGCCTTTTGCTTAGCTTCGTTTTCGATAATGTCATCAGGGTCTATCGCTTCTACAATGTCAAAGTCATGTAGTTTAATAAACTCTGTTTTATCCATTGCCAGCTCTAGGTAAAAAATATTTTGGTTGCGCGTAGTAAAGGTTACGCGGCGTGCTTGTGGGCGATCCATAGTGGTATCAACCGATATTTGCACTTGTTTATTAATCGCCATCATTTTTGGCTGGTTTTGCGTAATAGAGGTATGTAACTGCTCACGCACTTTAGAAGTGAAGTCACCAACAATTTGGTTCATCAGCTCGCCCATTACATTTGAAACGTCATCTGATAAATGACTGTGGGCAATTTCTTCTTCAGGCATGCCCATATTGCGCATGTAATCGCCGTAAATTTCCATTGCCGCTTGCGCTGTAAAATTAGTGACTACTAGCCCCGTAAAGCCACCATCAAATAATACAAAACAGCCAATGTCTGGACGCATACAGGTGCGCGTTATTTTTTGCACCATAGCCGAGTAGCTAATTTCGTTACCACTGGCTGATGACAGAACACCCGTCACTGAATGACATAGGGTTGCTAATATATCGTCTGTGCTAATTACCTTACTTTTGCTCATTTAACGTTCTCTTTTATACTTATTATTCATAATTCTAGCCAAGCTACTGAATTTATCACTGACTATCCAGTATAAAATGTTAAAATAGTGCCATTATTTTTAAAGAGACTGCCTTAGTGAGTATAAAAGACAGTATTTACGCCTCTGAGCAACAAGTAAAAGATTTTAGCTTCGACCAAAATGTGGTTGAGGTTTTTCCGGATATGATCCAGCGCTCTGTGCCTGGGTACGCCACCATTGTAAGCACTATGGGTAAATTGGCCGGTGAATATGCGCAAAGTAATTCAAACCTTTACGATTTAGGCTGCTCGCTTGGTGCGGTTACCCTAAGTATGCGCCGTAATATTCGCACCGATAACTGCCACATTATTGCTGTAGATAACTCACAAGCTATGGTTGAGCGTTGTAAGGTACATTTACAAGGCTTTAAGTCAGACGTGCCTGTTACAGTAACTTTAGGCGATATTAACGAGCTTGAGATTCAAAATGCGTCGGTAGTGGCCATGAATTTTACCTTGCAATTTATTCCGCCTTTACAGCGCCAAGCCGTGCTTGAAAAAATTTACGCTAACTTAAAACCCGGTGGCGTCCTGCTCCTTAGCGAAAAAATTAAAGCCGAAAACGAGCAGTGCGATAATTTATTAATTGATTTGCACCACGACTTTAAACGCCACAATGGCTACTCAGAGCTTGAAATAAGCCAAAAACGTACTGCCATTGAAAACGTGATGCGCCCCGATACGCTAAGCACTCACTTTAATCGTTTAAGCGACATTGGTTTTAGCCAAACGCAGGTGTGGTATCAATGTTTTAATTTTTGCTCAATGGTAGCAATTAAATAAAGAGAGTGACTTATGTCTCAATGGTTTAACCAATTTTACGCAGCAATTGCACAAAGCCCACTTAGCCACTGGCTAGAAACCCTGCCCGCTCAATTAAAGCATTGGCAAAACGAGGCAAGCCATGGCGATTTACCAAAATGGCAAAAAGTACTTAAAAATCTGCCAGAAGTAAAAACAACCCACGTTGATATCGCCACTAAAGTAGAAATTGGCGCACCGGGGGAGATGAGCGAAGGCGAGCAAAAACAAGCCACGCATTTATTAAAACGCATGATGCCATGGCGCAAAGGCCCCTTTACTGTACACGGTATTGAAATAAACACAGAGTGGCGCAGCGATTGGAAGTGGGACCGCCTACTTCCTCATATTGAGCCATTAAAAGGCCGCACAGTATTAGATATAGGCTGTGGCTCTGGCTATCACTTATGGCGTATGCGCGGTGAAGGCGCTGAATTTGTAGTGGGTATTGACCCTTCTGATTTATTTTTGTGTCAGTTTCAGGCCATTAAACATTACAACCCAGACGAAAACGTGCATTTATTACCATTAGGTGTAGAGGCACTACCCGAGCTTAAAGCGTTTGATACGGTGTTTTCTATGGGGGTGCTGTATCACCGCCGCTCGCCTATCGATTTTTTAGCGCAGTTAAAAGCGCAGCTTCGCCCAGGTGGCGAACTCGTGCTAGAAACGTTAGTAATTGAAGGCGATGAAAACACCGTACTGGTACCTACCGACCGCTACGCAAAAATGCGCAACGTTTGGTTTATTCCAAGTACTGCTGCACTAAAACTGTGGATGGAGCGCGTTGGCTTTAAAGATGTGCAAATAAAAGATTGCGCAATTACCACGCTTGATGAGCAACGCAGGACCGACTGGATGGAAAACGAATCGTTAGTTGATTTTTTAGACCCAAACGATACCAGTAAAACCATTGAAGGTTACCCTGCTCCACTTAGAGCAATACTAACTGCCAAAGCATAAATAACTAAAAAGCACCCAGGGCGTGTTGTTCTTTGATGGTTGAATTTGCAGCAGTGTGTTTGGTTTTTAGGCAAGGCAGAGCCTGTGAAGTGTGGTTATTCCACATAAATAGGCAATAACGCAGCATAAATGCCAAACATGCGCTGCCCTTCGGGTTCTTTCTAGGGACGATAAACTCTTTGTTGCTCGATTTTTACTTAGCCCACTAGGTTACAAACCTCGCGCCGCGGTTTAATCGCCCCTAGATTGAACAAATTCCAATCCGCAAAGGTCAACACGCCCTAGGGTGCTTTTTTTGTGCAATTAACAAACTAATAGCGGACAAGTGTCCTTGTTAATTATTTCAAAACTATATTTGAGCTAGCCGCGCAGTTGCAATTGTTGTAAAATACGCGCGTTTCTAAGCTATCGAAAAGCAACCCCAAGCAATTATTTGAGGAAAACCTGTGAGCGAACAAAAACAGTCATTAAGCTATAAAGACGCGGGCGTAGATATCGACGCTGGTAATGCACTTGTTGAGCGTATTAAAGGCGTAGTTAAAAAAACGCGTCGTCCAGAAGTAATGGGCGGAATTGGTGGTTTTGGCGCTCTTTGCGAAATTCCAGAAGGTTACAAACAGCCAGTACTAGTGGCAGGTACTGACGGTGTAGGTACTAAACTACGTTTAGCTATCGACTTAAAAAAACACGACACTGTAGGTATTGATTTAGTTGCAATGTGTGTAAACGATTTAATAGTACAAGGCGCTGAACCCCTGTTTTTTCTAGATTACTATGCAACAGGTAAACTAGATGTAGACACAGCGGCCGATGTAGTAACCGGTATTGGTAAAGGCTGTGAGATTTCTGGCTGTGCCCTGATTGGCGGCGAAACAGCTGAAATGCCAGGTATGTACGATGGTGAAGACTACGACATGGCCGGTTTTTGTACCGGCGTAGTAGAAAAATCTAAAATTATTGATGGCACAAAAGTAGCAGCCGGCGATCAACTTATTGCCCTTGCCTCTAGCGGTCCGCACTCAAACGGCTTTTCTTTAATTCGTAAAGTGCTTGAAGTATCAAACGCCGATACGAACCAAGTTATTGACGGCAAAACACTAGGCGAGCACTTACTAGAGCCAACCCGTATTTACGTTAAGCCTTTACTTGAGTTATTTAAGCAAGTAGACGTGCATGCCCTATCGCATATTACTGGCGGCGGCTTTTGGGAAAACATTCCGCGTGTATTACCTGATTCTGCAAAAGCAGTAGTTAAAGGCGATAGCTGGGAGTGGCCAACCGTTTTTAACTGGTTACAAGAAAACGGCAATATTACTACGCACGAAATGTACCGTACATTTAACTGTGGTGTAGGCATGGTATTAGTAGTACCAGGCGATGCGCTAGAGCAAAGCTTAAGCATTTTAAAAGAGCTTGGCGAAAACGCATGGCACCTTGGTGAAATTCAAGATGCTGTTGCCGGCGAAGAGCAAGTAGAAATTGTAGGTGGTGCTAAGTAATGGCACCCATTCGCTTAGTGGTATTAATATCGGGTAGTGGTTCTAATTTACAAGCCATTATTGATGCCTGCGAGCGCGGCGAAATAAACGGACACATAGCGGCTGTTATAAGTAACAAAGCAGACGCTTACGGCCTTGAGCGTGCAAAACAAGCAGGTATTGCTACAAAAGTGCTCAGTCACAAAGATTTTGACTCGCGCGAGGCCTATGATGCGCAATTAATGAACGTTATTGACTCTTTTATGCCAAATCTAGTTGTATTAGCTGGGTTTATGCGTATTCTTACTCCTAGCTTAGTGCAAAAGTATGTTGGAAAAATGTTGAACATTCATCCATCTTTGTTGCCTAAGTATCAGGGGCTGAATACCCACCAAAGAGCAATTGATGCAAAAGACGATGTTCATGGCGTAAGTGTTCATTTTGTAACTGAAGAGTTAGACGGCGGTCCCGTTATTCTTCAGGCGCAAATACCTGTACTCAAGGATGATACAGCAGAAACATTAGCTAAACGCGTGCACGAACAAGAGCATATAATTTATCCTTTGGTGGTCAAGTGGTTCAGTGAACACAGACTTACTATGGAAGCAGATTATGCAGTTCTTGACGAAAAACAACTTCCTGCACACGGCGCGCACTACCCACAATAAAAAAATAAGTGCCCTGCTGTTATGTGTGGGCGCTTTACTTCCTACTAGCCTAATTGCAGGCGAACTAACAGAGTATCAAGCCAGCTACGATATTTTACGCAAAGGTAAAAATCATGGCGAGGCAGTACGCGAACTTAAAAAAGTTGGCGAGCAAACATATCAACTTACTTATCACAGCAATATTGAGTGGATGATTTTCTCTGACAAGCGAGAAGAAACCTCAGTATTTACTTTTTTAGATAACAAAGTCACTCCTCATCATTACAATATGGTGCGTACCGGCACCGGCCCAGATAAAGATTATAAAATAGACTTTGATACACAAAATAAAGTGGTCACCAGTAGTACTAGCGAATACCCGCTAAAGTGCGAATGGACTGACGAATTTCAAGATGCTATTTCGTATCAAGTACAAGTACGCGAAGGCTTAAAAAAAGGCGAAACTTATTTTTCGTTTCCGCTTATTGATAAAAAAGGCAATCGCCGCGACTACAACTTTGAAGTGGTTGGCAAAGAAATGATTTCGTTGCCAATTGGTAACGTAGAAGCTATAAAAGTAAAACGTTTATACGATAACGATAAACGCCAAGCCCTTGCCTGGTTTGCACCAGAAATGGACTACATGCTTGTACGTATGTGGAAAGGCGAAAAAGGCATGGAGCAGTTTGAGGTACAAATGAATTCATTTACCGTTACCCAACCTGTTTCTACTCCAGTAAGTGAAAGCAGCGAAGTAAGATCAGAAGCGCCGTAAACACGGTGATAGCAAACACAAAAAAACGCGATTTTATATCGCGTTTTTTTGTGTTTGCTTTTAGGCTAATTAACTAAATTAGTTCGCCCATTTTAAATAACGCAAACTCCCCTGGCTGCATTTTTTGCCAGCGTTCGTCGTTGGTTAATGGCCGTGTAGCTATTACTGTTACTACATCGTTTGGGGTGGTTTCTTCGTTAAAGTCAACCACCATATCGGCATCAATTAACGTTGCTTTACCAAATGGCGCTCGGCGCGTTATGTAGTGTAAGTTATTCGTGCAGTAAGCCAATACAAATACGCCATCGGTCAATAACATATTAAATACGCCCTTTTCACGTAACGTATGTGAAAGCTTAGCCGCATATCTAAATACAGAGGCCATATTAGAGGGACGTTTTGGGTATTTTTCACGAATTTTATCTAGCAACCAACAAAACGCCAGCTCACTGTCGGTGTTACCCACAGGGCGATAATATTGTGGTTTTAAATCGTGATAGTTAGATAACTGGCCATTATGTGCATAGGTAATTTCGCGCCCCCAAAGCTCACGAGTAAACGGGTGGGTATTTTCAAGGCACACTCGACCACGGTTGCCTTGGCGAATATGGCTAATTACCGACACGCTTTTAATGGGGTAAGCTTTTACTAGCTTGGCGATTTCTGATTGATAGCTTGGCTCAGGATCTTTAAAGGTTCTACACCCTTTACCCTCATAAAACGTTATACCCCAGCCATCTTTATGCGGGCCAGTATTACCACCGCGCTCTAATAAACCTGAAAAACTAAAACAAATATCCGTAGGTACGTTGGCTGACATGCCAAGTAATTCACACATTAATAAACTAACCCTTAAAAAATACGTATAAATAGCGCTGTACTTTACTGTGCGCTACAACAGACATACTTACTTAAAAAAACTTTTTTGGCTAGCTGATTTACTGATTTTTAGTGCTTAAATAATTGCTGTGATTGAATTAAACACAGCAGTGGTGCATGCTCGTTCCTTATAAAGGGAATAAGGATAAGCATAATAGCTAGTTTGTCGTTAATTTAACGGTGTAATGTACTTGAAACTTACGCTCACTAGCGCTACTCTAACTGAGGTGGTCTGACCTCTATTAAGGAATAAGCAATGACACTCATATTTACACTCGGTTTAATCGCACTGCTCAGCATCGCGGTTTACCACAGAGCGAGTTGGAACACAGCACTTGGTGTTTCTGCCGCAACATTATTAATTGGTACCTTTGCAGGTGCTTTTGGTTTAATTAGCTGGTTGATCTTTTTGATCATCGCAGTTCCTCTTTCTGTTACTGGCATTCGTCAGCAATATATTATCAAGCCGATTTTTACTACCTTTAAAAAAGTAACGCCAAGCATGTCTGACACTGAAAAGTCAGCAATCGATGCCGGTACTACGTGGTGGGAAGCTGATTTATTTTGTGGTAACCCAGATTGGAAAAAGCTACACCAATACCCAGTACCAAAGCTGACTATTGAAGAGCAAGCCTTTATTGATGGCCCTGTAGAAGTAGTATGTAGCATGCTAGATGATTGGGAAGCAACACACGAGCTTACCGATTTACCGCAAGATGTATGGCAATATCTAAAAGATAATAAATTCTTTGCCATGATCATCAAAAAAGAATACGGCGGTTTAGAGTTTTCTGCGTTTGCACAATCATGTGTTCTGCAAAAGTTAACCAGTAAATCGACCTTACTATCGTCAATTGTAGGTGTACCTAACTCGTTAGGCCCAGGTGAATTACTACAGCACTACGGTACTGAAGATCAAAAAAATCATTATTTACCGCGCTTAGCCCAAGGCCAAGAAATTCCATGTTTTGCATTAACCTCGCCAGAAGCAGGCTCTGACGCGAGCTCAATTCCTGATTACGGTGTAGTGTGTAAAGGGCAATGGAACGGTGAAGAAGTAGTAGGTATTAGCCTTACCTGGAACAAGCGTTACATTACTCTTGCACCAGTGGCTACAGTACTTGGTCTTGCCTTTAAACTACAAGATCCAGATGGTTTACTAAGCGACAACAAAGAGCCAGGCATTACCTGTGCACTTATTCCAACTAACACGCCAGGTGTTGAAATTGGTCGTCGCCACTTCCCGCTTAACGTACCATTTCAAAATGGCCCGACTCGCGGTAAAGATATTTTTGTACCCCTTGATTACATTATTGGTGGCCCAGAAATGGCTGGCCAAGGCTGGCGAATGCTGGTTGAATGTTTATCGGTTGGCCGTGCAATTACATTGCCATCAAACTCTGCCGGTGGCATTAAAACAATTGCCGTAGCAACAGGTGCATACAGCCGTATTCGTCGTCAGTTCCGTTTACCAATTGGTAAAATGGAAGGTGTTGAAGAGTCACTGGCTAAACTTGCAGGTTACGCTTACAGCTCAGATGCAGCAGTTAGTATGTCAACGGGTGCGGTAGATTTAGGTGAAAAGCCATCGGTTGTTTCAGCTATTATTAAATACCACCTTACCGAGCAAATGCGCGAGTCGACCATTCATGCAATGGACGTACTTGGCGGTAAAGGGATTATGCTTGGGCCAAATAACTATTTAGGTCGTGGCTATCAAGGTGCCCCTATTGCTATAACAGTAGAAGGTGCCAACATCTTGACCCGTAATATGATTATTTATGGTCAAGGTGCAATTCGCTGTCATCCATTTGTACTAACCGAGCTTGGTGCTTGTGAAATTGAAGACCGCGAAGAAGCGCTTAACGTATTTGATAAAGCGCTAATGGGCCACATTGGCTTTACGATGTCGAACCTTGTACGTACTAAGTGGCTTGCGCTTAGTGGTGCACGTTTTACTAGCGTACCGTACAAAGACGACACCGCAGAGTTTTACCGTATAGCATCACGCTTTAGTGCATCGCTTGCGCTTATGTCTGACATTAGCATGGCGGTATTTGGTGGCTCGCTTAAACGTAAAGAACGTATTTCAGCACGTTTAGGTGACTTACTAAGTTACTTATATTTAGTGTCTGCAACGCTTAAACGCTATAACGACGAAGGCCGTAAACAAGAAGATTTAGCCCTAGTAAAATGGAGCTGTCAGGATCATCTTTACCACTGCCAACGTGCCCTTGCTGATTTAATCAATAACATGCCGTCTGCCCCATTACGTGGTGTATTAAAAGTATTGTTGTTCCCGTTTGGTCGCCCGGTTCGTAAACCTACCGACAAACTTGAGCATAAACTAGCACAACTACTTCAAGTACCTAGCGAAACGCGTAACCGTTTAGCAAGCTATGTTTACTTAAAAGATGAGCCACTAAACCTAGTTGGCCGTCAAGAGCAAACACTTAAAGACGTACTGGCTGTAGAGCCGTTATTTGAACGAGTATGTAAAGAAAAAGGCCTTAAACTGCCATTCTTCCAACTTGATAAAGTAGCGCAAATGGGCCTTGAAGCTGGCATATTAAGCCAAGCAGAAGCTGATAAATTAGCCGCTGTTGAAAAAGCCCGCTTAGATGTGATTAACGTTGATGACTTTGACCCAGCTGATTTATTAGCAGGCAAAGCCGCACGTAAAAGCGAAGACAGCAAAGCAGATGCAGCTTAACCCGTTAGGTTAACGCAGCCAACAGTCCGCCTGTTGTGATCATCCAAACCAGCGCGTAATGCGCTGGTTTTTTTTGCACGATAGCTTGTTGGAGTGCGCACCAAATAATGCCAGTTAATAGCAACAAGCCATTTGCTTGGCTGAATAAAGCAAAAAAACCAATAAGCGAAAGTAAGAGCACAATTAAACTAGGAACAAATTGGCCAATAAAAAATGCTGTTTGCTTATTCTGCATTTTAAAAAACACACTATATTGTTGATGTAGATGACTACAATCAAATTGTAATGAACTACTAAACAACACCACAAAAGCTAGTGACAAAATACTAAATATATCAGCTAAATTAGCGCGCTCTTGTAGTAGTACCTCAAATGCCATAAATACGCACAACAATAAAGCACCTCGCCAAATCAAAGTCCAGCTGTTGTGTATAAAAAACATTAGCCAAAAGCCTGTAAGTGAGCTTAGATCTAACTTAGCTGCAAAATTAAAAGGTACCATTAAGGTGCTTAAGGCAAATAACAGCACAAAGCCACACTGATAAATCAGTGGACTTACATCAAACGGTAACATTAGCCACATTGCAGATAACAAAAATCCATAAACAAGCGCTATTGGCTTGTATAAGCATAAAATGCCGAGCGTAAATTGTAATAGTAAAAACACCAAAAAATGCGGCGCCCTAAGCCACTGGTTAATGCTCAGGTCAACCGCGATAACAAGGCTTGCAATCAACCAGCCATTACTTAACAGCAAAAGCTTTATATCCATCAAACCAAGCCAATACCGCTTTACCAATGTCTGTTGAAACGCTCGTTGGGCTGAGTTTTTTATTGCGGACTTCATTGCGCTTAACATTACACTTTGTAGCAGCAAATACAGCCAAGCCATTTGCGCAACATATTGAGGTGCATCACTACTATCAATAATTTTTCCAAGCCCTAAAAAAAGTAGCAATATCAAACCCAACACTGACGAGCCTAACACCACTAAAAAAAACACCCCAAAGCTTTTCAGTTGGAATAATAATTGTGTAAGTTCAGTCTTGTATGTCAGAAAACGATAATCCATAAAAGAGCGGTATTGGCCAATTGATTGTTTTAAATTTGCAATCATAAAGGCATACACTCAAAGCCATGCAGTAAAAAAGGCTCGGGCTCGTGACAGGTAATAATTATTTGACCTTGTGGCTTATTTACTAAATATTCATCAAGTAAAATTAATAAATACTCAATACTCGCTTGATCAAGCGCTGCACTGGGTTCATCTAACAGTAAATACGGTGCATCGCGCATAAGCGCTAAAATTAACTGACACTTCTTTTGGTTCCCTGATGATAGAGCGTCAAAGCGCGTATTTAGAAATTCATTAAAATTAAATCCATCGACTATAGCTGTTGGCCAACAACAACCAAATGTATTTGAGGATAAGTTAATTATTTGCTTTGCTGTTAAAAAGTCGGGTAAAGCAATACTGTCAGAGGCAATAGCAATTTGCTTATGTGGTTCGGTTAATGTGTTTCCAGAAAACAAAAGCTCACCACTTTCGTAAGTTTCAAGCCCCGCTAACATCATCAATAGAGTTGTTTTCCCTTGGCCATTAGGTGCTTCGATGCATATTTTAGGTGCACAGAATCGCACGTTATAACCGTTGTACAATATGTTTTCAGCAAACTGTTTATGTAACCCAATGACTTCTATCATAAATACCCACTTTTCAACGAGTTATCATTATAGCGAATACTTATATAAAAACGATTTATGGTTTGTAACACTTTATTACTGTTTGCATATCAGAAATACTTGCGTTTGAAAAACGTTAGGTCAACACTTCTAAATGAAAACATAACTATAAACCAAGGAATGTACCTATGAAAAAAGCCCTCAAACTTGCCTGTATTACCTGTGCTGTATCTCTTGCATTAGCGGGTTGCAATCAATCTAATAGTTTAGGCTCTAGCGCTGTAAAAACTGAGCAAACACAACAAGTAAAAACCTACGACGCAAAAACTTTTTTTGACACCACCTCTATTATGGGCAGTAGTTTTTCACCAAGTGGAGATAAAGTGTTAGTCAGTAGCGATGAAAGCGGCATTTACAGCATATACGAAGTCGATGTTAAAACCGGTAGTAAAACCCGCTTAACTAATTTTGAAGACAGTACTTACCCAGTACGCTATTTCCCTAATGATGAGCGTATATTGTTTACCAAAGACTCAGGCGGTAACGAACGGTACCATGTTTACGTGCGTGAAGTTGACGGTTCAATCAAAGATTTAACCCCTGGCGATGAAACACGAGCTGGCTTTGCAGGCTTTACAAAAGACGGCAGCCAGTTTTTTATCTCAAGTAATCAGCGTGATGCCAAATTTATGGATTTATATCGTGTAGATAGTGAAACCTATAAAGTGTCTCCTGTTTATCAAAATGAGCTCGGATTAGATGTTGGCGCCATTAGCCCCGATGGACGCTTTATTGCTTTATCTAAAAATAATAGCAATAAAGACAGTGATACATACATTCTTGACACTTATAAAAAAAACCTCAAGCCACAACTTATATCCCAGCATGATGATCCCGCACAATATACGCCTGAAACCTTCTCTGCTGATGGTAAATATTTATATTACTCTACAGACGAAAAAGGCGAGTTTTCACAAATGTGGCGCTATGAGTTAGCCACAGGTAAGCACACGCCGGCCTTAGAAGATGAGTGGGATGTAACCTTTATCTATTTTTCTAAATCTGGTCGCTACCAAGTAAGTGGTGTCAATGCCGATGCCAGTACCAAAGTGTCTATTTTAGATACTCTGACAGGTAAACAAGTTGCTATGCCCGCCCTACCCAATGGTAATTTACACGGTGTGAATTTCTCAAGTGACGAGAAAACCATGGCGTTTTATTTAAACTCAGACACCTCACCAAGCAATTTATTTGTTTGGCAAGTCGGTAGTAATAAAGCTAAGCAGCTTACTAACACATTAAGTAAAGACATAGATCAAAACGACTTAGTAGAGAGCACCATTGTACGCTTTAAAAGTTTTGATGATCTAGAAATACCAGGCGTGTTGTATAAACCAAAACAAGCCAACAGAAACAATAAAGTACCTGCGCTGGTGTGGGTGCATGGTGGTCCTGGTGGGCAAAGCCGTACTGGTTACAGAGCAATGCAACAACATTTAGTTAATCATGGCTATGCTATTTTTGCCGTTAATAACCGAGGTAGTTCAGGATACGGCAAAACATTTTTTCATTTGGATGATAAAAAGCACGGCACTGACGACTTACAAGATATTGTGTACGGTAAAAAGCACCTGCAGAGTTTAGAGTGGGTTGATGCAGATAAAATTGGCATCATAGGGGGCAGCTACGGCGGCTTTATGACTGCTGCTGCCCTTGCTTTTGAGCCGGAAGAATTCAAAGTCGGTATTAATATTTTTGGGGTTACTAACTGGGTAAGAACGCTAAACTCAATTCCACCCTGGTGGGAGAGTTTTAAAAAGGCGTTGTACGATGAAATGGGCGACCCTGCAACAGATGGTGAGCGTCATCGGGCTATATCGCCACTATTTCATGCTAAAAATATCACTAAACCTTTAATGGTAATACAAGGCGCTAACGATCCACGTGTTTTACAAGTTGAAAGCGATGAGCTCGTTGCCGCAGTCAAAGCCAATGGCGTGCCAGTAGAGTATGTATTGTTTGATGATGAAGGGCATGGTTTTACTAAAAAAGAAAACCGTATAACAGCTTCTAACGCTTACTTAAACTTTTTAGATACCTATCTAAAATAGCGCTTAAGCCCATACAACTATGGGCTAAATTTAAGATAAAAGCTGTGTGCTTGTTCGCATACAGCTTTTTATGCGTGACGCGTTAATTTTGGTTCTAATACCGCCAGAGCTAAACCTAAAACAGCTGCAAATAATCCAATAAACTCAAGCCAGGTATTACCTGCATGTGATATGTAGCGTGGGACAGCATTTGTTGTATAAACACGTTTACCACCCGTCACTTCTTCGACAAATGATTCACCGATATACTCATCCATTAATTTAAAAAGTTCAACACGCCTAGCAAGCATCTCTTTAAGTTTTGCTGTACGCTTTTCAGCACTGGGATCTATTATATAATCTTTCCAATGATTGAAAACATTGAGTGGTTCATCATTTTTAATAATTCCAATTGAGCGATACTCATAAAAATGTTCGTTAAACACATAATTTTTATGGCCTGCATAAAATAGTGCACACCCAAACGAAATTAAAAACATTGCTAAATAAATCAATTTACGCTGAGTTACTGAAGTGCTCACAGCTTTATTTTTATACCACTGCTCAACATCCGGTATCTGCATAAGCCTGGTTTTATCATGACTTGATACAATCGGCTTCATAAACTCATCAATTGAAAGATCTAATGCTATCAATAAGGCTCTAAATATTTCATTCGAGGGAATTGATTTATCGTTTTCAAGTTTTGATATATACCCAAACCACCTCAAGATGCAGAATTCAGCGTCTCACAGGGGCTTAATATCAAGGCGTTACTTTGCAACAATGGCAGTCCCTTTTAAGAAGTAACAACGATGAGAGTAAGTGCCTGTGAAACGCCCAAAGGGTTGGTTTAAAAGCGATTGATACTGCGTTATTGATTTTAACAATAGAACCACTATTAATTGCAATCAATGCCTTGCCTAAATCGCTTTTAATTCCAACTGAAACTCGCATCTTGAGGTAGTTTGGGTATGATTTTGCTCTATCCCTACTTGCTGGGCAAATTCAGGTTGGCTCAATTTTTTATTATTTCTTAGCTGCTTTACTTGTTGACCTAGTGTGCTCATTTTAGTGCTTCCTTTTTTAAAGTGAGACTAGATTCTTGGCTATTCATGCAGATATAAGAAGCTGAATATTAAAGAATAGGCAGGAATATTAGCAGGTTAGCATTAAGTAGTCGATTATTTAGCTGATAGCTGATAGCTGATAGCTGATAGCTGATAGCTGATAGCTGATAGCTGATAGCTGATAGCTGATAGCTGATAGCTGATAGCTGATAGCTGATAGCCAAAGGGTAATTTATAAAATTATTTAACCAAGGATTTTATAAGCTTGCTATTGAGGAAATAACAAGTGGCGGAGTGGACGGGACTCGAACCCGCGACCCCCGGCGTGACAGGCCGGTATTCTAACCAACTGAACTACCACTCCGCAGTGGTATGTGCATGGGGTAATGCACTTACTAATTTTGTTACGATATCAAATGGCGGAGTGGACGGGACTCGAACCCGCGACCCCCGGCGTGACAGGCCGGTATTCTAACCAACTGAACTACCACTCCGCAGAGATATCATATTACTTGTCATTACTAAATTTGTTGGCGGAGTGGACGGGACTCGAACCCGCGACCCCCGGCGTGACAGGCCGGTATTCTAACCAACTGAACTACCACTCCAGCATACAAATTTTGTAACATAACAGTGTTTAAATAGTGGCGGAGTGGACGGGACTCGAACCCGCGACCCCCGGCGTGACAGGCCGGTATTCTAACCAACTGAACTACCACTCCAGCGCGTATTTAAACTGTTATTTTTTCTTATTGGCGGAGTGGACGGGACTCGAACCCGCGACCCCCGGCGTGACAGGCCGGTATTCTAACCAACTGAACTACCACTCCATAATAAGAATATGTTTTACAACCATATGTTGTGTAAGTGTTGGCGGAGTGGACGGGACTCGAACCCGCGACCCCCGGCGTGACAGGCCGGTATTCTAACCAACTGAACTACCACTCCAGCGTCTACTTACAAATTGTCGAAAATTGGCGGAGTGGACGGGACTCGAACCCGCGACCCCCGGCGTGACAGGCCGGTATTCTAACCAACTGAACTACCACTCCGCATTTTCGTTTCTGCTTAGGTCTCCCTTTGCAGCGGCGTGAATAATACGAATCAGCCCCTACTTCGTCAAGGGCTTTTTTGTTTTTTTACAGGTTTTTTAGTCATCTGACATCGAAAGGTTTAAAATTTCACCTGATTTGTCACTTTTTGAGCCATTTTTGCCGACTTGATTTTTTTCTGCATCGGCGTTGCTCTCATCGTTTACTTTCTTTTTGTTTAAAAAAGGCAGTTTAAAGTTAAATTTGATTGGCTTTTTCTGTACAAAAATACGAATTGCTAACCACCCTAACAATAAAATGAGCAAATTACAGCCCACGATTAAAGTCACTAATGTAGAAGTGGCCATTTTTTCTTCAACGGGCTCAGCTTCCAAGGCCAGGTTTTGATCAATAAGCGTAGCAGGGTCTATTTCTGGTACTGCTTCTATTGGCCTTTCTATCTCAAATTTGTATGTTGGTATTGTGGCCATAAACTCACGACCGTTTATATTAGTGCCAAAAACAGACAGTTCAACGCTGTATCTTCCCCAATCATAGTTTTTAATTGCTAGTTGGCGTGTATCACCCGCTTGCGCGTCAATAGTGAACATTTGCTCTTCATTGTTAGGGTAATAAATTTTTCCCTGCACAATAACAGTTTCGGGTTTAACTATGTTGCTATCTATATTAATAGATAGCTGGTGATCGTCAGTATCAAGCTCTGCCAGTGCGACCTCAGATTTAAATGGCGGTTCATGCACAATGATAGGGTCTTGCACAATCCGTCGCTGTAATAAGGGGGTCGCTATATAGAGTTCTGGTGTCCACTGCCCTGCTGGAAAGTCTAATTTAAATTCGCCAGTAAACACTCCATCGTTAGGGCGTTCATCAAAGCCGCGGCCATCGTCTTTAAATTCGGCAACTTCTTGAGTGCCTGCACCAAAGTTTGCATAGCTTTCATCGTTGGTACTTACAAAGTCAACGTTTAGGCTAACTACATCTGTGAATAAGTTAGCATCGATAGGCTCATCATCATTTAAAATTTCGCCCGTTATTTTTATTGTCTCGCCTCTAAATAACATAGGAGGTAATGGCTGTGCTTTTAAAGACACTTCCCCTAACACCACAATGCGGCTGTCGGGCAAAATGCGGCCAATAACTTGCCATGGGCCAGCCATCGGTTTTTTTATGGTGATTAAGTCGTAACTAAGCTCATCAAACCAATCGAGGTTGGGATCTTTAACGGCGTTAGTGGCAAAGTACTTGCTGCCATCGGGCCTGACTAAAATAACCGCGGGCGAACCTGGCTTTCTAAAAAATAGTAAGGTTATTTCGTCTAATTGGCTGTCTATACGAAAACGGTTATCTAGCAGCGGTATTTCATTTTGTTCGCCGTCGCGTTTAAGCAGCTCTACTTGCTTAACGGCAAACGCACTGGCGCTAAACAGTGAGGTGGCGCACAGTACAGTTATAAAATACATCGTTTTCATAGTTGGCCTTATTCAGCGCGCCATAAACAGTGGCCGCCTTCTTTGTCTATAAGATCGAGTCGTGCTTCGTGTGCGCTTTGCTCAGCGTCGTTTGCGCGCAATACAACTAAAGGTGCTCGGTCACTACTTAAGCGTCTTATGCCACCAGTCTGTTGCTCGCTGCCGTCATCTTTATTTTGGTTTAAGTTTAGCTTGGTTTGCCCGCCAGTCATGGCAAGGTAAACATCGGCTAAAATTTCAGAATCCAGTAATGCGCCGTGTAATGTTCGTTTTGCGTTGTCTATATCGTAACGGCGGCACAAAGCATCTAGGTTGTTCTTTTGACCAGGATGCAAGTCACGCGCCATTTTAAGGGTGTCGAGAACTTGGCAGTACTCGTGCGTATTTGGGTAGCCTTGGTTAAGCAGCGCAAACTCGTTATCCATATGGCCCACATCGAACGGGGCGTTATGTATTACAAGCTCTGCACCTTTAATGTAGTCAAAAAACTCTTGCGCTATATCGCGATAAAGTGGTTTATCACGTAAAAACTCGTTGGTAATACCGTGAACATCTATTGCTTCTTCTTCAATGCTGCGTTGTGGGTTAATGTAAACATGAAAATTATTACCGGTTAAACGTCGGTTTATTAATTCTACACACCCAATTTCTATAATCCGGTGCCCCTGTTTGGGGTCGATGCCGGTGGTTTCTGTATCTAAAACTATTTGTCTACGTGCCATATCGAATTTAGCCTGACTCTGGTATCTTTCTATAATCACTTTATTGTACATAATATCAAGGTAAAACAGTGCAAAAAACCGTAGAGATTTACACCGATGGCTCATGTTTAGGTAATCCGGGCCCTGGTGGTTATGGTATTTTTATGATTTATAACGGCCACGAAAAAAAATTAAGCCAAGGGTATAAGCTAACCACAAACAACCGTATGGAAATGCTCGCTGCCATTGTTGCCCTTGAATCACTCACCCGCCCTTGCACCGTTAACCTCACCACAGATAGCCAGTATGTTAAGCAGGGTATTGAGTCGTGGATTGCAAATTGGAAAAAACGGGGCTGGCAAACATCGGCAAAAAAGCCGGTTAAAAATGTTGATTTATGGAAGCGACTTGATAGCGCTTGTAGCGAGCACACGGTTACATGGAAATGGGTAAAGGGACATAGCGGGCATAAATATAACGAAATAGTTGACGATTTGGCCCGTGACGCTGCAGGCAGTAGCAACCTACTTGATGATGTAGGGTATCAACCTTAACCCGTTAAAGCTTTTGCACTTTTTAGTGCCATGAGTGTAAGGCTCATGGCTGGGTTAAAAAGTGCCTACTTACATTTTTTAACTATTATTATTTTTTTGCTCACACTGTTTAAAGTGCTGCTTTGATGTTTGTCTAAGCCCTGCCCCCTTTACAGGTGAAAACTGCGGCCTTGCATGCCACTTAGGTTTTATAGGCGTAAGCGGAGCCACGCGTTTTCGCGCCACCAGCATATACACACTCCCCATAGGTTTTAAATACTGTTTGGCAAAGCTGCGCCAAAATGCAAACCGCGAAAGCCTGTTACCCCGCGCAAGAGATGAGTAAATAAAGCGCTCATCGCTAATAATTTCAAACCCCAATAAATTAAGCCAATCTTTTACCCGCGCAGGCGTAAAAAAACGCCCCGTCCACGGCAGCTTTTGGCCGCTAAAGGGCAACATTTGCGCCAATCCACATAAACTAAACGGATTAAATCCGGTAATAACAATGTAACCACCGGGTATAAGTGTACGATGCGCCTCGCGTAATATGTGATGTGGGTCTGAGTGATACTCTAAGCAGTGGCTTAAAATACACGCATCAACACTGTGCTCATAAAAAGGCAGTTCGTCTATATCGGCTATTACACCTGTGTAAGGCCCCTCTTCGGCAACACATACTTGGTGTTTTATAGTGCTTATGCTGGTATTAAGCTCGCCACTTAAATTACCTAATTTAAGCATATGGTAACCAAACATACGCGGCAGCCATTGATCCATTTTTTGTTCAATGTCAGCACGTAAATAATCCCCATGAGGGAACTGCTGCCATGACAGCGGTTTGGGTCCTTCTTGAAAACTAAGGGCTGGTTTCATTTTTATAGCTCGTTATACTAGGTGTTACCCGTCACTTTATAGAGCAAATTAATATGGTGCAAGTTAAAGCAATTAAAGCATTTTCTGACAATTATATTTGGTGTTTAACTACCCATAATAGCGACCTAGCGTGGGTGGTTGACCCAGGCGACGCACAGCCCGTTATGGCGCATTTAGCAGAGCATAACTTACAACTTGGTGGCATTTTAATTACCCATCATCATAGCGATCATACCGGTGGCGTAGCCGAGCTTGTAAAACAGTTTTCTAACATTGCAGTGTACGGTCCTATTAACAGTCCGTTTGCGGGGATCACTAATACACTGGTTGATGGCGATAGCATTGCGGTATTGGGTACGCGTTTTAACATTATTACCACCCCTGGCCATACGCTTGATCACATTTGTTATATTCATGAAGAGTTGGCTTTTACCGGCGATACGCTTTTTAGTGGGGGCTGCGGGCGATTATTTGAAGGGACGCCTGAGCAAATGTGGGAGTCGTTTAATAAGCTACGTGAGCTATCTAAAACCTGTAAAGTGTATTGCACGCATGAATATACACAAGCTAATTTAGCATTTGCAAAAGCCGTTGAGCCGCGTAACCCTGAGCTACTCCAATACAGCGACAAAGTAGATGCACAGCGTGCTAAGGGCGAAATTACACTGCCAAGTACAATAGGCCAAGAGCTTAAAGTTAATCCATTTATGCGCAGCGACCTACCTACTATTACAGAGTTAATTCCAAAAGAATTTGTGTTGGTTACAAAAAACAATGAACCATGGGAAAACTTTGCAAGTCTGAGACGATTCAAAGACAACTTTTAGTAAAGATATGTTGACCTGTTGTAATTAATTTTGCAGCATCGTGGTTAGGTATATCCTAGGTAAAACCATTGGTTTAAAAATAGCGAATGGTTTTACCAACATGTTAAAGTTGGTCGTTAAGTGGCAATGTTGACTCATAACGGGTAGTATTCGCCGAGTTTTTTTACCTGATGTATTGGTATATATGAATAAATCTCCTCTATTAATTGCCTTGGCGCTTGCGCTAAGTGGTTGTCAAACATTAACAACCGTAGATTCAGACGCACAAGCTGCTACCCAAGCAAATAAGCGCTTAGAAGGCGCAAGCCCTAACGATATTAACAATGCATTGATGCTAAACGCCCAATATCAACACGTTGAGCAGAGCGAAGACGCCCCCGTTTTTGACGATGTTTGGGAGCGCATTCGCTACCAACTGTCTATTGATGTACCGCAAAACCGCCCTGTTGTTACCGAGCGTAATTACTATGCGCGTCATCAAGCTTATTTAGACCGCATTTCAAAACGCGCAGAACCTTACTTACACTTTATTGTTGAAGAAGTTGAAAAGCGCGAAATGCCTATCGAAATTGCCCTTTTACCTATTGTAGAAAGCGCGTTTGACCCATTTGGCTTCTCTAATCGCAGTG
Organism: Pseudoalteromonas sp. Angola-4; assembly: GCF_028599265.1. NCBI lineage: Bacteria > Pseudomonadati > Pseudomonadota > Gammaproteobacteria > Alteromonadales > Pseudoalteromonadaceae > Pseudoalteromonas > Pseudoalteromonas sp. Angola-4. Next base: position 456,924 of record NZ_JAQREK010000001.1, on the reverse strand, counting down.
CTTCGGGTATTTGGCAATTTATGCCAGCCACTGGCGAGCGTTTTGATTTAAAACAAAACTGGTGGTACGACGGCCGACGCGACATAGTGCAATCTACGCGTGCTGCCCTTGATTACTTATCGTATTTACACAAAACCCTTGAAGGCGATTGGTTAAACGCCATTGCGGCTTATAATTCAGGCGAAGGGCGTTTAATGCGTGCAATTAAGAAAAATCGTAAAAAGCATTTACCAACAGACTTTTGGTCTCTCGACTTACCAAGCGAAACCACCGCGTATGTACCAAAGCTTTTAGCCCTTGCCGATTTATTAAAACGCGCTGATGAGTTTAATGTAAAATGGAAACCGGTTATCAACGCGCAAGTTGTAGAAGTGGTTGATGTAGGCACGCAGATTGACTTAGCACTGGCCGCAGATATGGCCGATATGACTCTTACTGAGCTATACAGGTTAAACCCAGGCTTTAACCGCTGGGCGACCGACCCTAACGGTCCGCATTTTTTACTATTACCCACCGATAAAGCGGAACAATTCAGCCAAAAGCTGGCGCAAACCGATGTTAAAGACCGCTTACGCTGGCAGCAATACACTGTGGCGAGCGGAGATAGCCTATCGGTTATTGCTAAAAAGTTTACCACTAGCACCAGTGCTATTCGCTCGCTTAATAAATTAAAGTCAAACACCATACGTATTGGCCAACAGTTATTAGTACCCTTAACCGATGGGGCAATTAATAGCGAACATTTACCTAAGCAAATGCGTTTAGCTGCTAATAAAGCCACCCGTACTAAGCTGTCGCACACGGTTAAAAGTGGCGACACCCTGTGGGACATTAGTCGCGAATACGATGTCACCATGGATGAGCTGGCCTCGTGGAATAAACTGAAGAAAAACTCAGTATTGCGCTTAAATCAAAAGCTCACTGTTTATAAATCAGCGAGTAAACCACAAGCAACTGCAAGTACTAATCGCACCATTACGTACAAAGTACGCCGTGGTGACTCGCTTGCACGTATTGCGTCTAAATTTAATTTAACCGTAAACGAAATTATTAAGTGGAATAACTTAGCCGGCCAAAAGTATTTACAGCCAGGCCAAAAGTTAAAGCTTAAGGTTGATGTAAGAAGTAGTTAACCCACTGTTTAATAATTAAAAAAGGAGCGCATGCGCTCCTTTTTTTGTACGTATAAGCAGTTAATACCAATTCGCTTAATTAAATGCTCTATTTTGAGGCCGGAAAAACGTGTTAATAGCTAGGCAATAAATTCGCTATTTAGTTGTTCTCGGCAATTGCTCCTGCATGGCTCTACCTTCTGCATCCATGCAATCGTAAATGAGCATTTTTTAACGAAGGTAGCGACACATTTAACCCCGCAAAATGAGTAAGCATTATTGCGCATTGGTGTTACTAAGCTGGTAATTTTTCAAGCCATGCTTTTAACCACGGCTCTGCTACAGGCCATGGCTCAAAGTCTTCGCAGGCATCTATTTCTAAACGGTTTCCTACCGGCTTAGCTTGCAAGTCACGTAGTAGCTCATCAAAGCTGCGCCCTGCACCGCAAAACGTATCGCCGTAGCATCTATCGCCCATGGCTATAACACCAAATGGCTTATCAGTTAGCATCGGAAATGTGCTGTTCATAGCAAAGTAGAGCCCAGCTAAATTGCTAGGTACATCGCCTTGCCCTGTGGTAGAGGTAACAACTAATATATGTGAGGCGTTTTTTATATCATCAAGTGAGGCCTCACTAATAACGCTCGCAGTGTGCCCCGCTTTTTCAATTGTATTTGCAACGTCGTAGCTTAAACGTTCTGCGCCGCCGTTAACGCTGCCTACAAAAATACTAATATGTGCCATTAATAATCCTTTTCTTGCTGTGGCCAACCTAGTTGCTTACATATACTAAGCATGTCTTCACCTAGTGGCGCTTTAATTACGATGGGTTTATGCGTGTAAGGGTGCACAAAACTAAGCTGCGTTGCAAATAGCATTAACCGCCGCAGTGCAAAATGCTCCCTAAAAAATTGATTATGCTGATTATCACCATGATTTACATCACCAATAATAGGTATTGATAAATGATTAAGGTGGCGCCTAATTTGATGCTTTCGCCCTGTTTTTGGAAAACACTCTACGAGCGAGTAACGCACCGTGGGGTATTTACCAATAGGAATTGGTAGCGTGGCTTGATGCAGACAATTAAATTGCGTTTGCGCCGCTTGTGGCGCTTTATTTTGCGTGGCAAATTTGTCAGCTATTTTATCAAGATCTTCTTTTAACGGTTTATCTAAAAACACCGATTCAGGCGCAAAACCACGTACAAGCGCTAAATAACGCTTTGTAATAGTGCCTTCAATAAATAGCTTGTTCATGTCTCGGGCAGATTCTGAACTTAAAGCAAATAGCAGCACACCTGATGTTGGTCTATCTAGCCTATGCACCGGAAATACATGTTGCCCTAATTGGTCGCGCAGCATTTGCATTGCAAACTGGGTTTCATGTTTATCTAAAAAAGAGCGATGAACCAATAAGCCTGAGGGCTTATCTATGGCAACAAAGTATTCGTCTTGGTAAAGAATATTAAGCTCGCCGTACTCTACAGGTTCTCCCTTTTCAGTCATGGGGTTTACCTAAAAAAGCATCAAGTTCACTAAGTAGCGTTATAATTTCGCCGCTGCCGGTTTTACCCACTAACGCCATTTCAGCCATAGGCGCAATGGCAAAATTTTGCGGCAATGGTTGGCTGAGCGTTATTAATTGCTGCATTTTTTCAATAAATACAAACTGTAACCATTGCTCAAATGCCATGGTATCGTGACAAAAAGGCTCTTGAGATTGTAATTTATGCGCCTCTATTGGCGTGCTTTGCCACAGCTTATGTTTTTTTAAAAGTGTGCTTAATTGGTTTAAATAAGCCTGCGTTTGCTGATACATAACCACTCTTCTTTTTACGTTATAGGGCAATTATACCCTGTTCCCTCAATGCCTGCTATGGCGTATAATTGAGGCAATTTTGCAGTAAAAACAATTGAGATAACGATGAGCGAACACATAGCGACACTTGGCCAACTTTTAGATGGCGCCGGTACACAATGGCGTGCTTTTGATATTGGCAGGCATATTACTAAGCTTGATAAAAAACAGTTTTTAGCTATTGAGCAAGCGCAAGTTCCTTATCCTTATCCGCTTGCGGGGCATGCATGGCTGGCTATTCAATTTTGGGATAGCAAAGCAAGTAAAGAACCTTATGTATGGTTTTTAAAGTTTCCACTTGATGAGCAAAGTAAATTAGTGAGCGCGAGCCGCGATCATTTCGCTAATATGGTAATTGAAGCCCTAGGCAGCGAAATTACCGGCGAGCAAGCCGATGGTAAGCTAGATAATAACCCTTATGTGTTTACCCCTAATGCAAATAAATTAGCGGCTTTTAACGCCCAACTTAAAGTATTGTTAAAGCAACCAGCCTCTAAATATTACGAGCACACGCAGCTGTACTTTAGTGGCACTTTAGGTTTTGATGATTGGCAAAGCGTTGCGCTACAAGGTATTGCCGATTTTGCACTGCGCCTAAATAACGACAACAACTTAGCAAACTTGCAAAAAGCTTGGCCGCATTTACCACTAGAGGTATTGCAGCCTTTGAGCGCCATGCTTGAACATGTAGAAATACCGCCATCACTCAGTGAGCTTTTAGTCGCCTATGGCCACACTGCCATTGAAAATAACGATACAATTGCACTAACTGCCGCACTGCGCTCGCTTTCAAAAGGCCAAGCCCAAGGGCTGTGTACACACCTAGTAGATGCTGCATTAAGCTCATCTGTTGGCACTGATTCAGATGTACTTTTAACGATTGCAGGGCGATGCTTTTCTCAACTAGAAGAGCCTGAGCGCTTACATATTTTTATGGATAATTGTGCGCACCACCAGCAAATTGCCGAGCTATTCCCGAGTATCTTTGCTGATTTAGTTGCAATACCCACTATACGCCCACATTTATTAGGCTTATTACGTAAAGAAAACCGCAGCGAAACGCTCGCTCGCGCAATTGGAAGGTTGTTCTCTTAATGGCTACTTTGTGGACGTTTATCGCCATTGGCGCTGTAATTTACTTATTTTGGCTAAACCGAAAAGTAGCAGAAGCTGCTAACAGTCATGCCGCGCGCCAAGCTGAGCAATTACAGGTTCAGTTAATGAGCGTAGCGTGCACAAAACGCCGCTTTGGCATTTTAAAAAATGGCAAACCGGGGATCAAAAGCGAATTTATGTTTGAGTTTTCAAGTGATGGCGAAAATGCCTACCAAGGTATTTTAATTATGGAAAATGAAATGCTAAAAAGTGTTGTTGTGCCGCCACACAAAATTTAACTCTAATCGTTCAAACCGGTGGGGTTAAAGTGAAACCACTAAAATAAGTTAATACATAAAACTAAGGCGTAACAAAAGTTACGCCCCACTCTTACAGCATCCTGCTTGTTATCCTTGACCCAAAATCCGTATTATCATCCCCTGAACGAGTAAACAACCCTATTTACCCTCAACATTGCGTCCTGCAAAATCCATAACCATCCTGGCTAACCCACGTAAACTAACGCTTGGCTACTCACTGTAGCATCATCCTTGGTCATCCTTTTAAGTAGCTCCTGCCACTTTAAATGCATCCTGCATTTTCCACTTGCCGCCTTGGCCATCCTGCGTAAACTAACGCTCCTGCTACTTCCTGTAGCCTCATCCGTAAATATCCTTAAGTAGTTCCAACTACTAAGCGCCTCATGCACTTCCTAGTTCGTCCTTGCGTCCTTTTTAACTTGTCCTTTATGCTTCCTGCTAGCATCTGCTATGTTGCCTATTCCGTATCCTTGGCAGTAGCTTAGTCATTAAGCTATGTCGTCTTGACAAGTTAAATACTACGCGAGTTTTGGTTTCATCCCACTAGGTAAACAAAATTAATTTTTCGTAATATATATGAAAAAATATAAAACCCAATATAAAACAAAAACCTACCCTTTTAAAGCTGCATTTATGAACGACCGTAACTGATAATGCGCACGTCAATGTAAGATATGTCTCACGGGCATATGTCCGTAATGGCGCTTATCGCTTACAGACTTACTTTGCATATGGTTTATAAAGAAGCTCTCCGGATACTTTATTAAAGGCAAGTGCTTTAAAAGTGCTAAATCCTTCTGATTTAAAAAACGTATTATGCTCTTGGCGTGTAACAAAAACGGCAAGCCCTTTAGCCCCTGTGTTTTTAGTTGCTAAATCATCTAAGCCTCGTAACAGGTAGCGCCCAAGCCCGTGGCCTTGCACGTGCGGGTCTACCGCAATAAACGCTAAATAGTAGTAATCGCCAATCTCATTAAGCGCAGTGCGTATTGTTTGCTCTTTTTCTATTAGTTGGTTGGTTTGCAAATACCCTGCGCTCAGCATTAACTTTAAGCGCCAATGCCAATAACGCTCTGGTTGTAATTGGCTGCTTGACTCAAATACACACGCCACTGCTTTTAATTTATCATCGCGGTACAAGCCTATTAATGGCAGCTTTTCTTGCCAAAAAGCACTGAGTTCTTCGCGTATCACTGAGCGTAATTTTTTCTCGTAGGCAGCCATATTATGTTGATCATAACCTAATAAATTTTGAAGGAGCGGATCATCATGATAGGCCTGATAGATTAAACTCCCTGCAGTGCTTATATCTTCAGGGGCAAGGTATTGTACGCTTAATGTGTGCTCATTAGAGGTGACTGTCATTGTGTATCCTTTTTGCTTTACTACCCTCAACGTTGCCAAACTATTTACCGTATATAAAGTAATTGGTAATTGTATGGCGAAAATGTTTATCTATACTGCAAGTTAACTATATACCTAAAGCAAAAATACCGTCAATTCAGCGAGAGTTTAACTAGCAAAGCCTATAGTCTGGCTCTAAGCTTGGTTTAATTTAATCAGATGGAGTAATAATATGGATACAACAAAACACGATATGAAAACGTTGTTTGCACAATTGGGTTTACCTAGCTCAGAACAACAGATTGACGATTTTATTGCTTCTCACTCACTAGAAGACACAACGCTTTTACAACAAGCTCCTTTTTGGGATGAATCACAGCAGCATTTTTTAGCAGAATCGCTAGCAGAAGATGGCGCGTGGAGTGAAGTAATTGATGAACTTGATGTGAGGCTTCGCCAAGAAGGTAAGTAATACTAATTTGCTCAATTATGCGACCTATTTTGAGGTTCGATAAACGTGTTTATAGCTAAGCAAAAATTCACTATTGGCTGTTCTAAATGAAAAATTTTTAACACAGGTAGCGACCCGTTTAGCCCCTCAAAATGATTAAGTATTATTGCGAATTGGTATAATCCCCCCTCTGCTTATACCAAGGCTTTATGCTCCTTGGTATTGTTGCTACTATAGCACCCGCGCAGCAAACACTTGCTGCGCTTATATATTAAAGAGTTACAAATCTAATGAATGCAGTTGTATTTGATGCAATTAAAGTCCTTCTTGATGAAGGCAAAACCCCTACTGTTGCCCTAACTAAAAGCCGTTTAGCACAACCTGTGCCTATGCCGATTATTATTGCCGCAGTAAGCCAATATAAAAATAATCCTGATTCAATTCATAATTTAATGAAAAACCCTGAGCAGAGCATCGTTGAGCCTAAAACATCTCAACTCGATCGCATTGAGAAAAAACTCGATAGGTTGCTAGCCCTGTTAGAGCAAAAATAATTTGAGACTATAAATGTTCGTTGTTGATTTAACGTTTGACTGCTACCAAGACACCACCCTAGAGCACGCCGAGCAAGCCATTAACCGATTAGTTAATGCACTGCGTTTTAACGGCCAAATTATGGGTGAAGAATTCCCAACTGTACTAAAAGATGGCTATTTTATTACCCGTGTAATGTGCCCAACCGAAGACGCCATGCACCCATTAAATAATAGCCCTTTTGTAAAACACAGTATTGAGAAGCTGCACAGTGCAGGTTTACTTGCTCCTAAAATAAAAGTTATTGGCCAAGACATTCACTCAAACGGTGCCGATACCTGTAAATCGCCTTCAAGCTATATTTTATACACAACCTATGTGCATACTTGTAGCCCACTGTATTGTGGTGATGACTTTTTACCCGTGCCATTATTTACTATTCCGGCCATTGCTAATGGGGATTATAAAACACTCATAAAATGGCAAGAAGATTGGCAAGCTTGCGATCAAATACAAATTAACGGCGCTACTCGCTGTGAATTTCCAGCGCTTGAAGAAATATCAAGCACACAAAGTGACTTATACCGCCGCGGTAAAGACATTGCTAAACGTATCCGCTTTTTAACTCAAAAACCGGTTTATTATTATTTATACCGTGTAGGCGGTGTAGATAAAGCCTCAGAACTTGAGCGTAAATGCCCTAGCTGCAATAGTGAGTGGAAATTGCCAGAGCCGTGGTTTGGGTTATTTGATTTTAGGTGTGAGCCATGTGGGTTGGTATCTAATGTTTCGTGGGATTTTCAGTAACTAAAAGCCCGTACTTTGCAAAATAAAGTTACACACCTTATAAAAAATCAGCTTAATGCATTGCACTAAGCTGACTTTTTAATGCTCAATTAAATTAAGTAAAGGCCGCGAGTAAGGCTACAATATCGCTCTTTTCGCTGTAATAACTAAGCAACCTTTAACGCATCTTGCACAGGGCTTATCCTGCACAATAATTAACGATTACTGCACATTGGTTTAATTAATCTAAACCTCAAGCGCTTTTAAAAAAGATTCTATATTGGGTGCAAGTACATGATGCGGCTTTTTACCTACGTACTCTAAACATACCTCACCGGTATTTACCTGCACGGTAACCAGTAAGTCATCTTGCTCAGTTAAACCTATAAATAGGGTTTCTGGCTGCTTTAATTTTCGTTTCATTAATACATGACCGGTAATATTTTGTTGCAGCAGGTCAAAATCATCTTTATTCCAAGCTTGTAATAACTCCACACGGTGACCATCTATACTAGCTAAAATGCTACCGCCATACATGTGCCCATAAAACTCATCAACCCCTGCTGGGAAGCTCAGCTCAAGCGCGTTAGCTAAATCTGATAACGAACCTGCGGGGGTTTGCAAAGCACTTTTCCATTGAATATTGCCTTGTGCGTCTACCTCGCCAAACTCGCAAGGGCTAGGCCATTGTTCATCGTGTGCCATAAGCGGATATTTAGCGGTGTTTTTAACGGTTTTTTCACAAAATTGCGTGTGAAGTTGGGCCATTTGCATTGCAACAGACATACTGCGAAACTCATTTAAATTAGATATAATGTCCCTATTGTAACTATTTAAGAGCAAACATGACAGATTACAGCAATTCTCCAGACCTTAAAGGTAGTGTGTTAGGACAATCTACTGAATACGTAGATGTATATTCGCCTAGCTTGCTTTTTCCTATTGCCCGCAAGTTAAATCGTGATGCTTTAAATATTGACGAAGCCGAGTTACCCTTTAAAGGCCAAGATATTTGGACAGGTTATGAGCTTTCGTGGTTAAACGCTAAAGGTAAACCGCAGGTTGCCGTGGCGCTGTTTACTTTTGCGTGCCAAAGCAGCCATATTATTGAGTCTAAGTCGTTTAAACTTTACTTGAATAGCTTTAATCAAACCCGCTTTGAAAGTATTGAGGTGGTAAAACAGCATTTAATTGAAGACTTATCAAATGCGGTAAATAGCGATGTAGCGGTAACGTTATACGCACCTGATGACTATAACTGCTTACCTTGCACGCCATTACCAGGGCAATGTATTGACGATTTAGATATTGAAATAGATAACTACGATATTGACGCCTACTCACTTAAATCAAAAAGTGACACCCTGGTTACTGAGACCCTGCACAGCCATTTGCTTAAATCTAACTGCTTAATTACCTCGCAGCCAGATTGGGCCAGTATAATTATTCGTTACACTGGTGAGCAAATATGCCATGAGGCACTCTTGCGTTATTTAATTTCATTTAGAACCCACAATGAGTTTCATGAGCAATGTGTAGAGCGTATTTATAGTGATTTAACCACGCAGCTAAACATTAAAGAGCTTGAAGTCTATGCGCGTTATACGCGCCGCGGTGGGCTGGATATAAATCCGTATCGTTCAACGCACTATAACGATACGCCTTTTGCGGTAAAAATTAATCGCCAGTAATACCAATCGACTTAAATATCACCATAAAAAAGGAGCTTAAGCTCCTTTTTTATACCCGTTATAAGCTAGTCAATGCGCTTAGTCGGAATAGGCATTGCGCACACATCAACATAATTATGGGCGTATACAAACCAAGGTTCGGTACGATTTTTTCGCGCCTCAATCAATTCTCTAAATGATTGCGAGTCTGTTTTCATAACATTAAAGGTGCTTTTATCACGCTTAATATCGGCTAACACCTCAATGTTTGTAATTGGGTTAAATGGCGTATTAGCAACAGGCTTACGCTGTAAACGATTAAAGTGCTGCATACCTTCAAGCACTCTTCCAAATACGGTAATATTTTTATCAAGGTAGCGCGGTCCTTGGCCAATGGTGACAAAAAATTCAGTGCTTGCACTGTTTATCTCATTGCCACGCGCCATGGCAAACACACCGTGGCAATGTACCTGCCAAGTTTGTGTATTAGAGGCGTTTTGTGCGACAGCAAAACCGTTTAAAAACCCCGTTACAGGCGCGTAACCATCGCCTTGTAGCTCTGTAATTTTAAGCGGCTGTGCGGTGCTATGGTAAAACTCCGCAGGCACAGTTTTATTAGCCTTTTTAATTGCTTTATTGCCTGAGCTGTCGCCTCCTTGTGCCACAAACCCTTCAACAAAACGATAAACACGGGTATTTTTATAAAAGCCTTCTCGTGCAAGTTGTTTTATGTGCGCAGTATGTTTAGCTGCAAGCTGTGGGTTAAGCTCAACATAAGCCGCCCCTGTAGGCAGCGTAATTTTTAAAACATTTTGCCTGTCTACATTTCGCCATTCGTGCGCTTTAGCATGCTTTATTACCTCGCTTGCGCTACGGGTTGGGGTTTGTTGAGTGCCCGCGTGTTGCTCTGTGTATTGGGCGCAGCCAGTTAACCCTGTTATTAGTGCTGCTAAATATAGTCCTTTCATATAATCCTTATACTGCCTATTTAGTCCCAATCAAACTTATAGAGTAAATCAACATTTTGATTTAAACCACTGGTGATCTCTACATAAAACTGCGAAAGCAGCTGATAGCGAATAGCGACCTCGCTGAGCGAGTCAAATACCCCTACGCTGTATTTAACTTGTAAGCTAGGCGCTACATAGCCCGATATTTCAAGCTTAGTGTTATCGCCAGAGCCCGTTGAACTTAAGCTTACATCAGATAAACCAATGGTTTCGCCAACTTTAGATACAACGCCTTCACTACGGCTCACCCCTTGTGAGAGCAATAACTGAGTAAGCATAGCATCGCTGGAACTGTCGCCCTCGCCTAGCGGCTGCCCATTGAGTAAATAGGCCAGCGCTTGTGCTTGATCCATTGCCGGCTCAGAAAATACTTTTAAGGTAGGTTGCTCAACGTTACCAGTAAGCGTAACACCTGCCACAACATCGTTTGCTGTGGTGTCTGGATTACGTATGGCTTTAATATTTAAAAACGGTTGCTCAATCGAGCCACTAAACCCTATTTGCCCAGTACTAATAATTAAATCTTGGCCAAAAGCTAAATACGTACCATCGATTAAATTTAGCTCGCCGGTGGCAATTATAGGGGCACCTTGGCTCATTTTGATGGCTAAATCGCCCGCTATTTTCGACTCAAGACCAAACGATTCTATTTTCACATCGTTTTTAATAATCACTTTTAAATTTACATCGTAATCAAACGGTACGTTTTCTGCCGTTTCAGTTTGTTGATCAACAATAATCTCATCGCTGCTTACTTGAACGGCGCCCTCTGGCAGCTCTTCAATCATTACCCTGCCATAAGGCACAATCACTTCGCCAGACAGCTTTAATGCATTATTTGCAAGTCCAATAGTTAAATCAGGCGATACTTTAAACGTCACGCCTTGCTGCGCGCGTATAAAAAACTGCTCGCCGTTAACGCTTACATTTACCTCAGGCTGGGCGCCTTGCCAATCTACGTCGCCGGTTAGGTTGATTTTACCGCCCTGGGTGTCGTTTAAATTACCTTTAATTGTGGCGGTGGTTTTATCAAATAAAATGTTTACGTTAGATTTTTGCAATACCACCGGCAATTGCTCACCTTCTAAATTAATATCACTGACATTTAGCTCACCATTTAATAGAGGGTCTTGTAAAGTGCCGGCAACTGCCACGTTTCCTGTTATATCGCCTTTTAATTGCTCAAGGGTTTCGAGAAATGGATGTAAGTCTGATAGCAATATTTTATCTATATTAAGGTGACCGTTTAATGTTTGCTGATTTTGAATATCATCAATATTAATTTCGGTGGCTATTTTACCTAGCACACTTGAGCGTAAATCGGCCTCTAGCTTACCCGTTTGAGAATCAGTGTAGGCACTGACTTTTAGCGTTTCGATGGGTAATCTAAACCGGTCTTCCTCAGAGGTAAGAACAGCAACAAGGTCATGCGCATTTAAATTAGCGCGAAGTGTTTTTAATGCGCCCTCGTTCCAATTTGCAGCAAAGTCGCCGCTTATATCGCCACGCGTACGCATGTTATCTGGTAAAAAGTGTTTAAGCTCTTCAAGCGCTAAATTGCTCAACGTAGCATTAAATTGCCCCAAGTTTTTAGTTTGCGCAAGGGTGTTAATACATAGCTCACTTTTGTTTGAGCGCCAGCAATGCGCACTCACATCAAAATCGCTGGTTTGGGTATTAAACATCACCGCAATTTTTTTACTATTACTAAAGCTGAGTTTCTTATCACTTAGCGTTATGTTACTGAGCGAGCCATTCCATACGTCATTATTGAGCTTACCGGTTACTTCAAGTTCAGCAGCGCCTTGCTCTGCATCTATGGCGGCCACCAGCTGATGGTCGGTTTTATCGCCAGTGGCAGTTAGCTCAATACTATTAATTACCTGATCAGCAACCATTGCTGAGCCTACGTTTAAGCTCACATCGGTTTGCCAATCTGCGGCTGTATCGAGCTGACCTTTAAGGGTGAGTTTATTAACGTTTATGTCGTTATACATAAAGTTATCGAGTAATAACGATAAATCAACGACGGGGGTTAAACGGGGTCCTTTAACTTTTAAATCGGCCTTACCGTTTGCAACGAATGGCAGATTAGTTTGCTCATTTCCGGTAAGTGTTACTTTTCCGTCAACCTGCCAGGTGTCGTCAACTTGCCCGCTCAAGGTTAATTTATTGGCACCGCTACTTAAATACAGGCTGTCTATGTTGGCTTTTAGCGTATTGTTAAGTGTAAAGTTTGAGGCAAATTCAAGCGGTGTTTGGTTCAATGTACCTGCAAGTTGTGTATTATCCATTTGCAAGTGCCAGTTTTGCCCTTCGCTGTTAAAGCGCCCTTCTAGCTGGCCAGAAATATTACTTGTAAGCGCATCTGTTAAGTACTGCGCTTTTAAGCTATTTAACGAACCGGTGAAATCGGCTTGTATGCCCTTTTGCCAATTAACATTACCTTTAAATATTGCACTACTATCGTTTGCTTTTAGGCTTAAGGTACGTAGCTGCGCTTGGCTAAGCGAGCCGTTTAATTGCGTGTTTAATACTACAGCTGGATAGGCACCTAATTGACTATGCGCTTTTAAACTTAGCGTGTAATCATCCGCATTACCCGAGGCTGATAAATCAACATTATTTACTTTTAGCTCGTTACTTTGAGCGTCAATCAACCATTGCTCAACTTTACCGGTAAGTTCAAACGGATAATTTTTTTGTTTTAAATTAGCCGTTGCCGTTAGATTTAATGGGTACTGACCTGTAGTGCGTAAATTTATATTTAAATCAGATAGGTCACCACTTAACGCTAAATTCGCTTGGTGCAAGTCGCTATTTAGCACTACTTTAGCGTTTAATGGTAAGTTACCTGCAAGCTCACTAGTTAACTCTGTATTTAGTTGCCATTGTTGGTACTGCGCGCTAAGCGTTTGTAAGTTAACTTTTTCATCTTCTACATTTAATACAAGCGCTATATTTTCGATTGTGTGAGTTTGCTCACCTTGCTCAATATCCACCTTTTTAACGTCAAACTGCTCTACCCGTAAATTAAGGGGCGATGTAAACTCTATATCTGGTAACGCAGGCAGCGCTGTTAGCGCTTGGCCTTGATTAGCCGCTGCTTGATTAGATGAGGCGGGTTGCTCTTTAAGCTTTACCTGTACATCGCTAATAGTTAGGCTTTTTAGTGCTAAGGTTGCATCTTCAGCTTTCGCCGCAAGGGTAAAGTTATTTACGGTTACATCAGCACTGGGATGATTTAATACAAATTCGTTTATTGCTACATTTTTAACGGCAATATTAAAGGGAAAAGTAATTTTAGCTAATGGCTCTGAGGTGCTCTGTTGCGTGGCTTCGGGTGCATTGCCAAGGGCAAGTTTGATTGACCGCGCACTTACATTTTCAATACATAGGCCATCGCACTGCCACCAAAATAAATCTATTTTAAGCTGCTGCGCTTTAAAATCTGTACTTTGGTTTTTAAAGCTCACATTAAACGGGTTGTTATATAAAAAGCGCCCTTTTTTAATTTCGATATGTAAGCCATCCACCATTTTATTGGCACTATAAGCAATAAATTGATTACCGGGCGCAGTAAATAACAAACAAAATATAATAACGGCAAGCGTGATTAAAACGCCGATGACGGCGGCGGATATTTTTTTAAATACTGACATTAAATTTCTGGCCCTATGGTAATGCTTAAACGTGTGCTTTTACTTTCTTTAGTAAGCCCCCATGCATGGTCTACTTTTACGGGGCCAATGGGTGTTAAATAACGAAAGCCAAAGCCTGCGCCCACTTCAAAGTCGTCCGAAAAGTCATTTGTGGCGGTACCGCCATCAACAAATAAAGCTGCTCGCCAATTTTGTGCAAATTGGTAATTGTATTCAATAGTACTGGTTAGTAAGTATTTACCACCAATTAAATCACCGTCTTCATCTTCTGGAGAAATAGACTGATAAGCAAAACCACGTACACTTTGGTCACCACCGGCATAAAAGCGCAGCGAGTAAGGTACGTTTTCAATATTATCGACCAGCATGGCGCCCACGTTTGCTTTTAAAAAAACTAAGTGTTTATCTAAATAGGTTCGCAGCCACGCATGCTGCAGCTGCACCCGCACTAAGTTTGTGGTTGAAAGTACATCATCTAAACCAAACTCAGCCGAAATTAGCCACTGCTCACCCCAATAAGGCGTTGTGCCTCCTTTTGACTTTTTACGGGCATAGCTAATACCGGGCATAAGCATTTCGGTGCTTTCTTCTGGTTCATCACCAATGCGGTATGTTTCTTGGTCTCGACGTAAAAAGGCCGTGCGTACCCATTTATCTTCAGTTAACCATTGGCGCTGCAGTTGGCCGGTCAGTATTTCACTGTATATGTCATCGGCAAGTTCATCTTCTAACTTGTAACCCACTGATAAACGCCATAAATCGTCGTTAGGGTCATCTACCGGAATGGTGTACGCCATAGAAATATCTTGCTGTTTCTCAGCTACATTTAAATTGCTTTCGAGGTAATGCCCGTCTTCTGTGATCCAGGGTTTACTCCATTTAAAACGCACTTTCGGGCCCAGCTCGGTATTAAAGCCACCGCCTACTTCGTAGCTATTAGCAGGTTTGTGTAGCACATCAATATTAATAGGCACTTGGCCATTTGCTCTTGCTGGTATATCGGCATAAATACGCACGCTTGCAAAATACGGTGTGCTTGAGAGCTCAAGGTTATAATCAGCAATTTGTGTGGCTTTATAAGCTTGCCCTTGGGTAAAAGGTGCCAGTGAACGAATGTATTTTTCTGCGGGGGTTTCGGTGGCAATGATTATATTGCCATACGTGTATCGCACGCCGGTATCTATATTAAATGTAATAACGGCACTGTTTTTTTGCACTGATACAGCAAGTTTTCGGGCTGGCCATTTAGCATCAAAATAGCCTAGCTCTAATAGCATTGACTCTATTTTTTTATGAGCTGAGTCGTACCTGCCATGATTAAGAACATCGCCCTGGGTTAAATTTAAATTTTTAATAACGTTTTGTAATTGCGAGTCGTTTTTACCCTCACCATTAAGCGTTATATTGATAGCTTCTATGCGCGTTGCAGGGCCGCGCTCTACTTTAACGATAAGCTCTTTATCGTCTTTATCAAACTCAATGTCTACCGTTGGGTTGTAATACCCCAGCGCTTTAATACTGCTTTGCACTTGCTTTTTGGCATAGCGGCGCAAGGTTCTGGTGGGTTTTTCGCCAACCAGTTGTTTTAAATATAGCTCAACGTTACTTTCTAACTCGCCACTAATCCCTTTAATTTCGTAATCTTCAATTACCCTTTGCTCAGCGCTGGCTTGAGTGCTTATAAAAAAAGCTAAAAAAAACACATAACGTAATAACTGTTTGAACAAGTAAATATCCTTACTTTTTATTCTTTAAAATTTAACCACCAATGAGTTGCATACTACCATAGCCATAATGAGCAACACATTAACTTAATGGTAATCTTGCACCAAATTTCACTCCCTTTTAAAGCCTATAAAGTTAAAATTAATACGCTTTAAAGCAATATTTTGGTTACAATAGTGGCTACGAATACAAAATTAATTTTAAATGAGTTTTTAATGCAATTCCCTGATGATGATAACGGCCAACTTTTAGCCGAAATAGCCGCTGCTGGCGTTGATTTAAGCAAAATGCACCAAATCGATTTTTTCATTTTATTTGAACAACAAGCTGATGCTGAAAAATTTGCCAAAGAAATAATCTCTGATGCATTAGTACAAAGCGCAAACGTTGAAAAATGTAAAGACACAGGCGTGTGGGAAGTGATTACTCATGTACAAATGGTGCCAGAGCACACATTGCTTGGCCAAGCAGAGCAATACCTTGAAAGTATTGCTAATAGTTACAATGGCTATGGCGATGGCTGGGGTTTAATGGACGAAGACGCCGCTTAACAAAAATCAGTTAAGCTTAGCCGCTTAACTGATTAGCTTTTCTAAAGCTGCCAGTGTAATCAAATAATTTATCAGATACCTTCCAGCCATACTTTTTACTTTTACGCGCGATAACAAAATCGGGGTGCACTAAATCATACTGTGCCTTAATTACCTGCTCAGCACTTTTAAATTCGACAGGCGCTTGCCCCTGCCCTAGGCGTTTACCAAACTGTTTATTAAAAATATACTGCCCGCCTTTACTGGCAAGGTTATAGACCTCATCGCAACTTGCACCATCTTCATCAAAGTAGGTTATTTTAATTAAATCATCTTTAAGTTTTACCACTGATAACCCACTACAGCGCAGTACTAACGCATCTTTTAAATTAAGGGCGTTACGTAGCTTGTCGTCGGGGTCGGCCATTACTGCGCCGCAATCATGGCATTTACGAGCTGCTATATCGTTTTGAGCGCCGCATTGTTCGCACTCTTTAAACCTAAACCGATAATCGCATTGCTCTTTATGGCCTTCGTCATCTTCTAATAAACCTTGGCAGCGCCTGCCAAAATGCTCAACTACTTTGCCATCAGCATCGGTTTTTCCCCAAAAAATATTTGCAAACCCACACCCAGGGCAAAGCACTTGAACGGGCTCATTATCGCTATCACCTTTTTTATCGCCCACCTCAGGGTGAAATAAATCAAAGCCGTTGCCTGCGTAATCTATAACTAAGCAGTCTGTTTTTCCTTCATTTAGCCTAAGCCCACGGCCAACAATTTGCTGGTATAAGCTAACCGATTCGGTGGGGCGTAAAATAGCGATAAAATCGACATGCGGCGCATCAAATCCGGTAGTTAAAACAGAAATATTAACGAGGTATTTTATGTTTTTTTGTTTAAATTGATTTATTAATTTATCGCGTTCTGCATTTGGGGTATCGCCAGTTATAAGGGCACTTTGCTCTGCGGGTAAATAAGTTAAAATTTCTTGCGCGTGCATCACCGTTGCCGCAAATATCATCACGCCTTGGCGGGTTTCACTGTATTGTATTACCTGCTTCAGTATAGCTTGCGTTGCGCGCTCACTATTTTTTAAAAGCGCATTCATGTCATCAGTCGTATATTGACCAAACGCATTAGTAGCCAAGGACGAAAAATCATAATGACTAATTGCCGCGTCCACTTCATTTGGCGGCGTTAAGTAATTATGTTTGATCATATACCTGAGCGGTAATTCAAATATACAGTTTTTAAATGGACTTTCTTTATTACCTTTTACAAAACCATGGTAATGATGATGGTATATCCACCCCATTCCTAATCTATAAGGTGTGGCTGTTAAACCCAATACTTTTAACTGAGGATTATATTCTTTGAGCGCATTTATAACCTTTCCATATTGGCTTTTTTTATCACCATTTACTCTGTGGCACTCATCAATAATAAGCAAAGAATAATGCTCATTTAATTTATTTAAATTACGCGATAAAGACTGAACACTGGCAAAGGTAACTTGGTGGCTGAGTGATTTTTCTTTTAACCCTGCTGAAAATATACTCGCTTCTAAACCAAAACTTTTATATTTTTGTGCGTTTTGTTCTACCAACTCTTTAACATGTGCAAGCACCAAAATTTTTTGCTTAGCAATTCGCGCAAGCTCTGCAATAACAAGGCTTTTACCCGCACCGGTAGGCAGTACAATCACGGCAGGATCATTTGTTTTTCGAAAATGTAAAACAGTGCGCTCTACGGCCTCTTGCTGATACGGCCTTAATTTATAGCTCATGAAAATAGTAAATAGAATAACCAGAAATGCAGTTTAACAAATACTAAGCGACTGCGGGGAGTTTAAGGTAAGTTTTGGCCAATTAAATCTCGCGTACAAAGCGTAAGCCTAAGTTTAGTTATTAAATTATACGCCATTAAAAAGAGAAGCCGTAGCTTCTCTGTTACTTTATTAAGCTAGGTGCTTTTGTAAATCAACACCTTCAAACGCTTTAGGGCGACGACCACGACCGGTCCATTCAATCACTTCGCCATCTACTTCAATACGATACTTAGCTTTTACTTTAGTACGTTTATCTGCTGTACCGTCTTGTAAATCTTCTAACGTAAGTCCTTTTTCTTTTAAAAGATCCAACACTTCCTGTTTAGCTTGTAGCTGCTCAGTATATTTTGCAATCGCATCAGTGATTAATTGTTGTGCTTTTTCTAGCTCAGTTAATGATGCTGTTTTAATAAAAGATCGAACTTCTTTCATTTATATCTCTCTTGCTTGTTGGAGTTAACTTTTTAGTTTCAAAGCAAGTATAAACCCAACAATATATTTTTACCATGAGCAATTTTACTCCATAGCAAAAGGTATAAAAGCAAATACTTTAGCATGAGAAATCAGCATAGAATAAGTATAGTAATGGACTTTAATATCAAATAAAAAATATTTAACCTCTATTAATTTTTTAATAGAGGTTAATAAACTTATAAAGTTAAAGTCTATTTATCAATTTTTACACTACCACGGGTCATCTCTCTCATTGCCTCTTGGCTTAATTTTTCTTGGTAAGCAATTTGTTCAGGTGTTCTACACACTCTTGTTGCAATGTTGCTACCTGTGGTTTTTTCGAGTTTACATATTTTGCCATCGCTTTCACTGGCTTTAAGTGCTGCTGCACTAGTGCAACCTGAAGCTAAAATTACTAATAATACGGTACAAAGATGTTTCATTGTTTATCCTTAATTTAAGTGTGTTGAGGGAGTATGTCATAAGCAATTGTTACTCGTTCCATTTCACTATTTAGGGTATTAGTCCCATGCCAAAAATAGGATGGAAATTGAATAAGTTTGCCTTCCTCTGGTTTTAATGTTGTCTCAGGTAAAAGCTTAGTGTGCATATTAAATCCTGGCTCACCTAGCTTTAACCACCCTTCTTGGTTGGTTGATTCAGATATCAGCGTGGGTATAGATACATAAAATGGTGAACTCATCCAACCTTGGCTGTGATAATGATTTTTATGAAAACCTTTATCTTTCAGAATTACCGACCATGAATCAGTTACTTTAAAATCACCAACATTTCTTTTTAAAAAAGGGTGTTGATTATCTTTTGGAAGCCTTGATAAAAAGCATGACGTTAACTCGTATAGCTCCTGCTTTAGTATTTTTAGTATCGGCAGTTGATAATCAAATAACTTTTCTGCGGTTTGAGAACCATTCACTAAAGATTGCTCTAAAGGATGGTTTTGATAATAATGATACTGTTTTAACGTACCTTTAAGCTCAGTTAAAAAATCATCTATAGAAGCAAAGCCAGAAGGTGTTGCTATTTTCTCCTGCATAACAAATAAATCATAATTGCAGTAATATGAGTACAGCTCGCTTTTTAGTAATCTCAATGCTGTATTTTTAATACACAAGTACTCTTGGTTATATTCGTCTTGATTTAATAACTTATTTATAATGTTCAATGCGTGTTCTGGTTTATCTATCGCAATATAGCTTTTGGCTAATTCTATGTACGCGTGATTATTCTTAAACCTATTACTGGCAGCTAAATGGGTCTTTAAAGATTCATCAAATAAGCTGTTTTCACGTTCGTAATCACCCACTATAGAAAACGCTTTTTGTGGGCAATTGCTTTGAGAGAGTATTTGCTTTGCTATTTTGTAAGCCTCAGTTTGCTTACCCGATGTATAAAGCTTTTGTGCAAGCTCAGCTTCCAGTGCAGTATTTTTTCCAGTTATTTTTAAAGCATGGTTATATGAGGATAAAAAACCAGAGTCTGCAGTTTCCCATAGCATTTGGTTTAGCCAATGATGACTGTCTAAATCTAGCGGGTTGATAGTTGTTAGTTCTGTATATATTGCTTTGGCTTTTTTAAACTTACCGGCTAAGTGATAGCAGCTGGCCATATTTTTTTTAGCTTCAACTAAACCAGGGCTTAATTTTAAGCTTTGCTCAAAAGTTATAATTGCTTTATCCCAAAAGCATAAAGCTTTTAAAGCCAACCCTTTACTATTGAGAATACTAGCATCAGCACCAAAATTGCGAATATAATCATCTGTGAGCCTATCGACCTCAGTAAACTTCTCAAGCTTTAAGTCTGTTTTTATTTTTGCACTGAGAATAACTGCATTTTGAGGGGATAGTGTAAATGCTTTATCAATGTATTCTTTTGCTTTAGTAAATTCATTCTTTTTAAAGTACAAAACAGAGATATTATAAAGTGTTTCTATATCGTCACTATATATAGCCAATACATTTAAATATTGTTTTATTGACTTATCAGGTTCACCCAACAAGTTATATAATTTTGCTTTATTTACATTTAAATGAAAATGACGTGGACTTAGTTTAATACCTTTTTCAATCTCGGCTAAACATAATATATAATCTTTTTTCTTTTGGTATGCTATAGATTTTAAGTGATGAAGGTGCGCTACAATACTCGATTCATTACTTTTAATCGAATTAGCAATTTTTAATGCCTTAAGGAAATTATTATTATTAATTTCCTTAAGGATTAAGTTGCTTACATCTTGAAATGACATGCCTTGGCTTTGCATATGTTCTCTTAAATAATAAAAAGGCCGATAATATACCGGCCTTAGCATTAAAGCTTATGCTTAGAATGAAATAGTTGTACCTACAAAGAAGTTACGACCGATGTACTTATACAACGTAGTATCTGTATTGGCATCATCATAATCGCTGTAATATGGAGGCTCTTCATCTGTTAGGTTATCTATACCACCACGTAACGAAACATGCTCGTTAAGTTGGTAAGTACCACTTAGTGTATGTGATACAAACGAGTCAGCTTCTGGTGAATAGTAATCCGCAGGGTCTCCATCAAATAATGCAACTGATTCTGTAACAAGCGAATCTACATACATCACTTTGTATGAAACAGTCCAATCATCACCGGCTGCACGTAAGCTTACATTATGTTTCCACTCAGGAATTGAGCCAGAACCACTTGATGCAACACCTACGTAATCTTGAATAGGCTCACCAGCAAACTCTTGTACTTCCCATTTAGAGATGTAAGAAGCTTCCCAATCAGCTCTCCACGCTAAGCCAGCAGCGTCAAAGCTATATTGAGCGTTGAAATCTACGCCCGATAGATTCCAAGTAGAAAGGTTTTGATCAAGTGATGGAGTACCATCAAAGTTACCCGTTGCATCACGTACAACACCTTCACAAAGTGCAAAAGAACCACCTTGTCCACCTTCTTCACCCGCGCTATAACACTTATCTAGCTTAGTCGTAATACCAACAGAGCTTATTACGTTATCTACTTCAATATCGTAGTAATCAACAGTAAAGCTTAGCCCTTCAATAGGCTCAACAACAAGACCAACTGTAAATGTATCAGCAGTTTCAGGACCTAGGTCTGGGTTACCGCCAACAACCGCACGAAGTTGACCACTGTTTTGTGCAAACGTACCATCTGAAGGAATTAGGCCGGCTGCTGCATCAGAAGCACAGGCTGTTTGGTATCTAGAATCAAAGCCAGCACCACCAAAGCCAGTACAAGGGTCTGTATAATTGGTGAAGCTATCTGACTGACCACCGTAAAGCTCACTTACACTTGGTGCGCGAAATGCTGTTGATAATACAGAGCGAAGCATAACTTCATCTGTCATACGCCAAGTTAGACCTAACTTATAAGTAGTATCTGATCCAAACGTATCGTAGTCAAAGTAGCGAAGCGCAGCTTCTAAATCTAAAGACTGAACCAGTGGTAAATCATTCAATAGTGGAACAACAAGCTCTACATATGCTTCGTCAACTTTATAGCCACCAGAAGTTGGCTGTACGGCATTACCTGAACCGATACCTGATGAAGAGAATGCATCTGGTTGATTAAATGCTGATTCTTCACGGTGCTCTAGACCAAATGCAAAGCCAACAACACCAGAAGGCATTTCAAATAAATCACCCGAAATTGAAGCGCCTAAGTGGTGCATTTCTGTACCTGAAGTACCCTGATCGGTGTAACGCAAGTAATCGGCATCTGACTGTGAAAGCGCGCCTTCACCGAAGTAGTTAATACATGGAGCAGATGCATCGTTGCCTGTAACCGTGTAGTCACTAGGCGAACCTGTAACCGAGACACCTTCACAGTTTTCATTTACTGACGCTATCATTTTGTCTACGTTGATGTAGTTTTTAGAACGGTCAATAGCGCTATTTCGACCATATGTATAGAACACATTCCAAGCGTATTGATCAGCGATAAAGCCCTCTAAACCAGTTGTAAATTGTGCTGTATTTACTTCTTGCTCAAATACACGGCCACCCATTTCTGACATACGACGCAGTGGTAACATGTCTACATTGTCGCCAGGAGTTGCAAAATCATACAAGCCTGAGAATGGGTAAACTTCTGGATTTTGACTTAATACCCAACTACGACCATCTACACTGTATGTGTAGTTGATAGGTGCTGGTGCCATTTGTTGCGTTGAGGTACGGTTTGTATAGTACGCTTCTGCAAAAAAGTTTAAGTTATCTGCTAATTCATAATTACCTAACACGCTCACATTATAACGAGTTGCAGGCGTAGATAAGTATGAAGCAGAAGAGTAGTTATAGGTATCGTTGCCTTCGCCACTACCCACATATGTGTGATAGCCAGTATCAGTTGATGAACCGTTACCGCCAGGCTCAAACTGAACTCTTCTACCATCATCTAAGATTGCATTCATACCTAAAGAGTTACCAGAACCGGCACAAAAACGCTCACCGCCACTTTCAGCGTATGGACATGCTGAATAATCTCGGTCGCTAGCACGTACAGTACCACGGTCGTAAAAACCAACGTTTACAACAACATTACCTTTATCACTGCTCACACCAAAGGTGCTACTTAAGCTAGCTTCTTCACCGTCACCTTCACCTGTCTCTGCATAGCTGGCATCTAGCTCAAAGCCTTCAAAGTCATCGCGCATGATAATATTAACCACACCAGCAAGAGCATCAGAGCCGTAAACAGCTGATGCTCCGTCTTTTAAAACTTCTATGCGTTTTACAGCGCTAAAAGGAATGGCATTAAGATCCACGGTAGAAGATGCACCAGTACCTGAGGCAATCATACGGCGTCCATTAACAAGTACCAATGTACGTGATGAACCCATACCTCTTAAGTTAACAGTTGCATTACCATTACCGCCATTATTTACAGCAGCAGTTAATCCGCCCGACTGAGCGGTAAGGTTTTGTAACGCATCGGAAATATTTGAAATACCCTGAACTTTCATATCTTCAGTAGTAATAATGCTCACTGGTGAAGCGCTTTCAAGATCTGCACGTTTAATTCGTGAACCGGTAACCTCTATACGCTCTACCTTTTCAACTCCCTCTTCAGCAGCAATTGAATTTGCTGAAAATACAGCTGTAGATGCCGTACCAAAAGCAATCGCTAAGCGCACCGCTTTTGAAACTTGGTTATTTAACATTGGATTCTCCCTGAAATAATTTTATTTATATATTTATATATTTATTATTTTAGCCATTAAATAAATAGCTTAAGAAGTGAAAGTACCGCTTCTTTTGTGAATGTTAGTATCAATATATAAACATAGTCAACATATTAAAAACCAATAATTCACATCAATTTAAATATAATTAATATTAGTTTATTTCGATAAAGGGGACAAAAGATAAAGTATGAATATACCAATAACCGGAACAATGCATTTTTGAAAATAAAACGTAAAATACTTCTACTTATTTACATTTATAAAGGTGTTAACAAGGTAATTTAAAATTTATAAATGACAAGGTGACCAAGAACAATGTTTAACAAGTCGCCAAAAAGTAAAGGAATCGGGAGCTGCAGCTCGTATGGCCTTTGGAATACCATCAAAGCTGCTAGATTATTAATGTGCAGAACAGAACAAATTTTAGTAATGGGGCTAGCTATTTGCGTCCTTTGTAAAGCGTTCCGATATATTCATTATTAGAGTCAACTAAAGCCTCTTTAAATGTTTTATCGCCTAACAATAACAACTGGCTAATATCCTGAGAGTTTAACGCCGCTTGCTTTAAGTCACTTAACCTAAAGATCAGCCCTTCGAGCTCTTGAGTAAATAATTGATAAGCGCGTTCTAAATCAATTTTTCTATTATTCAAAATAAACTGAAAAAAGTCGGGATACCGTGTTCCATTAACTGCGTGAGGGTGTACTTGTCTTTCAAGCTGGATAAGGTTATTTATTGTTTTTATCAAGCTATTAACCTGAGCATTATCATCTTTTTTCAGCTCATCAATTAGCTGCTTTAAAGGAGTTAACAAGTCACTACGTACACGTACAGCAGACTCCAATATAAGCACATTTGGTTTAACTATATCTGAATCTATTTCGTGGCAAACAATTTGATATAACCCACCCGGTTTTAATACCCTAAATAATTCAGAAATGCTCTTCGAAAGCTCACTGTATTCAATTGCAAATTGAGCCACTATCGCATCAAATTCATTATTTTCAAAAGGTAAGGACTCTGCACTTACATCTGATAAAATACTAGAGTCGGGCACGCCTGTAACGCTCTTTGCCACTGTTGCTTTATCAATACCAATAAAGCTCAGCTGATCTTTACTACTATCGTGTATAAGCTGTATCAGTGCACCATTGCCTGTGCCTATGTCTAGTATTTTACACTGTGGACTAAGCTCAGTAGCAAAACTTGTCCAGCTCTGCTTGAGCTTGCCTGTATAGTTTTTCTTAATATCCTGCCCAAATGAAGTTAAATACCCTTGAGACCAATACTCACTCCAATAATTTTCCATAAAAAATCCCCATAAAAAAAGGGCTGAATAAATTCAGCCCTATATATCAACCTGTTTCTAATTAATATTAGAAGCTAATTGAGTAGTTTACACGGTAATCACGACCAAAGTTGTTGTAAAGGTCTTGGTTATCCCATGTACCAGCTGAAGAAAGAACTGGGTCTTCGTCAGTTAAGTTACTTACAGTAAATGTTACAGCGCCGTAAGGACCTGCATTGTAGCTGTAAGTTAAGTTATGGATTAACCAGCTGTCTAAATCACCTGATTGCTCGTAGAAACCATCGCCATCTTCATCAACTTCAGTTTCAGACGTGCTTGCTGTGTAAGTAGAGTTCCAAGATACTGTATGATCATCAAGTGACCAAGAAATTGTTGCTACTGACTTAAGATCAGGTTGGCCAGACCAACCAGCAGTGTCTTGTACAACACCACCCACTTCAGAATCGTATGAAAGTGTTACACTGTTAACATTGTTAAAGCGGAAGTCACCAAAATCAGTCTCTACGTTTGCATTAATAGTGAAATCAAAACCTTCGATTTCAAAACCAGCACCGTTAAAGTAAGAAGTACCTGCTTCGATTAGCGTACCTGAAGCAGAGCGCTTAAGGTAGAAAGTTTCATCAGACGTATCTGTATCAACACCTACTGCAGTGATTAGGCCAGCAGCCTCATCAGATAATAAGCCCTGTAGAGATTTAGACTGAATAACGTTATCAATAGAAAGTTGGAAGTAATCTAACTTAAAGCTTAAGTTATCGTTTACATCCCATGCCACACCTAAGTTGATGTAATCTGAAGTCTCAGCTTCAAGTTCTGAGTTCTGAGTATAGTATGTGTTGTACTGACGTGATGTAGTAGAACCGTTATTATAATCGATTGCAGATTCAGCAGAGAATGTACGTGCTGCATTAAGTAAATCTAGACCTGGCGCGCGGAACGACTCAGAGTATGAACCACGAATCACTACGTTATCAGCAACCTGCCAGCGAGCAGATACTGCTGGAGCAACGTTGTCACCAAAGTCAGAGTAATCATCGTAACGAGCTTTTAAGTTCACTTCTACTGTATCAGAAACTGGTAGTACTGATTCGAAGAAAACAGCTGTCACATCACGGTCACCCATTGAAGAGTTACCAGCAGAGCCACCGATTAAGCCAGCTTCAGATTGACCATCGTAAATATCTTCGTAAGTTTGTTCAAAATATTCAACACCTACATAGTGAGCAACAGCACCACCTGGTAGTTCAAATAAGTCAAAACCTAAACCAGCAAAGTATTGGTCAAAAGTAGAGCCTGAGTTTTGTAACGTAGTCGACTTCATGTTGGCAATGCCTTCATCAGAGCCTAAATCGATATCGTTAGCTTCGTTGTATGCTAAACCACTGTAAGAAAGGTAGTACTCACCTACAGATTTGTTATCTGCTTTATTGTGGTGGTAGTAAACTTCCCAAGAAGCGTTGTTCCAATCTAAGTCACCACGTAAACCAGCTGTTAAATCTTGGTTGTAATCATCTACGTTACCATCACGTGTACCAATACCTACCCAACGGAATAAACCATATGCACCGTCTTCACCGTATGGGTTATGCGGGTTATCAGCTGCCATGTTTTCCCATGCTGCAGCCGGTGGAGCGTAACGACCAAATGAAGAGTTTTGTACAAACATTGTTTGAGCAAAGAACTCTATGTCGTCTGTTAGCTCGTAGTTAGCACTAACATATAATGTGTTACGGTCAATTGATGCTGTGTTGTAAGATACATTAGCGAATGCATACATACAGTACTCAGAACCTGGACCCCAATCTTCGTTTGCATCAACGCGGCGGAAAGTATCTTCACCGTATTCAGAGATTAAATCATCACATAAAAGTGAAGCTGACGCTGTAGAAAAATCAGGTGAAAGTACAGTAGCGCCAAAGTATGACCAACCTACAGTATCTGCAGTGTAAGCTTCAATGTCGCCATCACCGTCTAAATCACCAAGCTGAGCTTTAGTGTAGTCACGGTCAGCATCTGAAATACCTTTACGAGATTGGTGATCGAAAGAGAATGTAATGTTACCTTTATCGTTTGAAACACCACCAACTACAGAAAACTCTGTAGAAGTAGTACCTTCATCTTGATCACGGTGACCCGCGCCAATGTTGAAAGTTAAACCTTCAAAGTTCTCTTTCATAATTACGTTAACAACACCTGCCATTGCATCAGAACCATAAATAGAAGATGCACCTTCAGTCATGATATCGATACGTTCAACAGCAGCCATTGGAATAGCATTAAGGTTAGCAGAAGCACCACCTAATGTTGGTGAACCTGGGAAACGGCGGCCATTTAAAAGTACTAAAGTACGACGTGAGCCAGCACCACGTAAATTGATAGTTGCTTGAGATTGTGCTGAGCTACCAGAACGCTCTGAGAACGAACCGAATGAGTTTAATGAACTAGAACGTAGTGCATCTGCAACTGTGTAGTCACCTTCTAGCTTGATATCAGCAGAAGTAATAGATACTACCGGAGAAGCACCCTCTAAATCTGTACGTTTGATACGTGAACCAGTTACTTGGATGCGTTCTACTTTCTCTGCAGACTCTTCTTCTGCAGCAAATGAACTTGACGAAAATGCAGCTGTTGATACTGCACCAAATGCAATCGCTAAGCGAACTGCCTTTGAAACTTTATTATTTAACATTTGATTCTCCCTGGGTCACCACTTGTTAGAAGCGACTATTATTTAATTATTTTTTGTTGTCACAGTTTGTTAACAGCGACTAAACCAAATACTAAACAAAAAATATCTAAAAGCCAACTACTGTTAACCAAATATTAATTAAAAAAGGGTTTTTTATTGTTTTTTAGCTTAGATGAGGAATAACTGTACAAAAATAAAGCTAAAGCGTAGATTATGTAATCAAAAATTGCATTAATAGGTACAAGTTAGAATAATTCGAACTGTTTTAGCTCGAAACTGTTTACGTTAACGTTAACAAATTGCGTAACCATTTCTAATAAAGGTACAATTTGTTTGTCTATATACAATGGGTAGTCGTAGCTATGCAGCCCTTGATACAGCTCAACACCGTGGGTTGTGTAAACAAATGTAACAAATTCACCTCTTTTTAGCGTAAATTCACTATTTTGTTTCTGAAACTTTTTTACTGCTTGCACATGTGGAGGGATATTTTTTTGATAGTCGGTTAAGTTTTGACCTAAACGTTTTTTAAAAACCAGCAAATGATCAAATTCGCCGCGTAAAAGTTTACTAATGTAATCGTTTACAAGGTCATTTATTTGCTCTGGTTGCTCAAAAAGGAGGGTAAATAAATCAAATTGGAACTGTTGGGCCAGTTTAGTCCAGTCACTTCTTACGGTTTCTAAGCCTTTAAAAACCAATTTTGATTCATCCGGCTTTATTAACTGACCCACATAGCGTTTTTTAGACCCCACACTTTTACCTCTTATAGTGGGTAAAAAGAAGGGGCTGTAAAGCGATTCAAACTCTATTTCTAAATGGCTAGTTAAATTATGTTTAGCGTGTATGTTTTTCTGCCACAACGTGTTTATGTGTTTAGCTAACTGTTTACCTATTTTATTACACGCCTCAACACTTAAATCATCCGTGAGTTTTACAAAGGTCGAATCGGTATCTCCGTAGATAACACTATAACCTTGCTCTTCAATCCACTTTTTAGTTTGCAGCATTATCTCATGTCCACGCAAAGTAATAGAGCTTGAGAGTCGAGGGTCATAAAAACGACAGCCTTGTGAGCCTAATACACCATATAAACTGTTCATTATTATTTTAATCGCTTGAGATAGCATTAAATCGTGATTATCTTTTGCCCGTTGGCGCTGTAGCGCTAGGCTTTTTATAAGCGCTGGTAAATGGTGCTGCTCTCTTGAAAACAATGCGTTATTAAAACCTTCAATACTATTTTCAGGGTTTTCAATCCCTTCTATTAGTCCAAGCGGGTCTATATAAAAGGTTTGCATAATACTGGGATACAGGCTTTTAAAATCAAGCACGATGACATTTTTATACAGCCCCGGTACCGACTCCATAACATAACCACCTGGGCTTTCAAACGTCAGCCCATGGTCGCCCATATTAGGTGCTACATAACCGCTGCGATGTAATAAAGGCAAATACATGTTTACAAAAGCCGCCACTGAGCCGCCGCGCTTTTCCAGCTCAAGGCCTGTTAATTGTGTGCGAATAACAGCAAAATCGAGAAGTTTTAGCTTATCGAATATTTTATTAACGAGTATGCAGTCTTGGCGATTGTAGTTAGCGAGCGCGAGTTTATCCTCATTAAATTGACGAATAATTTCTTGTAAGCTGTTACTAGATTCAATTAATTTAGACTCGCCTAAAATTTCTTTAGCTACATTAGCAAGTGAAAAAGTTTCAAAACTATAAGTGGCATTTTTTAGAGTATCAATGCCATCAATTACACAGCGCCCGGGAATAGAAACCCGTGTAAAATGGCCTTTTCGAACATATAAAGGAAGGTTTCCTCTTCCTAGTAATAGTTTTACCCCAAGTGCCACAGAGCGCTCATAAATAACTGCAAAATCAAACTCAATAACATTCCACCCAATAATAATATCTGGGTCGCACTGCTTAATAAGTGTTACAAGTTGCTGTAATAGTGCAACCTCGTCTGCGCACCATATAATAGTATAACCAATCACTGGTTCGTGATACTCAGGCTCTCCAATCATGATTACGCAATCTAAACCACAGCCTACCAAGCCAATAGAAAACAACACCCCACTTTCATTGCACTCTATATCAAGTGACAACTTAGAAAGCACAGGCGTATAGTCAGCGTTGGTTTTTAATTTAGCATCTAAAATTTCAGTGTAATGTGCATGATCCACTCGTTTACCCGTGATCCACGCCCCGCCTTTAATAAAGCGCTCCATTAAATAACGCTCAATGGGCCTTATATCATCTTCATAGAGTGTAATACCGCGACTTTTTAACGCTTTGCTCGCGCTATAAAAGTGTTTGAGTGAGTAAAAGTAACAGCCACACATATCTTGCTGCTGAAAATTTTTAAGTGAAAGAGGTTTAATTAAAAAGTTTAGTGATTCGACAGATAAAATGGCTTGAGCTGCTTTTGTATCTGAGTTTTTTATAAAAAATAGTGCGGTTTCATTCTCAGAAATTGTCTTTATTGGTCCATTATCGGTAGCAAACCAAATTTCATATTGTAAACCCTGAGCGCTATCGTGCGCTTGTGCAGAAAGTACAAAACCAGATGTTAAATACACTATCAATAAACCTTACTTATATTTTGTTTTTCTACTTTAAGGCCATGAACGTTAAGGATTGAAAATTGTTCAACCTCAAAATATAAACAGGCCATAATAGGGAGTAATTTATAAACTTAAAAAATCGCCGCATTAATTTACTAAATTAATTTCATCCTTGCTTGTAGTTACACGGTTATAACTCTAAAATCCATACACTGTAATTATATACATATTTTAGGTTTATCTCCCCATGCTTTCTGACCAACTAAAAAAAACAATTAGGCAAGTACACCAGCATGTGGCTAGTAACCTTACTGATTACCGCCCACGCAGTAGCCAAAACTACCTTGTTGCCGAAATAGCAAAAACACTGGCTGGCGAATACCATAAAAAACAGCGAATATGTGTTATTGAGGCTGGCACAGGGACTGGTAAATCACTTGCTTATTGTTTGGGCGCGTTACCGCTTGCCCTTGCTCAAAAAAAGAAGCTGGTTATATCTACTGCTACCGTGGCCCTACAAGAACAATTAATAGCAAAAGAGCTGCCTTTTTTTAAAAAACACTCAGGGCTCGACTTTAAGTTTGACCTAGTAAAAGGTAGGCAACGCTATATATGTGCCCATAAATTACATAACGCTGTTAATGGCGATAGCCAAACGCAAATGGAGTTTATGCCCATACTTACCTCGCCGCTAAGTGATATGGAAACTAAATGCTTAAAAGGCCTTTACGATGCCTATGTAAATAAAAAATGGCAAGGCGACAGGGATAGCTGGGCCGACACCATACCCGATAGAGTGTGGAACTTAATCGCATGCGATAAACACGCTTGCCAACGCCAAATGAAAGCCCATCAAACCTGCCCGTTTCAGCTTGCTCGTAATCAGCTTATGCAAATGGATGTGCTTGTTATTAACCATTCACTGCTACTGGCAGATTTGGATTTAGGGGGCGGTAAAATTTTACCCGAACCTGATAACACCATTTATGTAATAGATGAAGCGCACCACCTTGCACATATTACCCGCGACTTTTCATCGGCAGCGGCCACTATTAAAGGCACCATTGATTGGCTAGATAAGCTCACCAAATTTAGTGGCAAAATGTCTAAGGTATTAGTGGGTCAAAAGGCCATTGGTCAAAATTTCAAATTGTGCGATAGCATTAACGATGCTAATAAAGACTTAAAAGTGGTGCGTGATATTCTCGATAACGCCGACTTTGAATACTCAAAAGACGACACATACCGTTTTGAGCATGGTGAAATACCAAAATCATTGCACAACAAAGCTAAAGATATAAGTGACGCCACACTAGATGCACTGCGTTGTTTAAATAAAATGCACGATACCCTCACTCAAGATGTAAGCGATGGCGATATAAAACCCTATGTTGCCGACCCTGTTTTGGCCGAAAGCGGACACTATATAAACCGCTTAGAGCAATTAAATAAGCTGTGGTATAGCTATGCAAATAAAGGCGAAGGCACACCTCACGCAAGGTGGATCAAACGTTTAGAATATAAAAACCATCACGATCACCTATTAAGTGATTGCCCTATCGAAGTTGGCTACTACTTAAAAGACAAGCTATGGAATGAATGCGCAGGGGCGGTACTATGCTCGGCGACTTTAAGTGCTCTCGGTTCGTTTGACCACTTTGCCTATGAAAGCGGATTAGCAAAAGAAGAAGGCGTTAAGTTTATTAGAGTGCCCTCACCTTTTGATTACCCTAAACAAGCAACCTTGCGTATCCCGGTAAGTAAAATTGAGCCAACCGACAAAGCATTTAGTGACCATATAGCGCAAACTTTGCCTGAGTACTTAAATACAAAAAAAGCTAATTTGGTATTGTTTGCCTCGTACTGGCAAATGGGCCATGTGGCTAAGTTTCTTAGAACAAAAGGTTTTAACTTATTAGTACAAGGCGAAATGTCGCGCGAGGCATTATTAAAAAAACACACCCAAAATATTGATAGCGGTAAAGGTAGTATTTTATTTGGTACGCAAAGCCTCTCAGAAGGGCTTGATTTACCAGGTAAATATTTAGAAAACTTAATAATTACAAAAATACCGTTTGCAGTACCTACATCACCAATAGAAGAAGCCCAAGCCGAATTTGTACAAAGTAAAGGCGGTAATCCGTTTTTGTCTATTACGGTGCCCGATGCAGCAAAGAAATTGGTACAAAGCTGTGGTAGACTGCTGCGAAAAGAGAGCGATGAAGGCCGTATAACCATTCTCGATAGACGCTTAATTACCAAGCGCTACGGCAAAGCCATGCTCGACACCTTACCACCTTTTAAAAGACAAATAGATTATTAATGTTTGAACTTGCTTTAGATCCCACAACATTGGCAGTTTTATGTGCCGCGGCCCTTGCTGCTGGCTTTATTGATGCAATTGCCGGCGGCGGAGGCTTATTAACAGTCCCTGCACTACTCACCGCTGGCTTGCCACCGCATGTAACGCTTGGCACCAACAAGCTTGCGGCAAGCTTTGGCTCATTAACGGCCAGCTACACGTATTATAAAAAAAATCTATTTAGTCCTAAATTTTGGGCAAACTCCATTTTTGCTACAGCCATAGGCGCTGTGATTGGTACGTTAATAGTCGATCACTTAAGTATTGAATTTTTAAATAAGCTTTTGCCTATCATTATTATTATGGTGGCCTGTTATAGCTTGTTTGGTAGTTTAAGCACGACACAGGGCGATGATTTACCAAAAGTAACACCAGTACTTAAACTAAAGCAGTGGTTGCAGGGCTTAGCATTAGGTTTTTTTGATGGCGTAGCAGGCCCAGGCGCCGGTACTTTTTGGACCGCATCTAATAGTTTATTTTATAAAATGAGCTTACTGCTTAACTGTGGTTTAGCCCGCTCAATGAACTTTGTATCTAATTTTATATCGCTTATTACCTTTGTGGCACTTGGTCATGTAAACTTTTTATTAGGCCTTATCATGGGCTTTTTTATTATGTTAGGTGCTTGGATTGGTGCTCACTCAGCCATTCGCTTTGGCGGTAAGTTTATTCGCCCTGTTTTTAACACTATGGTTATACTGCTAGCATTAAAACTGATTTACGAGGCTTATTTGTAAATGCAAACCCACGCGTTAGATAAATTACGCCAACAAGTTGCTACGCTTAAACAACAAGCTGAGCAATTTGATAAAGCTAAATTGTTTTCTAAAAACCGCTATATGCAGGCGCAGCCTAGTTTATTTGACCGCGGCGTATTTAGTACTAAAAGCATGAACTTAACTGACTACGTAACAGAAATTGAAGACGAAATTACCAGCTTACCACCCAGTGATCATCGCCATGCTTATGCTTATGCACTCGAGCGCATAGGTAATCAAGTACAAGCTGTATTTAGTGTTATTAAATCGACCCCCATCTGGGCAAAAGAAAACAAAAGCCAGTACAAACCTAGACCCAAAAATACGGTTTATAAGCAAGCCGTAAAAAAAATAATGCAATCGTCGCACGAGCTATACGACGAGCTTAAACAAAACCATGAGTTTGAACGACGCTTAGTGTTAATGATTGAAGAGCGTAAACTACAGATGGAAAAAGCCAGCCCAGCGCAAGCACAAAAACTTAATATGGAAATTTTAACCACGCATGCGCGTTTAGGCCGCTGCCGTAAAGCTATTTCGGCCACCGAAGATAAAATTCAACAAGTCGAAAAACAACAATTACGCTAATGCAGCTTTTTTACCACCCGCTTTACAGTGCTTTAACGCTTCCTGAGCGCCACCGTTTTCCTATTCAAAAATACCAAATGCTAAAAGCAGAAATAGAACGCTTAGGCTTTGGGACTACACAGTTTAATACACCAACCAAAGCAACGCCCGAGCAGCTTGCACTGTGCCATAGCCAAGATT
This sequence comes from Pseudoalteromonas sp. Angola-4, assembly GCF_028599265.1. Classification (NCBI taxonomy): domain Bacteria; kingdom Pseudomonadati; phylum Pseudomonadota; class Gammaproteobacteria; order Alteromonadales; family Pseudoalteromonadaceae; genus Pseudoalteromonas; species Pseudoalteromonas sp. Angola-4. The sequence goes on along the minus strand of NZ_JAQREK010000001.1, from coordinate 422,878 downwards.
ACATAAATGATTTTTTAAACGCCACGCTCAGTAATAAAGCAATTAAAAAAATGGGTTTCCCGTATTCACGCGAATTAGTAGAGCGTACGCTACTTTCAGTTGGGGCCAGTATTCAAGGCAGCGAATACGCACTAAAATATGGTTTTTGCGCTAATTTAAGTGGTGGCTATCATCATGCATATAGCGATTACGGCAGTGGCTTTTGTATTTTTAACGATTTGGCTGTGGCTGGGGCGCATTTAATCAATACAGACCAAGCCGATACCGTATTAATATTTGATTGTGATGTACACCAAGGCGATGGCACGGCACAAATTACGCAACATAATAACGCTATAATTACTTGCTCTATCCATTGCGAGCAAAATTTTCCGCGCTTAAAGCAACACTCCGATTACGACTTCGCCCTACCTGCCAACACATCAGATACCGAATACTTAACAACGCTAAAACAAGCCCTCGAATTTTGCGTGCGTATTCATAACCCCGACATTATTTTATATAACGCAGGGGCTGATATTTACGAAAAAGACGAGCTAGGGTTATTTAACGTATCGCTTGAAGGGGTTTATGCGCGCGATTATTTTATTGTTAACTACTGCAAAGCCCATAACATCCCTCTTATGTGCGCTTTAGGTGGCGGTTACCAGCGTAATTTAAATGCGTTAATTAATGTTCATAAACAACTATTTAAAGCTGCTATCGATTTATTTTAGTGCTTAGTATACACTCAAATAAACGGACTCTATAAAAGGCGCTAGCACGATGCGACTGCACGACGACATACATAACTTTTACGAAAAAATTGTGGTTGAAGAAATCATTAAACGTAAACTAGATAAAGTTTACAGTGAAGATGTAATGGCCGATTTTTGTTGCACGGTACTTAATCAATTGCCGCCACGTTATATTAGATACGATGTAGATATGGCCTTTTATTTACCACAAAGTGAACGTATTCACATGGAAGAGCGCGTACAAACCGCTATTGATGTTGCTATTAGCCAAATTTCAAAAAAGAAAGATTTAGATGACCAGCCCACTTGATAACGCCCCTACACATGTAAAACTGGCAGTGGATTTAATTATGCTTTTGGAGCAGCACGAGGTTGCTCCAGAGGATGTATTAAAAGCGCTCGAAATTGTAAAAAGTGACTTTGAACAAAAACAAGCCACCGCTTAGCATTACTCTTTTGTTTGCACTTCGTATTTAGTCACAGTGCCATCGTGTTTGTTACAATCAATTTTAATCTCGCCAAACGTGCGTCTTGGGGTTGTTGAGCGGCGGCACGTCATTTTTTGTGCTTTACTACCATATTGACTTATGTACAACGCAACGGTTTCGTCTATTTTAAGCTGTTGCGCCGAACTGGCTGCGTTATAAAAGGTATTGTATTGCGCCTGCCAACTTTCAACTCCAGCCTCTTTTGCAACGCCTAGCCACCCCATACCCATGTTAGTGGATTGTGTTAAATACTGCCCTTTTAAAAACATAAACGACAATGTGTATTGCGCGCTTTTATACCCAAGTGCTGCAGGGTCTTTTAGGTACATAAAAGCTTGTTTATAATCACCTTTTTTATACGCTTTTATGCCATTGTACTCATGTTTTTTCATGGTTATGTCATCATATAAATTAATAGGCGTAGACCCACAGCCACTTAATAAACCCACTCCCATTATTGCTGTGATCAGTAAATATCGGCTCATGACTATTCCTTTTTTATTATTTTTATATGCGAGTACCGAATCTGGCTTACAGTTAATGCAAAGCCTGTTACTCTGTAAATTAATTTGTATAATTAAAATACTATCATGAGCTTAGCAAGTTTACTTCGGTTATTTTTTCTGGCTGCAATTTGGGGCGCGTCATTTTTATTTATGCGAATGGCAGCAAACAGCTTAGGCCCAGCGGTGTTAATAGAGTTTAGAGTTGGCTTTGCCGCACTCACCCTCTTTATTGTGGCGCTGTACTTAAAACGCCGCTTGGCGTTTACTAAGCACACAAAGCACTTTTTTATAATTGGTTCACTTAACTCCGCCCTACCCTTTTTACTGTTTGCTTATGCCGCGCAAACGATTAGCGCCTCTACTTTATCTATTTTAAATTCTACAACGCCCATATGGGGCGCGGTGGTGGGTATAATTTGGAGCAAAACCAAACCGACTAAAAGTATGGTGTTAGGTTTGCTGTTGGGTTTAATAGGCGTGGCCATTTTAGTTGGGCAAAATCATTTTGTATTAAATAGTCAGTCACTTATTGCTATTGCAGCAGCGCTAAGCGCCTCCCTGTGTTATGCCATTGCATCCCATTATACAAAAAATGCCCCTAAGCTTGCCCCATTCGATAACGCACACGGCTCTATGTGGGCAGCCAGTTTTATAGTACTGCCCCTTATACTTTTTATGCCAATGCGCGAAGTACCTAGTACCAACGTTATGCTTGGCGTATTAGCACTTGGCGTGGTGTGTACCGCACTTGCTTATATTTTATTTTTTAAACTTATTGACGATATAGGCCCAACCTCAGCTTTAACGGTCACGTTTTTAATTCCGCTATTTGGCATTTTTTGGGGGCATTTAATTTTAGATGAGCAAATAGGGCCAAATACGTTACTCGGCGCATTATTTGTAATTGTGGGCACTATGCTGGTTACTGGTTTTTTACCACGAAAAAAGCACTTAGCTAAAGCAAGCTAAGTGCCTAAAATTTTATATAGCATTAAAGTTTAAACAAATTGTGGGTCTTTTGGCGCGTCGTGGCGGCGCGTTATATAAAGCACACAGTCAGTTTGGCTATTATTGCTATAGGCTCTTACGTGCTCAATAGGCACTGAAAAAGTATCACCTTGGTTAAGCGTTAATACTTCATCACCTAAGTCTATTGTTACGCTTCCTTGATGAACAAATATAACCTCTTCTTCAAAGCGAATATGAGGCGCAACCTGTGCATCAGGTTGTAACTTTAACGCAGAAATATTAAAGCCATGAGGCCAATTTAGCTGTGTTTGAATACATGTTTTGGCGTTTAAATTACCGACTAATGGCGCTTCATATACGCCATCAAACTGGCTAAGGTACGAGCGTTTATTCCAATTAAAGTTGCTGGCTTTAACCACTGTTTGTGCCAGCTCTTCATCGGTTATTACTCTGTGCTGCGCTATTTGCTCTTGGCTGGTCACGGCCATTGGCTTTACACCATCGGGAATGGTTTCATTTAACGTGGTATCTACTAAGCTGCCATTTTCTAGCAAAATTAATCCGTATTCTTTTGCCATGTCAAATACTTGCGGAGCCCAAAGTACTCTACCGGGGTTATCACTTCCAAGTACCGCATATAAATAGCCTACGCCGTCGCCAACATTTTCAAACCCTCTAAATATATCCATCGGGATCGAAATAATATCGCCTTCATTTAAAATTACCTTGGCATCTTTACCGTCAACACCAGTGTAAAAAGCCCACGTACCACTGTGTACTACAAAAATTTCTTCAGTTAAATGGCTATGCTGCGAATTTAAACACCCTGCAGGTTGGCGCGCACCACCAATATTAAACCCATGAGGAATAGAAATATGCACATGTTGATTTGGGTTTTCGGCAACGCCTGGGCCAATAATTGTAAAGTTTTCTTTTTGATCGCTCCCCGGCGAGCGTGTATCAATAAAGGCATTTTTACACGCAATTAAATCATCGTATCGTACTAACCTATCTGCAAATACACTCATTACTCTCTCCTAAATTGGTTACTGTGCGGTCCAACCGCCATCAATTTTAATACTTGTTCCGGTGATCATTGCCGAAAGGCCGCTTAGTAAAAACACACAAGCATTGGCAATATCATCGGTTTGGGCAATTTTTTTCAGTGGGATCATGTCGTAAACAAACTGCTTAAACGTCGCATCTTCTAGCATGGGTTTGGTCATTGGGGTTTCTACAAAGGTGGGGGCTACGGTGTTCACACGCACATTTTTATCGGCAAGTTCAACCGCCATTGCTTTGCTCAACCCCTCTACCGCATGTTTGCTCATGCAATACAAAGTACGTTTAGGTGAACCTACAAACCCCATTTGCGACGACATATTAACCACCGCCCCAGCGCCAGAATTTATTAGCGCTGGCAGTGCCGCTTGGCTAATTTTGTAAACGCTGCGTATATTCATCGCAATTACGTCATCAATATTTTCATCTGTTTGCTCAAGCATTGGCGCAACCCGATTTATACCAGCGTTATTTAACAGCCCATCAAGTGTTTTTAGCGCCTTTAAACGCTCAAAAAAAGCATCGCTATTTATATCTAGCGGCCAAATTTCTATTTGCTCAGGCGCGTATTTCTGTAATGTTTGTAAATCACTGAGGGTACGTGCTACTGCAATAACTTGAGCCCCTGCATCTACGCATTTTTCTACGCATGCTTTACCAATACCTTTGCCTGCACCTGTCACTAAAATGGTTTTACCCACTAAAAGCGTTTTATCAAATCCCATTTGTTCACCTAAATTCTATATTGCATTCGAAGTCATTATTAATTAGAGTGCATTTAGATGCAAGACATTATTTAACCAATACGTCTCATCAAATGTGTATATAACAACGACTCACTAAGGACACTAGCAATGATAAAGCATTTAAAAAAGGGTCAACCAATTGACTCAAAACAAAAACAAAATCAATCAGTAAGAGATATTGTAGAGAATATTTTAGCGCATGTTGAAACCGAAGGTGACGCAGCCATTCGTGAGTACTCTGAAAAGTTCGACAACTGGACTCCGGAGTCTTTCAAACTTTCAGAAGACGAAATTAAAGCCTGCTATACACAACTTGATGAGCAATTAATTAACGATATTAAGTGGGCGCAAAGCCAAGTACGTAATTTTGCACAAATACAACGTGACTCAATGAAAGACGTAGAGGTAGAAACTCTTCCGGGCGTAACCCTTGGTCATAAACATATCGCTATGGATAGCGTAGGTTGTTATGTGCCTGGTGGTAAATACCCGCTATTAGCCTCTGCGCACATGAGCGTATTAACCGCTAAAGTAGCGGGTGTTAAACGCGTAATAGCCATGGCTCCACCGTTTAATGGCAAGCCATCACCTGAAATTGTAGTCGCGATGGATATGGCCGGTGCTGATGAAATTTATTGTTTAGGCGGCGTGCAAGCAGTAGCTGCAATGGCAATTGGTACACAAACTATTGCGCCGGTAGATATGATAGTTGGACCAGGTAACGCGTTTGTAGCCGAAGCAAAACGTCAGCTATTTGGCCGTGTTGGTATTGATTTATTTGCAGGGCCTACCGAAACCCTAGTTATTGCCGATGACAGTGTAGATGGCGAGCTATGTGCGGCAGATTTACTCGGCCAAGCAGAGCACGGCCCGACTTCACCGGCTATTTTACTTACCAACTCAGAGCAACTAGCTAAAGATACAATAGCTGAGGTGCAAAGGCAGCTTACTATTTTACCCACTGCCGATATTGCAGGCGTAGCATGGGAAGATCACGGTGAAGTAATTGTATGTGACACCTACGAAGAAATGCTTCAAGTTGCTAACGACTTAGCGTTTGAACACGTGCAAGTGATGACCAGCAATACCGATTACTTTAAAGAGAACATGCAAAACTTTGGCGCTTTATTTTTAGGTCCGCAAACTAATGTTTCGTATGGTGATAAATGTATTGGTACAAATCATACACTACCCACAGGTAAAGCTGCGCGCTATACTGGCGGACTATGGGTAGGTAAATTCATAAAAACATGTACTTTTCAGCAAGTAACAGAGCAAGCCTCGGTGGTTGTTGGTGAGTATTGTTCACGATTATGTGCTGCAGAAGGGTTCGCAGGCCACAAAGAACAAGCAGACATTCGTGTAAGACGATATAGGAAGTAAATCTTGAAGCAAAAAAGAGTCACCTCATACGATGTTGCCCGTGTAGCGGGCGTATCGCAATCGGCGGTATCACGTGTTTTTAGACCTGGTTTTAGTGTGTCTAAAAAAACCCGTGAAAAAGTAATCGCAACGGCCAATGAAATGGGCTATCGCCCGAATGCTATTGCCCGTATGTTGATCACCAAACAATCGGGTATGGTTGCGGTTATATTGTCATCGCAAGCAAACCTGAATTACCCAGAGGTGCTTTCTGAGCTAAACAGAGAGCTGGCACTGCACAATAAACGTGTGCTGCTCTTTACACTTGATAACGCAGAAGAGCTAGATGAATTACTCGAAAACATATGGACCTTTCAGGTTGATGGTGTAATTGCCCTAGCTGCTCACTTTGATAGTAAAAGCTTAAACTTATTTGCTAAACACAGTACGCCTATTGTGCTTTATAACCGCCATGTGCCTGAGTCGAATGCAAACACCGTTTGCTGTAATCACGACAAAGGCATTAAACAGTTAATTGATTTATTACACGAAGCTAACCATAAATCGTATTTAATTATCTCCGGCCCTACTGACTCAGATGTTGCAAACGAGCGCAGGGAAATAGCCGAAAATTATTTACAAACCCTAGGCGTTAAAGGCACGCCGGTTATTTATGGTGATTATGGGTATAAATCGGCACGCGACGCACTTAAAAAATGGTTAAAAAAACACCCCAAGCCCGATGCCATAATATGCAGTAATGACGCTATGGCAATTGGCGTAATTGATGAACTAAAAGAAAACTTTTGCATTAAAGTGCCCGATGACATGTCGGTTGTAGGATTTGATGGTATTAATGCCTCTTCGTGGTACAACTATCAAATAACCACAATACAACAACCAATGAAACAGCTTACTAAAGCCGCTGTTGATATTTTAATGGAGCGCATTGAAAACCCTCAAGCGGCTGCAGAAGTTCGGGTATTTACTGGTTCATTAATTGAAGGGAACTCTATTAAAAAACGTTAAATTAAGGAATTTTTGTGGCCAAAAATCCTGTTTATATTTTACCTGGTACGCTATGTAATGACCGCATGTTTGCAGCGCAAATTAACGCACTGCAAAATGCAAGTTATACACCGTGTGTAATACCCTTAACCGAGCAATCTAGCATTTTGCAAATGGTAGAACTTTGCAAAAAAGTTGCACAAGAGCCGGGCCCATTTATAGGTTTTTCCATGGGCGGAATTGTTGCGCTTGCCCTGTTAAAATCAAACCCTGAGCTAGTTACCTCCTTGTGTTTAATGTCGAGCAATTATTTAGCCGATAAACCTGAGCGCCCTGCAATTAGGCTCAAACAAATTGAACACGCCAAAAGCACCAGTTTAGAAGCCCTGCTTAAACGTGACTTTTTGCCGCACTACTTTTACCAACCAAATAAAGCCCATGAAGAGACCGTACTTAGCATGGCAAACGATCTTGGTATTAACGCCTTTAGCGCCCAGCTGAGTGCACTTGCCACCCGCGAAGATACGTTAAGCGTAATAAAGCAAAGTACAAAAAAGCTACTCATTATTGGGGGCGAGCATGACCCATTATGCCCGGCAAGTGTTCAGCAAAGTATGCATGAAGCAGCGCCTAATAGTGACCTTGTACTGCTTGGCCATTGCGCTCACTTTGCCCCGCTTGAGCGAAGTAATACGGTAAACACAATTTTATTAGACTGGTTGGAGTCTTTATCATGAATTTAAAGCAAAAGTTAAATGCAAAACAGCTACTGCTAGGTACCTTTATTAAAAGCACGCATTATCATAATACAGAAGTATTGGCTCACACTAACCTTGATGTTCTGTGCCTTGATGCAGAGCATGCGCCCTTTGATAGAGGCGATTTAGATAGCTGCATAATGGCAGCACGTACTAAAAATATGCCCACGCTTATACGTGTTAGTAATACAGACCACGCCACTTTATTAAGTAGCTTAGATATAGGCGCAGATGGCCTAGTGCTGCCGCATATAAAAACCCCCGAACAAGCAAAAGCAATTATTAAAAACTGTTTTTATGGCAATAACGGCCGAGGCTATGCCGGTTCAAGCCGCTTTGCTGGTTACACAACCCATGCCCTAACCGATAACCTAGCAAGCAATAAGTCATCAACCTGCATTATTGCACAAATAGAAGATGCCGATGCACTGGATAATATCGAGCAACTGTGCCAAATAGATGAAATAGACTGCATTTTTATAGGCCGTATGGATTTAACCATTTCCCTTGGCGAAACCAACCCAAGCGCCCCTATTGTACTTGAGGCAGTCACTAAAATAGCCAAGGCAGCGGCTAAATATAATAAATGCTGTGGCATGTTTGTAGGTAATTTGAGCGAGCTGAGCCATTGGCAATCATTAGGCGTGAGCTTTTATTTATTAGGCTCAGATCACAGCTTTTTATTAAGTGGCGCTAAGCAATTGCGAGAGCAATTTGAAACAGCAACAGGAGCCCAAAACAATGAACATTCATAATAAAAACAAAGCGTTAATACACGACTTTAGACAGGCCCTGTATAACTTTGATATAAACGCCTTGCATACACAAATTAATACCGTGTTTAGCGAGGACGCGCTCATTCAGCTGTGTTACCCGTTTGAAACTCTTACCAACCCTAATGCACTTATTGAGCAAGTTTATTTACCGCTTAGCGAGGCATTTGTAGGCTTAGAGCGCCGCGATACAATAGTTATGGCAGGTAGCTCAATTAACGACTCAGACTGGGTAGGTTGTTGCGGTTATTATACCGGTTCGTTTGAAAAGCCATGGCTTGATATCCCCCCTACTGGGCACCAAGTTAGCATGCGTTTTCATGAATTTTACCGTATTAAAAATAACAAAGTGGTAGAAGTACAAGCTATTTGGGATATTCCCGAAGTAATGATGCAAGCTAAAGTATGGCCGCTTTCGGTGAGCTTAGGGAAAGAGTGGCATGTACCAGGCCCTGCAACGCAAGATGGATTAATCACAAACGCATACAATGAAGAGCACGCAGCACAAAGCTTAAAACTGGTGGGCGACATGTGTGAGCACCTTGGTTTTTATGCCAAAGGCGGTATAGAGGCCATGAAGCTTGAGCAATTTTGGCACTCGCACTGTAGCTGGTATGGGCCAAGTACCATAGGCACTGCACGAGGTATAAAAGGGTTTAGAAACTGGCATCAAATTCCGTTTTTAAATGCACTGCCAAACCGAGTAGGTGATGCAAGTAAAGGCTATTTATTTGCCGATGAAAACTATGTTGGCTTTACCGCGTGGCCGGGTATGAGCATGACTATTAGTAATGATGGTTGGTTAGGTATTGCGCCTGCAAATCAGCAAATAACCATGCGTAGTCTCGACTTTTGGCGCGCCGAGAATAACTTAATTCGCGAAAACTGGGTGCTGATAGATATTCTTGATGTGTATCATCAAATTGGGGTAGATGTGTTCGCACGCATGAAAGAGCTTACCAAAGCCCGCTATTTAAATTTTGCGCCCTAGGACGTATAAACAAAAAAAGCTCTGTAAAACAGAGCTTTTTTATTACTTAAATAGACTATGCACCAGGGTTCGCAATACTTTGCGTGCGCTTTAAAATATCTAGGCCTTGTTGTTTTAACCAATAAGGAATATCAATAATGACCCAGTTTTCTACTAATTTATCGCCCTCGCGGTGATACACATCCACCACGCGCATATCTGCTGGGGTATTAGCACCCGGTAGGCCTAAAAAGCCCCCAATGGCCGTGTTAGTTAGGTTAGGCCAGCCAAAAAAGCAGGCAAACTCATCTTCAGCAAACCGGCAAATATGGCCGTTAAATACTTTACCCGTTAACCCTTCTCTAAATGGATACATGTGCTGCTGCTGATAACGCTTAATTGTGTAAGTAGCGCCAATGCCTGCTGGGCCATACCACACCATGTTTTCATCCCAGGTTTTACCAAGCACTTCGGGCGGGCACGTATCAACGCCACTTTTATTAAGCGCGGTTAGGTTATCAATCATTTGATTTACCAGCGCCATTGTTTTTTCGCTTTGCTCATCGCTACTTTTACCCAAACGAATACCATCGTGCGTGCGCGGCCCAGGATACGTAAAATATTGCCCAGTAGAGAGCGGCAGCGGGTTTAAACCTACTTGCATCATAAGGCCAATAATATCGACGAAAAAACCGGTCTGAATTATTTTTCCGTCTTTAACACAGTTAAATTCGGCATAGCGCAAAGTGGCAAGCTTATGGGTTGGCGCAATACCTAGCCAATCTTTATCAAATAAGCCCATAAAATGGCCCATGCTCATCACCCACTGGCCACCGTCGGCTTCGCTTTGCCCTGCAATAAAAATATCCTCACGGCGCTGCAGCGCACTAAACGAGCTAAATAATGGCTGCCAAACTTGGGCAATTACATCATTCGCACACTCAAGCTCATTAAACGGATGCACCCCTTTAAAGCTGTATTCACTGGCCATAAACTCATTAAATACGGCTTGTAAATCATTACCTTGTGCTTTTTCTAGTGCAGTATGAAATTGACGAACTAGTTGTTTATCTTTAAGTATATCTGCCATGATTATTCCTCATTGTTTGCGCAGTCAAATTAATGTCTTCAAACCGCCGTTAAACACACTTTAACAAAATGTATTGTATTTAAAGGGTAATTAAAAGCCTGTGAATAGTAAGTTATAAATTGCTTTAAAATAATACTAATGAGAATTGACTTCGAAGTCAAAGTGATTCATGATGATTCAAAATAAAAAATACAAATAGGCTCTCAAGCCCGTAAAACCTAATCTAACAGGATTAATTATGAATGATTTTGGATTGTTGAATTGGAGCATTCTCATCGGGTACATAATTGCCAACCTAATACTTGGGTTTGTAATTAGTAAAAAGATCAGTAGTGCTAACGACTTTTACATAGGTCGAAAAACAACACCTTGGTGGGCTATTGGTATATCGGTTGTTGCTACTTATGTAAGTGCGCTCACCTTTTTAGGTGCGCCAGCGTGGTCTTACAAAGAGGGACTCTCGGTTATTGCCATACACCTTAACTACCCACTGGTTATTGTGGCGGTGGTGTGTTTGTTTTTTCCGTTTTTTTACAATGCGGGTGTGGCCTCTATTTACGAATACCAAGAGCGCCGCTTTGGTAAAAAGGCCCGCTTACTTATCTCTACTATTTGGTTAATATCACAAACTATGGGTTCAGCCGCAGTGCTGTATGCAACCTCCTTAGTGTTGGCCTTTATTATTGATATAAATGTTATAACTGCGATATTTTTAGTTACCATAATCGCCCTTATTTATACCATGCTAGGTGGCATAACCGCCGTTATATGGACCGATGTAATTCAGTCAGCCATCTTATTTATAGGGGCTGGTATTATTATGTATGCCCTTATCACCTCTATGGATGGTTCATTTAGCTCAACACTGACCGAGCTAAAAAGCCAAGGTAAATTAGACCCACTTAATTTCTCGCTCGACTTTACCCAAGTAACTACCGTGTGGTCTGGCGTGCTGGCTATGTCGCTGTATCACATTACGGTGTATGGCACTAACCAAATGATGGTGCAACGCACCCTTGCCGCTAAAAATATTGGCGATGCTAAAAAATCCTACTTACTAATGGGCTTTATCGCGTTCTTTATTTACTTGTTTTTTATATTTATGGGCGTGCTGTTTTATAGCTACTACGGCGGGCGCACTTTTGAAAACGACAACTTAATTATTTTACAGTTTGCAGCTGATTATGGCTTACCAGGGTTAATGGGCATTATTGCCGCGGCGGTAATGGCAGCATCTATGTCGAGCCTCGACTCAGCACTTAACTCACTTTCAACCATAAGTACTATCGATTTTTATAAAAAGTACTTTGCGCCTGAAAAAAACGACGCTCACTATTTAAATGTTACTCGCTTATTTACGCTAGGTTGGGCGGTGATCATTATTATTCCGGCCATTATGTATCACCTATACAGCGAAGGCTCAATTTTAGAAATACTCACTAAAGTAGGCTCGTACTTTGTAGGTGCTCAGCTTGGCATGTTTGCCCTTGGGTTTTTCTCTAAGCACACCACCGAAAAAGGCTTATTAATAGGCACCTTAGTGTCGTTTATTACCGTTGCTGTGTGCGCACTGTTTACCGACATTGCATGGCCATGGTACTGCGCCATAGGGGCAATAACCTGCCTTGTATTTAGCATTGCGTTAAGTATTGCATTTGATGGCTATCAAGAGGATTACAACGAATACACCATTAAAGGTCAGTTAAAAGCATTTAAAGATGAAAAACGTCCAGAAAAAGAAAACGGCTGGTACTTAATTCCGGGTAAGTTTGACTCAATCAATTACTGGTTACTTGGCTTTTTTGTACTGAGCTTTGCCTCTCTCATGTTATTTGAATATTTTGTGTAAGGTGAAATAAATGAATATTTTAGAACAGCTTTTCGAAAACTTCAGCGCTGCAGAATTGCCAAATCAAGCATTGCTTGCAGACTCCGTTCAATGGCAGGTAAGCCACCCTTTTGAGCCTATTAGCACAAAGCAAAATGTGATTAATGACTACTTTGGCGTACTTAAACATTCGTTACCTGACATAGAGCGCAAACCGTTTATCTCTATCCAGGGCGACTACAAAGGTGAGCAATGGGTGTGTGCAACAGGGTATTTTACCGGCACATTTACACAGCCTTTATTGGGTATTCCTGCAAGCGGCAAAAGTGTGTTTATTCGCTACAGCGAAATGGCGCAAATAGAAAACAACCAAGTGGTTAATGTTTACACATTTTTAGATTTAATTGATGTAATGAACCAAGTAGGCGTAAACCCATTACGCCCAAGCTTAGGTTACCCTGGTTTAGTTATGCCCCCCACCACACTTGATGGCGTACCAACAGGTTATAAAAACGAAACGCTTAGCAAAACCAACGAGCAACTTGTAGTTGATATGCTCACAGAGCTTGGCCGCTATGACGGTAAAGACTTATACAGCATTAATTTAGAAAAATACTGGCACCCAGACTTTATTTGGTATGGCCCAGCAGGCATTGGTACAACCCGCGGAATTAGCGGCTTTAGAGAGCACCATCAAGGGCCGTTTTTAAAAGGCTTTCCTGATCGCGGTATTAATAAAACACTGTGTTTAGTAAGTCACGATAACTTTGTTGCTACCGGCGGCTGGCCTCACATGTATGGCACCCATACCGGTGAAGACTGGTTAGGTTTACCGCCTTCTGGCAATAAGCTGTTCCCGCGTGTAATGGACTTTTGGCGCTGCGAAAACGGCATATTAAAAGAAAACTGGGTCGCTATTGATATCCCTCATTTATTAGATGGAATGGGCATTGATATTTTTGAGCAAATGCAACGCAAAATAGCCGCAGCTAATTAAGAGGTGAGCATGAACAAACACAATAATATGACCCAACCTTACTGGCTACCGTTATCGAGCGTGTTAAACCCGCAAGGTAACAAACAGCAGCCTTTAATCGGTTTTGATGACGAATTTGTTGATATCGTTGATTACATTTTGCGCATAACGCACCGTATTTGGGAGCAAAAAAACATTGGCTTATGCTATCGCTATTACGCCGATGTATGCCCTGTTTTTACCCTTGGCGCCTATGGCGAAAACATAGAAGATGTTATTCAAGGCACCCTTAAAACTATTGCCGCCTTCCCCGACAGAAGCCTAATTGGCGAAAACGTGGTGTTTTCAGAAGAAGCCAACGAACACTATTACTCATCACATTTAATTAGCAGTGTAATGACCAACACTGGTAACTCTGAGTTTGGCCCAGCAACACATAAAACCGGGCGTGTTACAACCATTGCCGACTGCGTATGCTTTGAAAACAAAATAGTTAAAGAGTGGCTAGTGCGTGACAACGGCTTTTTAGTTAAGCAGCTTGGCTTAAACATTATTAATGTAGCCAAACACATGGCAAACATTCCGAGTAAAGAAAAACACACGCAGTGGCTAAACGATGAATTTAACCGTGTAATTGCCATAGATCACCGCGTAGCAAGTACGCCCATTGTAGAGGGTGAGCTTGCGGCATTTGCCCACACTTGGTTAGACACGCTATTTAATCAAAAACAGTTTGCTAAAGTACACGAATTTTACAGTTTAACGGCAACACAACAATGGCCTAGCGGCAGAATGGCCACCGGACTTGCACAAATTAATGGCGTATTTATACAATTTTTTGCAACCTGCCCCGACGCCAAATTAACGATTGATCATATAGCTATTACCCCATTTGACGAAACCACGACAGATGTAGCGATACGTTGGTCGCTAGCAGGCCACTTTAATCCGCAAAATAGCGAGCTAAGTGAGCTTAAACAGCAGCCTTACTTTATTTTAGGCGCATCGCATTTGCGTATTAAAAACAAAAAAATCATCGAAGAGATCACCGTTTTTGATGAAGTAGCACTTTATGCAAACTTATTTAAAGCACATGCATTAGTCAACAAATCACAGTGGGAGGAAAATGCATGATTAACGCTATTATCGATTTATACACTAAAGCCGACATTGAAGGTCTAAGCAGCAAGTTGCTTCGCAGTAGCCGTTGGCAGCAGCACCACTTTACCGCCATGGGTGCTTTGCAGGCGCAGCCTTTGTGGCTTAGCTTTTTAGCTCAATATGGTGTGTCTGAGTGTGTATCGCACACTCATAGTGTAGGCGCAGAACGTGAAACCCTACAGCTGGTTTTACAGCCTAAAAAGCTTAAAAATCCAGTGCGTTTAACGTTTGTAATAAAACACAACGGGACTTTTATTAAGTCAGTAAAATGTGTGGTTGATACGTTGTCGCTAGCCAATAACGAGTATGTAAATACAACGGTAAATAACAGCTCGGTTATTCCTAAACTACCAAAAAGTGACCCGATTATTGTTAGCGATTTAGATAACCAGCTGCACCCTACTACTTTTCATGCAACCCCCAGCGCTATTTGCGAGCTGCCCTCTCACACTGCTCGTACTTTAGATAACTGGTGGCAAATTTGGCAAACTAACAACCTGGCTCAGTTTGAAACCCTTTATACTCCCAGCGCTACGGCTGTACTTGCAGGTAACACACAGCCACAACCTATTAGCGCGCTGCTTGATTGCCACTTAGATTTTACGCAATCGCTAAGCAGACGCTATGCCCAGCTAGAAACCGTTGAGTATGACAGTACGCAAAACCAAGCCACGCTATGCTGGACTCTCGATGGCAGCTTTAATGCTAAAAACGTACGTGTACGTCAGCAAATAATTAGCGTTATTAGCATCAGCGATAATCAAATAACCCACGAAGTAATGCAATTCGACACGCTGGCACTTAACCAGCAGTTTGCATTATAAGGTCACCTTTTCCACTTCCCTTCAAGCGCTCACTGAGCGCTTTTTTTATAGATGGCCTTTTAGCAACCTGTAATCATACTTAAGCAGTTTTTACCCTATTTATGACTCGCTTTTATAACTCAAAATAGCTCACTTAATTAAGCGAGTGGGTATTACTTATTAAAAAAATAACGCTTTAAAATAGTTAAAGGCAATAAATAAAGTATCAGCCTCGCCTTACTAAAGCCCGAGTATGCAACTCACAGCCAAGCCCCCCATTGTAAGTTACGCACTTATGGCTTAAATACACGTATGCATTTAGCAAACTTAAATGAAGGTCAGGTAAGAAAGGTTAAGCTTACAATCTAAAGCCAATAAAAGCGCACTCAATAAATGCCAGTAAAGGTTGGGTAAATACAATAGTAAGGTTAAATAGCAGCTAACTGGAGCTAACTAACAAGCTTAAAATAAAAAAAGCCAGCTAATAAATAGCTGGCTGAAAGTAATGACCGTAGCGGCCATTTAGGAAATTCTAAAACTGATATTTTAAGCTTGCGCCCCACGTACGCGGATTGTTCCAGTTAGCTTGTACTGAGTTTGCAGGTAAGCCATCAACAATTTGTGAGTGCACTACACCACGAGTTAAAATCGCTTTATCACCAATGTTTTTAACGTACGCTTCTACTTGCACACTGTCGTTAATGTACCAAGTTAAACGTGCATCAGCCATTAAGTGCGCATCTACTTGCACCTCTGGGATGTTCGTATCAAACGCGTAGTAATCGTCTAAGTAATTTAGTTGAATGTACGGTACTAAGTACGAATCCCCCCCTAAGCTAAACTCATAACGAGCTGAAAAACCAACACTGTACTCAGGCGCCATAGCGGGGCTCCAGCCTTCAAAACTAAACTGACTAGAGCTGTCGTTTATATCTTGGCGGCCTTCTAAGTTACCTAATGCTAATAATGGGCGAAGCTGCTCATTACCTACTGCATAGCCATCAGCAAATTCGCTATCAAGCAGAGATAAAGTACCGGTTAGTGTTAGGTTATCAATTGGCACCCATTGAATATCGGCTTCTAGGCCCACAGTTTCTACATCGCCGCCGTTTTCGTAGTATTCAAAGGTGGTAGCAGTACCTGCGGCAACACACTCTAAAACAGTATCGCCAGTGGTTGTATCGTTACATGAGGTTGCAAATAACTGTGCTTTTACATCTTCGTATTCGTTCATAAATACCGAAAGATTTAAACGCATTGCGCCATCAAGCAAATAGCTTTTCATACCCATTTCGTAAGAGATAACATCTTCGTTATCGTAAAGTGGGTCAGCACCGCGAGCTACAACGCGCGAATCGTTTGCGCCACCGGTTCTGTAGCCTGTCGCTACACTTGCATACACCATAATATCGTTATTAATGTCGTACTCGGCAGCCGCTTTATAAAGCAGTGCTGAGTCATCCCAATCAGGAATTGTATCGCCGGTAAATGTTTTGTCGTCTTGGTTTACACGCAACCCACCTACCACACGCAAATCTTCTGTTACTTGGTAGCGTAATTGCCCATACGCCGCAATAGATTTTGCCGTATGCGGGTCGTAATCCGGGTTCCCCCATGAAGGCACTACAACAGAATCTGACACACCATCGCCTGTGGTATCTGCATGCGATAACCAGCTCCAATCTGCTTCTTGGTCAAAGTAGTAAAGGCCACCAATCCACGAAAAATCACCCTCATCGTTAGATGAAAACTGCAGCTCAGATGAGAGTGTTTTTTGGTCATCCTCACGGCCAAAACCACCTACAAAATCAATGCCACCGTCGCTGTAGTCGTTATCGTAATATTGCTTACCACTAAGCGTTGAGTAGTTGGTGGTCCATTTAATATCAGCAAAGTCGGTATACCATTCAAGTGCTAATGTGGTCGAAAAGCTTTCTTGCTTATCAAGTGAAAAACCATTGCGGTAAACATCATACGGGCCAAGGTCTTCGTGCTGTGCATCACTTGGCTGATAAATATGCCCCTCGGTTATTGTAGGCGTAGTGTTAAATACACCCGACCCCGGCGAGGTTTCTTCAATTTGGTAGCCCGCTATTTGTTGGTAACCCCAAATAGCTTCTGAGTTAGAGTCTTTACGCGAGTAATCAAAGCGTACTGTGGCATTAAACTTTTCGTTTGGCTCCCACTTAGTAACGTTACGCATATAAAACTGGTTTTTCTCGCGCAAGTCATCTGAAGGGCCTGGAACAACTAAATTATTGATATAACCATCGTGACGATCAGAGGCCACTACAAAACGGGTTGCCACGGTGTCGCTTACTGGAATATTTATAATTCCTTCGTAAGCGCTGCGGTTATAACTGCCTGTTTCAACTTTTATACTCCCCAGTAAATCGTCAAAAACAGGTTGATTAGTAATAATATTAATACTGCCCGCAAACGTGTTTCGGCCATATAACGTACCTTGCGGCCCGCGTAATACCTCAATGCGTTGAACATCCACCAGCGCGCCTAAGCCCGATGAGGTAGTCGGCACATAAATACCATCTTGAAATATACCTACAATTTGCTCAGCAATACCGGTGCCTGCTACACCTACTTCGTTGGTGCGAGCGCCACGCATAGCGGGTCTAACTTCACCACCCGACGACCCCATACGTAAGCCTGGTACCACTTGTTCAAGACCCGTAACATCAATAATACCAGCACGGGCAATGTCCCCTTCCCCTAATGCTGTTATTGATGATGATACTTCCTGTAGGTCTTGTGAGCGACGGTTTGCCGTTACCGCTATACGCTCTATCGCGGGCTCCGCGGTTTGTTCTTGCGCTTGTGCTTGTTCTGGCTCTTGCGCAGCGTGTGCGTTCATTGTGGTTGCTGCAATAGCGGTGGTTACAGCAAAGTGAACGAGAGTCCGTGTAAATTTAGCTTTCATTATAGTTATTCTCCCCAGTATAAAACGTATTTAGTTCTCCCCAAACCTACATTTTCAATTAATACAGTAAACAAGTTGTATCAATTGAAAATGCATGGATCTAAAATAGACTTCGAAGTCAAAAAGATCAACAACTTTTTGATCGAATAATAACCTTTCGAAAATTAACCCAAATAAAACAATATATTAAAAAGAAAATAAAGTGATTTCGAAACACAAAAAAAGCCAGTAATAATTTATTACTGGCTCTATGTAAGCGATTGTTTAATTTAAAATTTCAATGCTATATTTTAGCAAAATGCACAAACTTACACTTTTACTTAAACCTTAAAATACATTATTGAAAAATGCCTAAAAGTTATAGCCTACCCTTACACCATAAGTGCGAGGATTAGCATAATCGGCCGCAGCCACATTACCACCAAAGCGGACTGTCCTAAGTAGTATAAGCTCATCTCCTGCGTTTTGAACATACGCACGTACAGACCACTCATTATCTGCCGAATACCATGCAAGGCTAGCATCGTACTTTTGGTAACTTTCTTGAGTACCAAATGAAAAAGGCAAATCGTTGGTTGTATACGAATCCGATAATTGAATACTGGTAGCAGGCACAACGCGGCCTTTATCACCTAAATCAAACTCATAACTGGCCAATAGTGTAATATTGTATTTAGGGCTTAGCTGCACGTCATTACCATCTAGTTGCAGTAAGTTATCTACGCCATTAATGGTCTCTCCACCTTCTTCAAATACATTTGGCGTAACAAAGTCGCCATACGTTGAGTCTGTAAACGCGGCGCGTGCCCCTAGGCGCAATGCATCACTTGCCTGCCAATCAATTTCTAACTCAAGGCCTGCAGCATCAATTTCGCCGGCGTTACCAAAAAACGACACCGCCGTACCACCCACGTTTTGAAAACGAGTAGAAAGTAGGTCCTCGTACTGGTTGTAATATAAAGAAGCGTTAAACCTTAATGAATTATCAAGCAGCATACTTTTAAAGCCAAGCTCGTAAGCCGTTACTGTTTGCTCATCGTAGCTATCTTCGCCATTAAAAGCGCCCTGTGCATTACCCGCTAAAAAGCCCGTAGAAACGGTAGCATAAAGCAGTTGAGAACTTGCCAAATCGTGTTCAAGACCTAGCTTCCACGTTACTTTACTCCAATCATCGTCTGCGTTATCAACCTCAAGTACAGAAAAATCAAGCGTGCTTAAATCATCTGGGTTTTGGCCGTAAATATCCCACTCACGGCTGTCATTTGTATACCTAATGCCGGCTATACCGCGTGTATCATCATTAAATGTGTAATTACCTTGAAAGTAGGCGGCAGCTGATCTTGTTTCTAACTGAATTTGATTTAACCACGACGCGTACTGAAATTCTTGGGGTTGCGTTGTATCTGGCACATTATCAACCACAGCCCCATAGCTGCCATTTAAAAATGCGTTGTCTAAATCTTCTGAGAGCAAATAAATACCCGCTACCCATTCAAAGTCGCTTTCATACGTTGAGCTGACCTGCACTTCTAACGAGTTTGTTTTTGATTCAATCGCATTGCCATCAACCGTGGTTGCATAAGTCGAAAAATCACCATCAGTAAGGCGCGTTTCTTCGTAATCCATTGAGGCTGCAATCACTTTCAAATCTACCGACTCTAATGACCAGTTAAGCTCTGCACTAATGCTTACATCACTTACATCACGCGATGGTTTATAGTCAAACTGCTGAGTAAATGGGTCTGACGATACCGCCTGTGCAGTATCAAGCCCTGGTGTTGCAGCGTTATCTAAACCTGCACCAAAGCGGCCACAATTACTGCCACACACATCGTCACGACCAATTCGCTCAGTTAATGGTGCCGACAAACTTGTTTTACCCGTTGCAGGGTTTATAGGAACGCCTAAAATATGGTAGCCAAAAGCACCGCCGCCATTTGATTCATCCTGCCACGTTTCTACTTTTACATTTAAATTTATATCGTCGTTAATTTCAGTAAAAACTTGGCCACGTAAAAAATACATATCAGCATCTTTTAAGCCTGCATCTTCATTAAATGTATTTTCAACGTAGGGATCTCTTATTTCTCGAACGCCAGTAAATCGCACCGCAGTGTCATCAGTAAGCGCTGCATTAAAAAAGCCCTCACCACGTAAATGACCATAATTACCAAATGTAACGGCCATACCGCCTTCGGTAATATCTAGCTCTGGTTTTTTAGCTATAACATCAATCGCACCACCAAATGAGTTGCGACCAAACAATGTACCTTGTGGCCCGCGTAATACTTCAACACGCTCTAAATCAACAAACCCAGCAAGCGCCTGCCCGTGACGAGGACGATAAACACCGTTAGAATAAAACGCGATGGCAACATCGTTAGCCTCTACTTGCTCTGTTCTAGCCCCGCGCATAGCTGGGCGAGCATCACTGCCCGACACACCCGACTTTAACCCTGGCGCTAAGCTATCAAGGTTTAAGATATCAGTAACGCCATTTTCTAGTAAATCTTTAGCAGATACAGCGGTCACAGCCAACGGCACTGATTGAATACTTTTAACACGCTTAGTAGAGGTAACCGAAATAACCTCCAACTCTTTGTTAGGGTTTAACTTTGCCTCTTGCGAGTATACCGAGGCTGAGCCCAATATCGCCGTGTTTACTGCAGCAAAAATAAGTGTTTTACGTAAAATATGTGCGGCCATGAGATTAATTCTCCACCTGTTGATATAAGTTATTTTATTAAGCATTTAAGGGCTAAATAACCCGCAACCGAATTTTAAGTATTTATAATGATTAAAAGCGCGATTTAAATGCCTATTTTTTCGACTTATAAAAACTATCGCTTTTTGCATTCGAATGCAATAAAGATTATGTAAAAGTTTTACATGTTCATAACACTAAAAACGAAGCAGCGTATTTAAACAAAAATAAACCCTTTAAAATTATAAAGTTATTTTACAAGTTTATTCTTTAAAGCACTGGTTTGATCTGTCTAATTTAACAAAAACAACCAAAGAAAGAAGTATGGTAGAGGAAACACCGATTAAAAGACTTCGAAGTCCAAGGAGGGGGAATCACATTTAAAGTAGGCACCTAACCAACTAATAATTAAGTGCCCACTGTCACTAAAAGTTAAAGCGTATGGCTGAAATATAATTACATGTAAAATAGCAACAGCTAATAACTATTCTCATAATTAGTTTTGTGTCTTTTTGCTTAAGTTTTCAATTAAGTCTTGTGCGCTATAGCTGTTGTCGCTGGGTTTAATACCTTTGCCCATTTTAATGTCAATCAGGGTGTGTACTTCTTTTCGTTTATCATTGTTGCTCACTTGTACGCCTACGCTATTGCTCGGGCGTACGCGTGTTTCGCAGGTTAATAAACCGCAGTTTCGCTCATATTGCTGGCTGTGTGATGCACTAATAGATGACGCGGGCGCTTGCGATTTAGACTCAACAAAGGTTTCTTTATTTGTTACAACAAACCAGTCGTAGCCTTGCGCTTGGGTAAGTTCAGCCGCGCGTAACAATGCATAGTCACCGGCATCGGCTACGTTGTTTGACACACTTTTAAACTCGACGCGGTATTGATCGTCACTAATTTTTTGCTCGCTATAACCTTGTGAGCCATTATTAGCTGGGCGGTAGTCGGGTTTAGATGCGCAACCCGCCATAAGTAAAATACTGATAATTAAAATAGATGTTTTCATCATTCACCTCGTTTTATAAAAACTATTATTGGTTTAACTGCCACTTTGTACTAATTGCTTGCTGCTCTTGCGCTCTATCTAGTGGTGCGCCGCTGATCATGCTATCTATAACAGCATCTAACTCACTGTTATTAGACGCCGTTTGATATTGCGCGCCATTATCACTTTGCTGCGCGGCTGTTTGCGCTTTTATTTGCCAACCGCTTTGCGTTTTACAAGCAATGCTTGTTTGCGTGGTATTGTTTGAGCTTAGCGCATACTGCCTACAAAGCTCACCTTGCTGATTTTTAAAGCTAAGCTGCGCGCTAAATACTGAGCCATCACTTTGCTTATACTCACCACTACTTAGCTGTGTATTAAGTGCTGCTGCTATGTTACTGGCTACTAAATTTTGCGACTCATTGGGTTGTAAATAACTAGTCATTGCAATCCCAAATACCACGGCAACGCTTGCAGCTATTGCTAAGCTTTTATTAGCCGACTGCTTAACCCTTTGCCAAGGCGTTAACGTTACTACATTGCTATTTGACGTGTTTTTTGTCTTTGCTGTATCAAGCTTTGCCACCGTTTTAGCTAATGAGTCACTAAGGGGTGCGTCATCAATACTTGTTGCGTGCTCTTTTACTCGCATGTCTACTTCGCTTAGCTCTGCAAGTCGCATCACTAGTTCATCATCGGTTTCAAGGGCTTTGCGCACTTGCTCCATTTCGTGCTCGCTTAGCTCTGAGTCTAAAAAGGCGCTAAGTGTTTCGTCGTTAATGTTCATACTTGCTCCTTTTTAAAGTCGGGTTTTATTAAGTTATAAAGTGTACTGCGTGCTCGCGATAATTTACTCATTACACTGCCTATAGGTATATCGAGTGTATGTGCTACTTCTTTATAGGCCATGCCCTGCACTGCCACCAACGATACGATGGCGCGTTGCTCTTCGGGTAATTGCCCAAGTGCTGTATTTACATTTTTAAGCATTTGTTTGTTTTCGAGTGTTTGGTGCTCATTACTTGTAATTGGCTCAGGTAAAACATCGGCCTGGGCCGTATTTTGCCTTACCTTGCGTGAGCGGTATTCGTCTATCCACACATTGCGGCAAATTTTAAAAGCCCATTTAGCAGGCTCAACGTCATCCGGAATGCCTTTTACTAATAGTTTTTCAATTGTTATTTGCACTACATCGTCTGCATCTGCTTTACTACCCGTTAGCGAATAGGCAAAACGCCTAAGCATGGGCAATAAGGTTTTTAATGTTTCGTTCATTGATTTTTACCCCTTTTATAAAGAAGACGATTCAAAAAAACATTTATTCCCAAAGAATCAAAATAATTTGAATAATGAAATATTTCTATGTGTTAAACGTTAATTACAAGCATGATAAATTTAATAGAAGTAACCCACTATGAATATTAAAAACACACGCGTTAAACACATAATAGCCACTTCGCTTTGCATATTTAGCGCAACGAGCTCTGCCAATATAGTGAGAGTCGATCAAGTGCTTGGGCAGCTTAACCCAATAGAGCAGCGTATTGAGCAAACTATAGAGCGCGCACAACGCCTGCCGCTTCCGGTGCCTGTACCACAAGTTTCAATTGATGCACTAAAAGCGCAAATTAGTGAGCCAATTAGCAGCTTACCCAATGTGCTTAACATTAATATAAATAGCCAAAACACCGCATTTGTTGAAGTAGAGCTAGAAAACGGCTTTAGAGCAATAGAGCGCCAATGGTTATTAATGGCAAATAGCCAACAACTTAATACCCTAAAGCAGCAAAATGTAACCATTGTATCGGTAAAAAATTACAACGCACTTAACATGAGTTTAGTACGCTTTAACGCCCCCCAAGGTGTTAATTATAAAAGTGAGTTATTAAAAGCGCTTAACATAGATGAGTCTGCAATACTTGACCGAAACCACATATACCAAGCGCAAACTGGCGAGCCTACCGCAAAAGTAACACCAAATAACTCTATTGCCCCCTACTGCACACAAAGCGTAAAAATTGGCATGATCGACAGCGCCATTAATACCAAACACAGTGCTTTTGAAGGTGCAAATATCACTACGCAAAGCTTTTTACCACAAGGGTTAAGCTCGCCAAATTTACACGGCACCGCCATTGCAGGGCTAATTACAGGTAAAGGCGCAAAACTTAACCCGCTTTTAGGCAGTGCCATGCTTTACAGTGCCGAGGTGTTTTATAGGCAATCTGAATATGCACAAGGGGCTACATTATTTGCCATAGTAGAAGCACTTAACTGGCTAGTCAGTAATAAAATACCCGTAATAAATATGAGCCTAACAGGGCCAAATAACGCAGTTTTAGAAGCAAGTATTACTGCAGCAATAAAACAAAACGTGTTAATTGTAGCTGCTGCAGGTAACCAAGGGCCGGCGTCGCAGCCGTTATACCCAGGTGCGTATAAAAGCGTGATAGCGGTAAGTGCTATTGATTCACAAAACCAAATTTATAGATGGTCAAATAAAGGCGATTACATAGACTTTGCAGCTCTTGGTGTAAATGTTGTTACAAGCCAAGGCAGTGGAAAATTTGGTAGGGAGTCGGGTACGTCAATGGCGGCGCCGCATGTAAGCGCGGCATTAAGTTGTTTATTGTTAAAGCATGGTAATAATAAAACCAAAGCTCTTAACGAGCTTACATCGCTTGCCGTCGATTTAGGCGAGCATGGCAAAGACACCACCTTTGGTTATGGTGCCATTTACCCACCTAAAAATGCACTTTAACTGACGCCGATAAAACCGATTGCGTATAGGTATTGCTTCTAAGCTTTGATTGATAATCGCCATATTCAGCCTCGGCTATTAATGTTACGTGCTCAAACACAGCTAGATTATAAAACGCATTAACGACATTTCGGTGCTCATCTCGCGACGGTATTTGCTCAAAAAAATCATCCGTTGTTTGCTCATCGTAATCTTTATTTTGATAACGCCAGCCAGCCCCCACTTTGTTAGCCACATTAAAGGCCGTAAATTTGTGCGTAACTTTAGTAGTAAAACCGTAGCCGTTAAAGTCGTATTGGTTGTCGTCGGCGTTTTCTTTATCGGCACTTAGCGCTGCCATTAGCATGGTTTGCCCATTATTTATAAAATGATAAAGCGCTACATCGCCGCCTACGCCGTCGGCATTACGTGCTTTTGCAGTAGCAAAACGTTTAGCTTTGGTTTTTACACTCATACGCAAATACGTATGCGGGTTAAAAAAATGGCCATAGTAGGCGCTGGCTTGATTAAAATGTAAAAATGTATCGCCATTTACATTTGCTTTTGCACCATCGTAACGAACCCCTACCTCATGGCTATTAAAGCTATAACTGCCATCTAAACCATATTGATGCAGGTCTAAATCATATTGATCAAATTCATCGAAGTCTTGTTGTTCAAACTTATAGCTTGAGGTTAATTTAGCGCTTTTGGTTACTTGCCATTTTGCATTAACACCGGCTGCGGTTTTTATGCCGCTGTCGCTTTGCGAGGAAATATCGTCAAGCTCTTGAACAGAGAGCGCCGAGTTACTTAATACCCCAACTTCAGCATCTGCATTTAGCTCAAAGCTACTTTTAAAGGGCTTATTTTGCTCAGCTGTTTTAACGTGGTTGGTTTGTGCAAGCACCGCTTGGGCACTAAAAACACACAATGTGGCGGTTATAACTGCTTTCATATTTATTCTCCAACAGGCCGAATAGGTTTCCCCATTCGGCATTTGTGCAAGCACTTGGCGTATTAAAGGCCTAGGTCTAAATCGTTAGTAATGTTGGTTACTACTTCACTTGCGGTGCTAAGTGCTACATCGTTACTAATTTGATCAGTAACCGCTGCACTCACCTGCCCGCTAACACTTTGCTGTACCGTGCTTTGTAAACTACTAACCGTACTGTCTTGCACACTGGCAATTAAAGATTGCTGAACATTGCTTACTACTTCATTACTGGTATTAATAGCATCACCCATTTGTAGTGCAGAACTCACTGAGTTTGCAGCCGTATTAGTAATTGCTAATTGGTTTGTAAGCTCACCCACATTAAGCGCGTTAGTTGCATCAGCTTGTGTAACTGAATCGGTAGCGCTGCCCACATTTGAAAGTAAAGATGCATCTATTGGTGCGTCGGTAGTATCTGGCTGAGCGCCTTGCTCAGAGGTAACAGAAAGTAATGATGACTGGCTCACAGCGGTTGTTAAATTACCCGCCGATGAGGTTAACTGCGTTGTTGTATCAAGCGCTGTATTGACTGTTGTATCAAGCGCTGTATTGCCTGAGTTATTTAAAGACGCGGCCGATGCATTTAATGCATTATTTAAAGATCCGCTTGCAGATGCAACTAATGTATTTGCAGGCTCTGCGGCCTCGCTACTTTCTTGCGCTGGAGTTTGCGTATTATTCGCCGTTGAATCTGTGTTTTGCGAGTCATCAGCCGTTACTTGTGTATCGTTAGATACGTTTGACTCGTTGCTACCACTGGCTGTTAAACCATTTTGTGAAACCGTAATAGATGTAGATGTTTGTTGCTGCGCCGACGTTGACTGAGATAGTTCAATATCAGCGGCGTGCACTGCACCTGTAAAAGTACACACACCGCTTAACATCATTACGCTTACAATTTTATTTAATTTAGTCATTGTTTTGTCCTCTAGTTTGTCGGATTGACATAAAGAAGACGATTTACAAAAACACTTTATTCCAAAAATAATTAAAAAATTATAATAACGTTACTTAATTATTTAAGTTTCATACTCTTAAATATAAATTACTCGTTTATTGCGTTAGCGTTTCACTGTTTTGGATCAGCAATAACAGCTCGGCAGTGGCGGTAGCATCAGCCAATGCCCGGTGATGGCTGGTTAAATTTAAATTAAAATGCGCGCTAAGGTTACCAAGCGAATACGACTTTAGCCCTTTAAACGCTCTGCGCGATTCAACCACGGTGCACATTTTTGGCATTTTAAAAAAGTGCCCTGCAACCTCGCATTCTTTTTTAATAAAACCGTAATCAAAGTTTACGTTATGGGCTACAAAAATACTGCCTGCAAGTTTATCTAGTAGTGGCTGTGCTATATCGGCAAATACAGGCGCGTTGTAAACCATGCCATCGCTTATGCCGGTCAATTTAGTAATAAAGCTTGGGATATGGCGCTGCGGATTAATAAGTGTCGTCCAGGTATCAATTACTTTACCGTGCTGCACTTTAACAATGCCAATTTCGGTAATGCGGTTACCGCCTTTTAAGCCACCCGTGGTTTCTATATCAACTACGCTGTAAATACGGTTAGGGTCTACAAACCACTTAACTGCAGCAATATGTACTGTAAAGCCCACATTTTTTAAATTATCAATGGTGGTTAATTGGTTGCGCCTAAGCTTATCGCCTGGGGCTTTTACCTCTTCAAAATGTACTTGGCCATTATTAATGACCATTAAGTCGGGGTAGCCGTCTTTTAGCTGTAAATAGTGTTTGCTCATAGCCGTTAAGTGCGCAATTAACGCTTCAAGCGGGCTGTTTAAAATAAGTGCCTCTAGTGGCTCTAATAAATTGCTGCGCCATCTAAATAAACCATTGGGCTGCTCAAAATACTGCGCGGCATGCTTACATACCAAATTAAGCAGCGCCTGATTAGTGCTACAGCTTTTTAAACGTGCGTCAATTTGCGTGCTTTGTGCTTCATAAAAATTACCAAGCTGTAAAACTTGCGGGTAAATATCAAATTCATTACACGGCGGGTATGGCGATTCAATAAATAACTCGTGCCAAAATACTAAGCCAAACAAGCTTTGCCATAAGGTGTTTTCGGTATTAAAAACCGTTAACCCTTTTGTACTGTAATGCTCATTTACGCCTTGCTCTACATCGCCTCGGTAAATTTCGTCAATTTCCAGCACACACTGGGTGTCGGCCAGCATGGTGCTTAAGCGCGAACGCGTTTGTTTATTAAACTTACGCATTAAAAAGTCATCAGCAAAGTACAGTAAATCGTCGGTGAGCGGGTTTTCTATAATTTGCTCTAGCTGCGCTTTAACCCACGCTTTATTACCTAGGCGGTATTGCTCTCTTATTTGAATTTCTTGGGCTTCGGCGTAATCGGTGCAGCCTTCAAGTAGGCTAAAGGCAAGTTCGCTATCGGTATTTTTAAGTTGTTTATACAGCCTAACCAGCAGTTTGTTTTTAATGTCGTGCGCTTGTGCGCCATGCGCCGGTTGCGCCAATACTAAATGCGCAAGCTCGGTGTAAGGGGTTTTGTCATCTAAGGTTTCATCTTTTGTATTACCGGCTGTTTTGCCAATGTTTTTAAACGCTAAACGGTAACGATTTAAAACGTAATTAGATTGCGCCTCAGCGAGTGTATTAAAGCGCGACAAGCTCTCGCTGTGCCCTTCGCGGGTAGCGGTTAACCCTAAATCGCGCATAACAAAGCGGTTTTGATGGTTTACATCGCCACTACTTAAGCGCCCTGCAAATAAAAACTCAAAATATTCGTAATAATCTTCACGGTTATTAATGACATACTGGCTATATAAAGGGGTAAGATCATCTGCGCGCTCACTAAAAAATTGGCACGTAATAGTGACCAACTCTCCTTTAGCTGCGCTTTTTTTAAAGCTTATTTGCTCACTGTAATTACTGAGTAACTCCACCAGCATGGGCTTAGTTAAATGCGCTATAAGCTGCTTGTAATGCTGTGCGTTTGGCTCATATAAAATACCCGCTGTTTTTAGCGTATAAATAGCCTGATGCGGCGAAGTTATTTCTTCATAATTGAGCGATTGCGCCTGCACTAAATAAGGCTTGCGCGAATACACACGCGCCAACATGCATTGGCTTTGCTCATCTAGCTGGTTAATTTTACTAATAAATTCACTATGTTTAGGCTCAAGTAAATGCATACATTTACTTGTTACAAACTCAATAAGCTCTCTAAAATGCGCTAAATAGTATTTTGCTGGTAATTCTTTTTTCATAACATCGCCACAACTGTATATAAAAACAGTATCTAGCATTTGTGCTTATTATTCAATCTTAAACTTGTAACTAAAACACGCTATAGTGAGCGTATAAAAGCAAATTTATTGAAAATAAAGGACTTACCATGAGCGCGCACCCATACGATGTTTTATCACTCAATAACGGCGCAAATATTATTTTTACGCCTTGCCCTGGTACAAAAACGCAAAACCTAGCGGATTCAATCGCCACATTAAAGGCGGCTGGCACTCACATGCTACTATCGCTTATGCCGCAAAAGGAGCTTGAAAAAAACAACGTACAAACAATTAATAATGAGTGCAATAAGCACGATATAACCTGGTTTCATTTACCAATAAATGACGACGAAGCCCCAAAACAACCTTTTACATCAAGCTGGAATACCCACAAAACAGACATACTACAAGCCATACAGCAAAAACAAACCATTGCCATTCATTGCAAAGGCGGCACTGGCCGCACAGGGTTGGTTGCTGCGCTTATTTTAAATTCGGCAGGTTACACAAAAGAAGAAGTATACAGCCTAGTACAAGGCATTCGCCCTAAAGCACTGACTATAGAATTGCAAAAAGAATACTTTAATAACTTTGAGGTGTGAGGGGAATATGTTAACGCTCATTATTAGTTACCCTTTATAAGCTTAGCCACTTATTAGCGGTAACTAATCGTAATTATGTAAACCATAAAATCACCAAATAGGAATGAGCCAAAACCTGCAGGCCTAAATGTACTTTTAAATTTTTGAGCAGACCACACAGCAATTAAGTACACCTCGCTCTCCTAAAAACTAATGGCCGCATAGGGTAATACAGTCGCACTTGACTAAAGTTAGCTAAAGAGTCGTGAAACCGAGTACTTTACGCCTCTTAATACTGTTGCTATTAGACTCGCAAGCTCATGTAGTAGAAACGATCATCTTTTCTATCGACTGCAAATCCAATACGGCTATATAACTTAAATGCTGGGCTTAGCTGAAATACTTTGAGATCTATGAATTTGACACTTTGTTGACGAGCTATATCAACTACTTTAGCAATAATGTGAGCACCATAACCTTTGTTTTGATAAGTAGCTGCAATCTGAATATCGCGAAGTTGGCAACGCCCTTCTTCAAACGATAAGCGCACGACACCTATGAGTTGACCCTTACACATAATATCAAAATTTTTAAGGTTTTTGGTAGCTTGATAAACGTCTTCTACATCCCAATCTACCGCATACATTTCGTAATAGGGTTTCATATTGTTAAACGTAAACTGTGCGGCAGCCTTTAAGTCTTCAGTAGCAACAATCTCTAGCATCCATCTAGCCTCAAAAAAGAATTAATACTCAATAAACTAATTAGCCACTTTAATTGAATAAGCTAAACTGCGCTATAAATTACGCGTGCTAATTGGTTAATTAGTTTTAACCAGCTTTCAGGGGATATATTCAACTTTTAATGTAAAAGAAAAAAGGTAATATCAATATGACCGCACAGCGTTGGTCGCTGCGCTTATTTTAAATTCGGCAGGTTACACAAAAGATGAGGTATACAGCTTAGTACAAGGTATTCGCCCTAAAGCACTGACTATAGCATTGCAAAAAGAGTACTTTGAAAGTTTTAGCAGGTAATAAAAAGCTAACGTAAAACAGCAAAGCTACTAATAGTTAAACGCCCATTAATTGGATCGCATACATAATCGTTGGCCGCATTTATATTACCAGAGTGCAATAAGTTGCTTGGGTATATAACAACCCGATTTAACTTTGCCTCTACACTGTAAACTTGCTCAAACAAAGCTGTACTGCCATTTATATAATGTGGGTTTTTGTGAAGCTTTTGCGCCATGGCTTGCTGCTTAATAGTTTGCCTATATGGCATAAGTCGCTCTTTTGTTATGCGTTCATACCCTAGGGCTCTATGCTTATAAAATGAAGTGCCACCATGCGTTTCATCACATAAAAAGTGCACCATAGCAAGTTGATTCATATTAGGTGTATCAAAATGAGGAAGCATTTGTATTGGCCTTAGCTCATCAGGTTCAGTGCATGCAATTGAAAAAGCAGAAAGTATTACATCAAACTCGCTTTTATCTGTCATATCAAAGTGTGAATTAATAATTGGCGCAAGGTCTTTTAACCGCTCGATATAACTAAGCGGTGATGCTTTTCTTACTCCTGGATAAAAATCACTTTCTTGTGCGCAAAATGTTTCTCTGGCGTTTTGAGAAAACACAGCAAAATTAATAAGTTCATCTACATTATTTACAAAATCATCAATAACAATAATTGGGGTTTGCTCTTCCCCAACAGTGTGTATCTGTAACACCATATTTTTGTTAAGTGTAAAATCAATCATCGGCTAAATTAAGCACCGCATTTTTACGCTCAATCAATGGGTATATTTGGCCAAGTGAGGTTATAACAGTATAAATAGCGGGTAATAAAGCGCGTTGATGTAAAAGCGTAATTTGATCACTATCAAGTTGTGCGAGTCTTTCTTGATTAATAGTGTATAAGCCGTTTAACTTTGTTTTTTGACTATTCTGAAACGTTACCTCAAGCGATAATGGCTGCAGTAGCTCATGCTGTAACAAGGTATCTATTAACTTTTTATTGTCTATTTCGCCTTGTAGTAAATGTCCTAAACACTGCTTTATTTTTTTAAAATAACCACTTTCTTCTGCGTTTTGGGTATAAATTGGTTCTAAATCATTCTGGCTTTGCGCTTGGTTATTAATGACTGCTGGGCTATTTAAATTAATACACACAGGGTATTGAGTTTGCTTTGCAT
The DNA here is from genome assembly GCF_028599265.1 of Pseudoalteromonas sp. Angola-4. NCBI lineage: Bacteria > Pseudomonadati > Pseudomonadota > Gammaproteobacteria > Alteromonadales > Pseudoalteromonadaceae > Pseudoalteromonas > Pseudoalteromonas sp. Angola-4. The sequence continues at coordinate 391,224 of NZ_JAQREK010000001.1, read as the reverse complement.
GAGTATCACCAACAAAAAATGGCTGACGCTGTAACTGAAGCGGTAAATATACTCCCTGCCACTGCGAGTGCTGATAAAACAAGTTCTCATGTTGCTCAAAGCCTAATAAAGCATTGAGTGTAAACTCCCCTGTTTCTGAGTTTTTTGCAAAAACTATAGGCTGCTGAACGGCAATTTGATTAAGTTCTGCCATAACAACAGGGATCATATTAATGTTTTCAGCGTGTGATTGTGCTTTTTGTGTGTCTATTTTTATATGCTGATGAGCACTTTGCTCTAATGCGACTAAATTTTCCATGCGTGTCTCTTTATTGTTTTTATGGGTAAATTTTTAAGCTAAATAGTGCTAAAGCCATGACTCTTAATTTTATTTAACAATTCTCGGTTACTAGGTAAGTTAGTGACTGCTTGGTTTATCATGCTTTTATTTTTATCAAACTGACTTTTAGCAAAATCAGTGTCTTTAAGCATATAGGAAGTTGTGCTGTAGTCACTTTTAAAGCCCATACCATATAAAACATATTGATAACTCGCCGCTGGAAACACCTCATTGTTACTTGTAAAGTCGTGGTCAGCAGGGGCGCGGTATTGCCATAATTTCATTAGATCTTGTAGGCTTTGAGGAATCGTTTTTGGGTCTCTGTTATCACGCCAAAATGCGTTATCGTCACGGGTTGATAAAATATAGTGTAACTTTAAAAAGTCGATTATTTTTTCCCACCTGTAGCTAAACGTCTCATTAAAGCGCTTGGCGGTAATATCCATAATATCGCGGGTGTGGGGGAGTTGTTCGCTTATCATTTGCGCTGACATTTCTACTAATACCAATGCAGAAGCTTCAAGCGGTTCCAAAAAGCCAGCCGAAAGCCCTACCGCAACACAGTTGTTCTGCCAAAAGTGTGAGCGATGGCCACTTTTAATAGGGATTTTTCTAATTGTTAACGACTCTATTTTATCGCCAACATACTCTTTAAGCTTTTCTCGTGCTTGTGCTTCGCTACTGTATTTACTCGAATACACATAACCTACCCCACGGCGGTGTTGTAACCCTATATCCCATATCCAGCCTGCTTCTTGCGCTGTTGAAATTGTGTGAGACGCAATGCTCTCATCTTCATTCTCATAGGGGACTTGCACTGCTAAGGCGGTATCGATAAACAGCACATCATCGCAAGGCATAAAAGGAACCTTATAATGCTCGCCTAATAACAATGATGAAAAACCGGTACAATCGACAAATAAATCACCGCTAATTTCACCTTGTTGCTTTGTGGTAACACTTGCAATATCGCCATTTTTAGCACTATTGACCTGTGTTACATCAGCTAAAAAATGTTTAACGCCAAGCTCCTGCGTACAATGTTTTTGTAAAAAAACGGCAAATTTTGCCGAGTCTAAGTGGTAGGCATAATTTGCTAAGGCAGCATATTCTGGGGTGCGAATTGTTTTAGGAGCAAGCCCTTGCTCACAAATAGCTTCTTGGTAACACACTGCATTAGAAAAAGACGTTGACTCAGCGGTATTATTTAACCAATGCCCTGCCATATCTGTTTTTGAAAAGCCCTGTGGCAAAACTAATGGGTGATAATAAAAATCATCATTGCTGCCATCCACCCATTTGGCAAATTTTGCACCTTGTTTAAAGCTTGCTTCGCACTCACGTATAAAGTCGGTTTCGCTAATACCAAGTGCTATTAATGTACTACGCATGGTAGGCCAAGTGCCTTCACCAACACCTATAATTGGTACATTTGGAGATTCAACTAGCACAACATTAAGGCCATCGGGGGTATTACTTTTATGGTGCGCCGCTAATCGTCCGGCGGTTAGCCAGCCCGCTATACCACCACCAACGACAACCACTGTTTTTATTTTTTTATTTTGCTGGTTCATACTTGTTACCTATAAAGGCATATTTAAAAAGTGGCTATTACTAAATGTAAAAGCCACTTTATTAATTAAAGTTAAAAACTACCGCGAATACCTAACGCAAAACGTCGTCCGCTATCTTCAACCAATAATAATTGATTAGAAAAACGACCACGTTTGTGCACATATTCTTCGGTTAAGTTAATACCTTCAAAAAATACCGATACATTTTCGGTAATGTCATAGCTGCCGCTAGCATCAAGTTGTGCGTAATCTTCCACAATTGTCACACCATCACCATTTAGCTGTGTAAGTGACTGTACAAAGCTATCGCGCCAGTTATAGGCTAAACGCGCTTGAAATGGTCCATTCTCATAAAAGCCAACCACATTATAAGAGTCGCTTAAGCCTGTTAATGCAAATACTTGAGTTATATCTGCAGGGTCTAGCTCTGCATCACTGTCTACAAATGTTGCATTAACCATAAAGCCAAAGCCACTGTCAAAACTATGCTGTAAGGCTATTTCCCAGCCATCAACAATCGCCGATTCGCTATTATTTGGTAAGGTGTTTGTAAATACAGCCGTTGAGTCGGCTGCATCAGGGTTATCTACATCGTTACCTGTTGAAGGGTCAGTCAACAATCCGCCACCAGACAATTCAAAGGTTAAATCTTCAGTGGTATTGATAATGAAGTTAGCAACATTCTTTCTAAAGTAACCAGCGGATAAATAACTGGCATCAGCGTAATACCACTCTAATGATAAATCTAAGTTATCAGAGGTAAACGGTTCAAGTTCAGGGTTACCAGAGCTTGATGTTAAATTGCCCCCCTGCCGAGTTGTTTCGATTACAGTTACAGGCGACATGCTATCGAGTGTTGGTCGCGTAATTGTTTGTGATACAGCAGCACGTGCTATTAGCTCATCGCTTATTTCAAGCTTTACACTAAAGTTAGGTAAAATCGCTTCGTAATCTGAACTTGCTGAAATATTTTCTACAGCGCCAAAGTTAGCGAGCATTTCTGTTTTATCTAAGATCGTTAATGCACTAACTGGCTCGTCTGTGCCTTTTACTTCTACATCGGTGCTTTCGTATCTAAAGCCGGCTGTTGCGTATAAAGGCATGCCTGCAAGTTCAGCTTCAAAATCAAATTCTGTATAAAACGAGAAAGTATCTTCAGTTATCTCAAACGACTTATTACGTTTAACTGCATCAAAACTAATAGGCTGACCATTCGCTGCAGCTATTTGCTCAAGGTACGCAAAGTTTGCCTCACCATCATGTGCAAGCCATGACGTTGGCATACGACCGCTGCCGCTCACATCAGATAAAAAGTCATCCCCTGCGTCAAATACAAATTGCGCTAAGCCATCCATACTTGGGTCATCTGGGTAACCACAAAAAGTACAGTGAATACCAACACCTTCGTTATCCCAACGATCAAGATTTTTTGTTTCAGTTGAATACATAGCACCAAATTTGACCGAAACTAGGCCTGATGTACCATCGTTGTGCCAAATGCTATCCCAACGAAACTGATCCACGGTATCTTCTACAGCCCAACCACGGCGTAGCATTACATGTGCTCGGCTATTGGCTGTATCTAAATGGTTTGATACGCCATCAGGTGTAACTGCAGGGTTATAAGCAACACCGTCCAGCTCTTGCTGGCCGCTATAAATGTTAGGGTTAGCAGAGGCAAACTCACTCGCATAAGGTAAAATACCGCCATCCACTTCAAATCGAACTCGGTTAGCATAGCCAATCAACGATAACTGATCCCCGCCACCATTATTAGCCTCACGCTCAGCTTTTGAGTGGCTTAAATCAAACTTCATATTTAAGTTATCGTTTACATGCCAATCAAAGTTTAAACCTAATGCGCTAGAGTTGGTTAAACGATCAAACTTTTTAGCGTGCATATCGGTGGCAAGGCCTACCTCTTGATATAAATCAACCACAGTGCCATTTTCATCAACAATTGGCCCTGCAGCGCCGCCAAAGCCTTCTAAGTTTGGCGCTGTAAACCAATGCCCATAAGACGTTGTGTCTGCTTCTACATCAAAATCAGAATAGAGCGCATCAGCAGTGATAACTAAATCATCTGAAGGTGCGTACTGTATTACTAAGTTTGCATTGGTACGTGTACGTGTTTCTGTTGTTACTTTATGATCGTAATTACGCGGCGAAAAAATATTACTGGTGTATGCTTGCCCGCTTTGAGTTTGCGGGTTTGGGACGCCCACGTTTTCTAACCAGCCGTCTACCTGCGCCTGGTTTAAGCGTGTTTCGCGCTCTTGGCGAGAAACAGCGAACAACACACCCAATGTGTCATCATTAAATGTATTACTAATTAATCCAGAAATTTCAGGTGTGGTTTCTTCACTATTTTCATCGTAAATACCCTTAACGCTACCTGCCACTTTAAAACCGCTAATCGCAAATGGTCGCGCTGTATTTACATTTACTGTTGAGCCAATACCACCAGATTGCATAGTGGCTGTTGAGGTTTTAAATACATCTAAGCTTTTAACTAGCTCTGATGCAATAGTATCAAAGCTAAACGCACGGCTTTGATTTTCAGAGGCCATTTGGCGACCATTTACAAGCACAGTATTAAACTGCGGGCCAAAACCACGCACCGTAATAAGCTGCCCTTCACCGCCTGAACGGTCTATTGAAACCCCCGTAATTCGCTGTAAAGACTCAGCTAAATTTGTGTCAGGGAATTTACCAATATCTTCTGCTGAAATGGAGTCGACCACGCCGCCCGCTTCTCTTTTGGCATCCATAGCTCGGCCAAGCGAGCCTCTGATCCCGCGTACTTCAATTATTTCTGGTTCTTGTGCTGCTGTCTCTGCCACTGCAGGGAGCGTTGCCATTGTGCTTAGTACAGCTAGTACAGCACTGGACACGCCATTTTTTTTATAGTTAGCCATGTTGTCAGTTCTCTCGAAACTTGGGTCTATTAAAATAGATATTTGCCCATCTTCGCTAACATGCGGTTGCAACCCTGTGCCATCGAGTAAAATCTGTAATGCGTTTATTATTGAATACTCGCCAGCAATAGTATTTGTTTGTAACTGCTGAATTTTATCCAGCGGAAAAAGCAAAGTAATATCGGCTTGCTCGGCAAAATTTATTAGCGATAAATCGGCCCTTTGTCTTGGAATATTAAACACAGCTTTATCGTTTACAGCGCTCGCTTTTACCTCGGTGGTGAGTAAGCTAAAAACCAGCGCATAAAGCGGTAAACAAAGCGGCAAATGTAAATATTCCTTGTGTATAGTTTTTGGCCATACACAGAACAAAGACGAGTGACTTTTTATTTTCCTCCATAAATTTTTTTTATTTTTTTTTAATAAATTATTTTTTTGACTAGCCATGCTAATTTTTTTTATGCCTTTATTATTTTTATTGTTTGCGCTTTTAACTGTATTTTTAAACAATTAAAAATACAGTCCACATTGCAGTTTTTTACTTATTAATTAAAAAGTTAAAGTTTCTAAATTACAGAGCCAGTACTTAGTAAGGTATTTATAATGGCAAAAACTGTAGTACACTTCGCCTTTACATTACAAGCTTTATGCCCTTTGCGGTTAGTGAACATTAAATTTAAAAATAAAAAAACTTATTTATTTTTTAAATTTAATGGCGGATTTTTTCTTACCATTCGTCTTAGTTTGTATTGGCAAAACAATAACAATAATTGCCGTAAACACACACACGAGACACACACTAAATGACGAAAGACACACTTTTTTATAAGGTCTATTTGGCCTCGCGCAAAAGTCTCTCAAATGTAGTTGCACGTATAGTGCCGCCACATGAAATTGAAGATATAGTGCAAGAAACTTATGTGCGAATTTGTCAGATTAAAAACACTGAAAACATAAGCTCACCAAAATCTTTTATTTATAAAACGGCGCGAAATTTAGCGCTCGATTACCAAAAGCAAGCCAATATACGCCTAGTCGATGGGATCGACAACATGGAAGCGTTAGAGCAACTCTTAGCGGAACACCAGCAAGACGAAATGTACGAAAAAGCACTCACCGATAGTGAATTTTCTAATTTTTGTGAAGCCATACGGCTTTTACCCGTGCAGTGCCGTAAAGTGTTTGTATTAAAAAAAGTGTATGGTTATTCGCAGCGAGAAATTGCTGCTCAATTAAACCTTAGTGAAAGTACCGTGGAAAAACATATAGCAACAGGCATGAAACGTTGTACGCAATTTATGCGTCAATCTACAAAAAGTGTTTATGGGCAACCAAATACTTCTTCGCAGCTAAATGCAGGAGGGAGGAATGAGTAATGTTCATCATATAAACGAACGAAACACTAGCGACGATGCGCGCCTTGATAAAGCAAGTGAGTGGCTGGCTAAACTTGATCGTGGACTGTCTAAGCTCGAAGAACAAGCGTTAAAGCAATGGTTGTCACAATCTTATAAAAATGTAGAGGTGTTACTTGAAGTAGCACAGCTGTGGGACAAAATGGACGACCTCAGTCGCTTGTCAGATCTGTTTCCACAAACACCAGTAAAACAAAAACGCCTCCCTGTGTGGTTAGGTGCAACAGCTGCATCTATTTTATTAGCTGTTGCACTTAGCTTTTTTCAAGAAGCGTTTAACTTTTCATTTTTTTACCCGGTTAATCAATCAGCTGTGGTTGCTAAACAGCTTAATTTTCAAACCGACGTAGGTGAAAGTAAGGACATACTGCTTTCTGATAAAAGTAAAATCACCTTAAACACAAATAGCTTTGTTCAAGTGAGGTATACCCAACACACTCGCGTAATAAATTTACTGCGTGGCGAAATTCATATAGACGTAGCTCACGATAAAATGCGCCCTTTAAGTGTTATAGCTGGTGATAAAGTTATTCAGGCTGTTGGTACTGCATTTAATGTAGAAGTAGGTCAAAAGCAAATAGAACTGATTGTGACAGATGGCAAAGTCCTTGTTGCAGAGCAAAGTGCCAAACCGTTACCAAATCTTTCCCAAGGGACTAATAAACAAGGTCAGTATTTATCAAATAGTTCAACTTCGGTGTCAAAGGGAGAAAAACTTGATTTAAGCTTCAAAGGTAAAATTGCTAAAGCGGTCGAAAAAGTTGATCCTATGGATGTAGCCGCTAGATTATCGTGGCGTAAAGGTAGCTTAATATTTAGAGGTGAATCACTTGCTGAAGCCATGGCTGAAATCAGCCGCTATACAAATATAGATTTCGAGCTTTCAGAGGATGACCGTCTCAAAAAAGTACAAGTAGCTGGCATGTTCAAAACGGGCGATATTAAAGGACTGCTAGAAGTATTAAACAATAATTTTAATATTGATTATGAAAGAGTTAGCCCAGATAAAATTCGTTTAAAATACGCAGCACCACACGTCTCAATATAGTAAAGTACACAATAATAAAAACCAGGACACACAATTATGACATCACCTCTCTCGCCGAGCAGTAATAGCTCGGCGCACACATTGGGCACATGCTCTCTTTTTTACGTAATTTTTATCTCTGCAGTGGCTGCTATTGGTGGCTTTTTATTTGGTTTTGACTCGGGTGTTATTAACGGCACGGTGTCGGCACTCGGTAATGCGTTTAATTCAAGCAGTGTAGCTACGGGCTTTAACGTAGCGTCTGTATTACTTGGCTGTGCCTTAGGTGCACTTGCTGCGGGGCCGCTGGCTGATAAGTTTGGCCGGCGTGCAATTATGATCATCACCGCGATTATTTTTGCCATTAGTGCGTTTGGCTCAGGCATTAGCGAAAGCTCGGCCGAGTTTATTTTTTACCGCTTATTTGGTGGCTTAGGTATTGGTGCTGCATCGGTATTAGCGCCGGCTTATATTGCAGAGGTTGCACCACCTGCCCTTCGTGGTCGTTTAGCTACATTACAGCAACTCGCTATTGTATTGGGTTTATTTGCTGCGTTTTTAAGTAACTATTTAATTGCTGATGCAGCAGGCAGCGCGCAAAATATTTTAATGCTTGATATAGCCGCTTGGCGCTGGATGTTTTGGGCTGAGCTTGTGCCTGCAATACTGTTTTTAGTGGGGGTGTTGTTTATTCCTGAGTCGCCTCGTTATTTAGTGGCGCAAGGTAAATTAGACGATGCAAAAACAGTATTTAGTAAAATTTCGAACGACAACGTTGCTGCGCAAATAAGCGATGTTAAAAGCTCCTTACGTAGCGATAAAAAGCCAAGTATTCGCGATTTATTTATTGATGGCAGTAAAAAAGTACACCCGATTGTATGGGCGGGTGTTGCGCTGAGTGTGTTTCAGCAATTTGTAGGTATTAACGTGGTGTTTTATTACGGCTCTGAGCTTTGGCAAGCTGCTGGGTTTGATGAGTCGCAATCGTTATTTATAAATGTATTAGCGGGTACGACTAATATTGTATCGACCTTTATTGCTATTGCCCTTGTTGACAAAATTGGCCGTAAACCACTGCTATTAGTAGGCAGTATTGGTATGTTTATCAGCTTAAGCGCGCTTACTTATATATTTGGCAGTGCGGGCCTTGATGAAGCAGGCAAGCTTGCACTTAGCGATAACATGGGTACGTTTGCGCTTATAATGGCTAACTTATTTGTGGTATTTTTTGGTTTAAGTTGGGGCCCCGTTGTGTGGGTGCTATTAGGCGAAATGTTTAATAACCGTATTCGCGGTGCAGCGCTTGCTGTTGCTGCAAGCGCGCAGTGGATTGCTAACTTTGCCATTACCATGACCTTCCCTATTATGCTGGCTAATATTGGCCTTGCAGGTGCGTACGGCTTTTATGCTTTATCGGCACTTATTAGCATATTTTTTGTGGCCAAATACATTACAGAAACCCGTGGTAAAACACTTGAGTCTATGTAACCTAAAGCTAAATTAAGCCATACTAAAAATATAACTGGCATGCTCTGGCTGCCAGTTATATAACCTTTTAATAACCTGAGTTACTTTATAAATACAGCCCCTCTACTCATATAGGTACATAACTTGCTGCTTACTCTTTTAAGTTTATAAAAGAGAGGTAAGTAATGTCTGCTACTACTTTTTACAACCTAACAGAGCAACCTTGGGTTGTTATTGCTATTTGTTTAGTTTCTATAACTATAGCTTTGTTTTGTATCCGCTTTTTTATAATGTACTGGCTTAAAAAGTGGACCTCTCACACTAAATTTATATTCGATAGCTTACTTATCGCCTCTATCTCTAAACCGCTCTCCCTTTGCACAATTATTGTGCTACTCACCATTATAGAGCAAGGGTTGTTAATACAAGGCGAGCCGGTTGCGAGCTATATTTCGTTTTCGACCATTAATATTATTTTGGGCTTAGTGGCTATTATTTTATTTTTTGACCGCTTTTTTGTGGGCACCATTAATTACTACAGCAAAGAGTCGGCGGTAATTTTTAATTCGCAAAGTATTATTAAAGGCATTATTAGGGTAAGCGTTTTATCGGTCGGGGCTTTAGTGCTGTTAGGCACCTTGGGTATTTCTATTACGCCTATAATTGCCTCGTTAGGTATTACGTCATTAGCGGTGGCACTTGCCCTGCAGCCCACCCTTGAAAACTTTTTTTCGGGCGTACAACTTGTTATAGATAAACCCATACGGGTGGGGGATTTTATTGAGCTTGAGTCAAAGGAGCAAGGCTTTGTAGAGAAAATTGGTTGGCGCTCTACGTGGGTTAAAATGCTGCCAAATAATATGATTATTATCCCTAATAGTCAGCTTTCTAAATCGCGTATTAGTAGGGCGTGTTGATCTTTGATGTTTGAATTTGCAGCAGCGTGTTTGGTTTTTAGGCAAGGCAGAGCCTATGTAGTGTGGTTATTCCCCATAAATAGGCGATAACGCAGCATAAATGCCAAACATGCGCTGCCCTTTGGGTTCTGCCTAGGGGCGATAAACTCTTTGTTGCTCGGTTTTTACTTAGCCCACTAGGTTACAAACCTCGCGCCGCGATTTAATCGCCCCTAGATTGAACAAATTCAATCCGCAAAGTTCAACACGCCCTAATTACTTTTACCCCGAAAAAGAACTGAGTGTACCTGTTGATGTAAGCGTTCACTACAGCTCAGACCTAGAATTTGTAGAGCAAGTAACGCTAGAAGTTGCGCGCCAAGTACTAATTGACCATGAATGGGGGGTTGATGATTACAATACCTTTGTGGTGTATCACACCTTTGATAACTCAAGCATTAATTTTACCGTAATGCTGCGCGCAAAAGAGTACTTTAATCGGTTTTGGGTTAAATCTGCTTTTATTAAAGCGCTACACAAACGCTATAACCAAGAAGGTATTGTGATCCCCTTCCCTATTACAGCTATTAACACAGCGCAAGAAGCCGCTAATTTTAATAGCGATAAAAAATAAGCGCGAGATAAGCTCGCGCTTAATTTACTTTAAAATTTATAGGTTACTTGGCCTACTATTTCACGTGGGCTGCCCGGGAAGTGACCGTTACGCTCACTAAAGCCACTTACTGCGTATTCTTTATCAAATATATTATTAATATTTACGCTTAATAACACATCGTCAAAGCGAGAAGTCCAGCTCATATCAAATACAGTAAAGGGTTTAACTTTTTGGCCATCTTGGCTTATTTGCTCGCTTACGTAATTTGCGCCAAATGCTATAGACGAGTCGATGCTATCAAGCGCAAAACGCGACCATAAACCAGCTTGGTGGCGCGGCGCATTAGCAAAGCGAGAGCCATCACCGTAGGTGCTTGAAATAGTATCGCCGGTTACACCTTCAATAACTAGTGTATCGTTGTAGGCGTAGTTAGCTGTTAGCGTCCAGTGCTCGGTTAAATCGCCCACCAGCGTTGTTTCAAACCCGCGGCTTTCTACCTCACCAATATTTAAAAGTGCTGCAATGCCGTCACCCGCGCCCGTGTCGTCTGGGTTACTCATTACTACGTTTTCTTTATTAATTTGGTAAATAGCAAAGGTGCTCATAATTTTGCCATCTAGCCATTGGTTTTTCATACCAATTTCGGTTTGTTTACCGGTTTCTGGCGTTAAGTTGCCCTCGCCTTCTACATCTTCTTGATCACCCGATGACGCTGGGTTAAAGCTTTCTGAGTAGTTTATGTATAACGAGGTATTTTCAACAGGTTGGTATGTAACGGCCACGCGCGGTGTTACATCGTTATCTGAATAACTGTAACCGGTTTCTTTATTTAGCTCTTTAAAATAATCGTAACGCAGGCCGGCAATCACGGTCCATTGCTCGTTAATGCTTACAACATCTTGTACGTATAGTCCAAAACGGTCGGTTTCAACACCATCGCGGTTCATGTCGGTAAGGTTATAAGTACTTGGGTCGGTTTCGCCGTAATTTAAGTCAAATATGTTTAAGTTAGCCACGCCGTCCGCTTCATAACGGGCGCGTAAGTAATCGTACTCGGTATCGACTATGTGGTAGTCGCCACCAAATAATACTTGGTGTGCTAATTGGCCTTGCTCAAAGCTATAAACAAAATCGGTGGTTAAGCTTGTTTCTTCGTTGGCGCGGTATTGCTTTCGGTATTCGCGTTTAATGGTTTCGTCATCAATGTTTGCTTCACCATCGCCGTTTACATCTACCCAGCTTTGCGACTCATGGTAGGCTTGGTCACGTTCGTTATCCATGTAACGCAGTGTGCTACTTACAGAAAAATCATCATTAAAGTAATGCTTTAGCTCGGCTTGCAGCACTAACGCTTCCATGTCTTGGTAGTCAAATGCTTCATTTGCGTTGTAACTAGGGTCAACTAAAAAGTTGCCGTTGTCATCTACCGGTACACCACGTAAACGGTTACCGCCTAAGTCTTGCTTAATGTAATCAACAGTGGTGGTTAGTGTGGTCGAATCGGTTAAATCAAATAATAAACCAGCGGTAAACTCATTGTTTTTTGAATCTGCGTTATTACGAAAGCTGTCTTGCTCTTCGTAATAACCACCTACTCTGTATGCCATGGTGTCGGTTAAACCGCCGGTCATATCAAGTGAGGCACCATGTGTGTTGTAATTGCCAAGCGTTAGTTTTAGCTCTTTAGTTTGCGTATAACTTGGCTTTTTAGTCACATAGTTGATCATACCGCCTGGCTCACCACCACCATATAACGCAGAGGCTGGGCCTTTTAATACTTCTACACGCGCAACATTAAATAATTGTGGTACACCAAAGCCCGAGTAAGGGTCGCCGCGTACGCCATCGTAAAATACATTGGCATCGTCTCTAAATCCCCGAAAAGTAACGCCCGAATAACTGTACTCACTTACCCCGGCTATTGAGCGGTATAAATCGGTAATATCGCGCGCGGCTTGGTCAATAATAAGCTGCTCGGTTAATACCTGCGCAGATTGCGGTAATTTAATAAGATCTAAATCCGTTTTAGTCCCAATTTTACTTTCGGTTTCTAGGTAAAACTGCTGAGCGCGGCCTGTTACTTCTATTGTTTCAATTTCGTTATTTTGCTCGGCAAATGCCACATTAGAAAAAGCAGAAAAAGACGCAGCAATACTAAGCGCCAAGTATTTTTGGTTAAACATGTTGATCCTGAAAAGAGGTGTATAAAACGCCGCGAATGATAACGACTATCATTACTATATGCAATGCAAATAATTTCATATTCATCCTTATTTTTCGAATTAATCGCAACTAAAATAGGTACTTAAAGACTTTTATGCTCACGTTTTATACTTATTCACTTTGCGCAGTGTTGAACCAAATAAGGAACTCAGATAGTGTGTATTTTTCATACGCTTTATAATAGCAATTCGCATTAATACTTAATCATTTTGTGGGGCTAAACGTGTCGCTACTTGTGTTAAAAAATGCTCATTTACGACTGCATGGATGCAGAAGGTAGCGCAATACAGGAGCAATTGCCGAGAACGACTAAATAGCGAATTTTTTGCCTAGCTATCAACACGTTTTTCCAGCATCAAAATAAACCACTTAATTAAGCGAATTGGTATCAGCTTTTTTATGAGGAGCAAACCATGTTAAACCGACTATTTTTAGGGGTTATTTTACTCTCGGCCACGGCCGTGGCGAGTGCGAACGACAGCTTAGTACGTTTTCAAAGTAATTATTCTGTTCAAGAAACAGCTAACCGTTTTGAAAAAATAGCCAGTAACAAAGGGATAACCATTTTTGCGCGGGTAGATCATCAAAAAAACGCTCAAAATGTTGATATGGAATTGGCCCCTAGTGAAGTGATTATTTTTGGTAATCCAAAGGTAGGCACACCGTTAATGCAGTGTCAGCAAAGTGTGGCGATAGACTTACCGCAAAAAGTACATATATCTCAAGACAACAATGGCCAAGTTTGGCTTACCTACAACAGCCCCACTTATTTGCAAGAACGCCACAATATAAAAGGCTGCGAAGAAGTACTTAATAAAATAGCTGTGGTGCTTAATAAGCTTTCTATGGCAACAGTGGCCAAATAATTAAAGTTATACCAAACCGCAATAATACTTAATTAAGCGAATTGGTATTAATATTAAATAACTTAAATAACTTAAATAACTTAAAAAACTTAAAAAACTTAAAAAACACGCAATAAAAAACCCGTTAGCTAACGGGTTTTTTTATAAAGTTATTAACACTTTTTTACGCGTGTATTAAGACTCAATAGCCAAAAGCTCTACTTCAAAAATAAGCAGTGATGCAGGTGGAATACTGCCTACTCGCTTTTCGCCGTAGGCTAATTGGTGCGGTACATAAAATATGTATTTATCGCCTGGGCTCATAAGTTGTAAGCCTTCGGTCCAGCCTTTAATAACTTGATTTAAACCAAAGCTTATTGGCGTTTTACGCTCTACTGAGCTGTCAAATACGGTGCCATCTATTAACGTGCCGTGGTAATGCACGTTTACTTTACTAGTAGGGTTAGGTGTATTTTCGCTTTCACCTTTGTGCAGCACTTTGTACTGTAAGCCTGAGGCGGTTTCTATTACGCCCTCTACTTTTGCGTTAGCGACAAGGTAGTCGGCTTCAATTTGCGCATTAATGCCAGCTTGTTGCTTTGCTTTTTTACTATTTTGAAAAATTAAAAAACAAAATATAGCGATGATCGCCGCTAAAATTATATTGATCATTTAGTGTTTTCCCTCATCTTCATCGGCTTCTTTATCTTCTTCGCTATCGCCATTAACTATGTCGGCTATGTCTTTTAAGCGTGCTAAAGCAATACCGTTAACAGAATCTTCTGGGTATTCGCCGTCAATAATATCGCCGGCATCAATATCCATTAATAAGTTAAGTGCTTGGTCTACAGTTTCTACTGCGTAAATATTAAATTTACCGCGTTCAACCGCTTCAAGTATTTCATCATCAAGTACTAAGTTAACTTGGTTCGATTTAGGAATAATAACGCCCTGCTCGCCTGTTAAGCCGCGCATTTTACACAGCTTAAAAAAGCCTTCTATTTTTTCGTTTACGCCGCCAATGGCTTGCACATCACCGTGTTGGTTAATAGAGCCTGTAAGGGCAATAGACTGGCTAATAGGCAAACTAGTAATGGCCGATATAAGCGCACATAACTCAGCAAGTGAGGCGCTATCACCATCTATATAACCGTAGCTTTGCTCTATAGCTATGTTAGCACTTAGCGTTAAACTAAAGTGCTGGGCGTATTTGTTACCTAAATAACCGGTAAGTAGCATTACACCTTTTGAGTGAATTGCTTTACCTAGCTCGGCTTCACGCTCAACATCTATTACACCATCGGCGCCGGCGTATACGGTGGCGGTAATACGCGCGGGTGTACCAAACGACGTATCGCCAATGTGCAACACTGTTAAGCCGTTTACTTTACCAATGGCTTGGCCTTGTGTGGCAATAAGCGTGTGGCCTTCTTTTATATCGCTTAGCATGTTTTCGCTTATTTGGCCGGTGCGGTACTGCTTACCTTCAATGGCTTCATCAATATGATGCGCATCAATCAGTGTTTGCTTATCTTGCTTGGCGTAAAAGCTGGCCTCAGCCACCAGTTCAAGCACATCGGCGAAGCGCGCCGATAATTTATTATGGTGCTCTGCTTGGCGGTAGCTAAATTTAAGTAACCGCACCATGGCGACCTCTGTGGTAGTGCACTTTAACGTTTGCTGGCAGTACTCACTCACTTTAGTAATAAATTGGTACTGAAGCTTATCGCTACTTGGTAAATAATAATCAAAGTCGGCAAGTACTCTAAACAGCTCTGCAAATTCTTCATCGTACTCACCTATGGTGTAATACAAATCGCGCGAGCCTAATAAAATAATTTTTACATCAAGAGGAATTAATTGCGGGCGCAGTGTAAAACTGCTGCCTACTGAGCTGTCTTGATACGGTAGGTCGTTTTTAATTTGGTGCGTTTTAAGCGAAAGCTTTAAACCATCCCACACTTGCGGGTTGGCCATTACTTTTTCGGCATCCATAATTAAGTAACCGCCATTTGCACGGTGCAATGCACCAGGCTGTATAGAGCGATAACTGGTTATAAGCGAGCCTTGCGATGTTGAATACTCAATTTTGCCAAATATATTGCCAAAGGTTGGGTTTGGCTCATACACCACAGGTGCGGCATCGTCTTCTTTAAATTCAACTAAAATGTTAGGCGCAAAAAAGTCGGTAAGCATGCCTTTACGGTCAAAGTCTTCTTTGCTTTCTTCGCTTTCATCTTCATCGTCTAGCCATTCAAGTACTGCGTCAATTATTTCTACGCGAATGTCTTTTAAGTAGCGCAGCACTCCAATATGGGCAGCGTATTTATGCTCTAAGTCTTTTAATAGCGGCTTTGTAGCTTGCTCGGCTGTGGCCTTTTTTAGATTACGCTGTTTTTCTTTTGATTCGCGTTTCCAGCGAGGCAGCTCAATAAGCGCTTCAATTAAGGCATCTTCTAGTTTTTCTATTTTTTCAAAAAACTCATCACGAAGCTCTTCATCTAGGGCGGCAAATTCGTTATCGCTTAACTGCCTGCCTTCAACTAAAGGCGCAAAACCTACGGCGTTTTTCTCTTCTATTAGCGCTACGCTTTGCTCAAGCGCCATTTCTTCTACTGCGGTAATAGCGCTGTCGTAAGCGTCGTTAAATTCGCTCTCGATTGACTTTTTTTTGCGTTGATAAGCTGGGTTATCAAACGCTGCCGGAAAGGTGTCGAGTACTTCATCTAAAAATGAGTCTATGTCGTCACTTAATTGCTTGCTTTGCCCTGCTTGCATAAATAGCGCTATTGGCTCACGGTGGTCGTCGTAATTATTAACATACAACCATTCATTAGGTGTGGGGCGATCTTTTGCGTGCTGTTTAAGTTTGTCTTTTACGAGTGTAAATCGGCCATGCGCGGCCTCACCCATTACATAAACATTGTAGCCAGGCAGCTCCATCCCAAGTGAAAAGTCGAGAGCACTTTGGGCACGTTGTTGGCCTATAAAGGTAAGTTGCTCTGGATATGGATTGCTCATACACGTGCTAACGTGATTAGTAGAAATGCTCGGTGCGAGCTGTGAAACAGATAATGGCTGCAGTTTTTTCGTCATTCTAACTTCTTTTTGTACCAACATACTCGCTGGCTTTGGGCGTATTAAGTGGCCTACAAGCCACTTAATACATATATTTAGGGTTGTAATGCCTTACGGCTAAAATAAATACCATCACATTCAATGCACGGTGTAATTTGTGTAGCGTGATAAATATCAAAACTATGGGTGCAATTCTTACATACTAATGTGCCCATGGCTATCCATTCGCCTGCGTGATACATCCCATTATGCTTAAAATCTTGACTAAGGGACTGCCATTCAAGCTGGGTTTTGTCCTCTATATGCGAAAGCTCATACCATAACGACTCTTTAAGCTCTTGCCATGCAAGCGAATTATAGTGCGATTCGTTTTCTTGAACGTGTTCTATGTCGCGCTGCAAATAACTTTTATAGAGTCCGTATTTTTCTTTGCCTAGGTCTTTAAGTGCTTGCTCAGATTCAACAAATCGGGTCATTGCATCTTTTACTTCGTGATCTTTTACATCTTTTAGCCAATTAGTTAAATCGCTAAGCCATGTTTTATAATCTGCCATTTTATACTCCATCAAAATCAAGGGCGTGTTGGCCTTTAACATAGATAAGTATAGGTTAACCTGCACTGAAAGTGAGATTTTAACAAAACCGTGCTTATACGCTGTGATTAGGCTTTTATTTGGGGTATCCTATCGGCAATTTTTTATTAGTTTGCAAGAAGTCTGGAATCATAGATGCAAGAGCAATATAACCCGCAAGACATAGAGTCAAAAGTCCAAAGTTACTGGGAAGAAAACCAGGTATTTAAAGTCACCGAAGATGAGAGCAAAGAAAAGTATTACTGTCTTTCTATGTTCCCATACCCAAGTGGCCGACTGCATATGGGCCATGTGCGTAATTACACCATTGGTGATGTTGTTTCTCGTTTCCAGCGCCTGCAAGGCAAAAACGTTATGCAACCGATGGGTTGGGATGCGTTTGGTTTACCTGCAGAAAACGCCGCTATCAAAAACAAAACAGCACCAGCTAAGTGGACGTACGAAAACATTGATTACATGCGTAACCAACTTAAGCAATTAGGCTTTGGTTACGACTGGGATCGTGAAATAGCCACGTGTCACCCAGAATACTACAAATGGGAACAATGGTTTTTCACTAAGCTGTACGAAAAAGGCTTAGTGTACAAAAAAATGTCAACGGTTAACTGGGATCCAGTTGATCAAACTGTACTTGCTAACGAACAAGTTATAGATGGCCGCGGATGGCGCTCTGGTGCAGTGGTTGAGCAAAAAGAAATTCCACAGTGGTTTATTAAAATTACTGACTACGCACAAGAGCTTTTAGATGACTTAGACAAGTTAGAAGACTGGCCTGAGCAAGTTAAAACCATGCAGCGCAACTGGATTGGTCGCTCTGAAGGGTTAGACATTGAGTTTACGCGTACCGACAACAACGAAAAGTTTAGCGTATACACTACACGTCCAGATACATTTATGGGTGTAACTTATCTAGCCGTTGCCGGTGGCCACCCTATTGCGCAAGAAGCCGCTAAAAACAGCGATGCAATTGCAATGTTTGTTGAAGAATGCAAAAACACCAAAGTTGCCGAAGCAGACATGGCAACAATGGAGAAAAAAGGCATTGCAACAGGCTTTTACGCGACTCACCCATTAACGGGCGAGCAAGTTCCAATTTGGGTTGCTAACTTTGTATTAATGCATTACGGCTCAGGCGCGGTGATGGCAGTACCTGCTCACGACCAACGCGACTATGAATTTGCCACAGCATACGGCCTAGACATAAAACAAGTAATTGCACCAGTTGAAGGCTCAGAGCTTGAAGTAAATTTAAAAGAAGAAGCATTCACTGAAAAAGGCGTGTTAGTTAATTCTGGCGAATTTGATGGCCTTGATTTTGAAGGCGCATTTAACGCTATTGCCGACAAACTAGAAGCACTGGGTGTGGGTGAGCGTAAAGTTAACTTCCGCTTACGTGATTGGGGTGTTAGCCGCCAGCGTTACTGGGGTTCACCAATCCCAATGCTGAGCGACGAAAACGGTAACGAATTAGCCGCCACCGAAGAAATGCTGCCAGTACGTTTACCAGAAGATGTAGTTATGAATGGCGTTACTTCGCCAATCAAAGCAGACCCAGAATGGGCAAAAGCAACGGTAAACGGCGTACCAGCAACACATGAAACAGATACCTTTGACACCTTTATGGAGTCGTCTTGGTACTACGCACGTTACTGTAGCCCGCGTCACGACGAAGGCATGCTAGACCCAGCAGCAGCTAACTATTGGTTACCAGTGAACCAATACATAGGTGGTATTGAGCACGCTATTTTACACTTATTGTATTCGCGTTTTTTCCATAAGTTATTACGTGATTTTGGTTTAGTAAATTCAGACGAGCCATTCGATCGCTTACTTTGTCAGGGCATGGTACTTGCCGAAACGTTCTACCGTAAAGATGAAAAAGGCGGTGACGTATGGATTTCGCCAAGCGATGTAAATACCGAAACTGACGAAAAAGGCCGCGTAACTAAAGCATGGCACAAAGAAGATGGTGAACCTGTGTTCTCATCGGGCATGAGCAAAATGTCTAAGTCTAAAAACAACGGTATAGACCCACAAGAAGTAATTGCCCAATACGGTGCAGATACTGTGCGTTTATTTATGATGTTTACCGCACCACCAGAGCAAACGCTTGAATGGTCAGACTCAGGCGTTGAAGGCGCGCACCGCTTCTTAAAACGTATTTGGAAATACGCTGTAGATGTGAAAACAGTTGGCTACCAAGCACTTGATAAATCAGCGCTTAGTAACCCACAAAAAGTACTGCGTCGTGAGCTACACAAAGCCATTGCAAAAGTGAGCGATGATATTGAGCGTCGTCAAACGTTTAACACTGCAATTGCTGCCATTATGGAGCTCTCTAATAAGTTATTAAAAGCGCCGTTAAACGATACGCAAGATGTTGCTATTGCTAACGAAGCATTAGAAGCCCTACTTATTATGCTTGCGCCAATTACGCCGCATTTATCGCACCAGTTATGGCAAGAGCTTGGTAAAGAGGGTGACATTTTAGATGCAGCATGGCCTAAAGTAGACGAGTCTGCCCTTGTTGAAGATGAAAAATTAATCATCGTACAAGTAAACGGCAAACTACGCGCTAAGCTAACTGTAGCCGCCGATGCAACACAAGAGCAGGTAGAAGCACTTGCGTTTGCAGAGTCTAACGTAACTAAATTTACTGATGGCGCAACCATTCGTAAAATTATTTACGTACCGGGTAAACTACTTAACGTGGTAGCTAACTAAATGGTTAGCTTTAACACCCTTAAAAACACATTAGCCTTAGTGCTAATGTGTTTTGTGTTATCTAGCTGTGGCTTTCATTTAAAGAAAGCCTCTAGCCTGCCTGATAACCTTAAAACGCTTACACTTAAAGGTGATGATGAAAAATCATCGTTATTTTTAAACCTTAAAAAAGAGCTTAAAGCCAGTAACGTAGAACTGACGCCTTCGGCTAAAAATGTTGCCCAGCTTTACTTACGCAAAGAAAGTATTGAGCGCCAAACCTTGTCGTTGTTTCAAAATGGTCAGGTGGCTGAATACGAGCTTGCCTACGGGGTAAGCTATGTTGTTAAACGCCCAGGCGAAAAAGCCATAGAAAAACGCTTTGAGCTTTATCGTAACTACCAAGACGACCCCGATCACGCACTTGCAAAAGCAAAAGAGCTTGAGCTGCTTATTAGCGAAATTCGTAAGCAAGCCAGTAGTCGTATTGTTAGAGAGCTGTCGCAACTATAATGCGCTGTTATGCTAATCAGTTACCGAGTGAATTAAATAAAGGTTTAAAACCCTTTTATTTAGTGTTTGGTGAAGAACCGTTTCAAGAAGCGCAATGTGTGCAGCAAATACGCGACACGGCAAAAGCCCAAGGCTTTGATGAGGTAATTAAATTTACCCTAATGCAAGGGTTTGATTGGCAAGAAATTATAGCTCAATATCAAAGCATGTCTTTGTTTAGTGCGCGCACTATAATTGAGCTTGATTTAAACCAACAAAAACCTGGCACCCCAGGTAGTAATACCTTTAAAAAAATAGTCGAGTTAATTAACCCTGATACCATTTTAATTGTAAAAGGGGCTAAAGCCAGCCAAGACGTACAACGTGGCGCCTGGTTTAAAGCGCTCGATAAACACGGTGTATTTGTACCATGCTACCCGCTTGCAGGGAATCATTTAAAACGCTGGTTAGATGAACAAGTAGCGCGCCTTTCTCTGAATATGCAAAACGAAGCAAAACTGAGCTTAATTAACGCTACCGAAGGTAATTTGTTAGCGTGTTTTCAGGAGCTCGAAAAGCTCTCGCTACTGCATGGTAATGCCTTAATAACCCAGCAACTTGTGATGCAAGGGCTATTTAATCAAGCCAAGTTTGATATTTTTGATTTAAGTGATGCCCTATTAAATGGCCACGCCAAGCAAGCAATTAAGGTACTTAATAAACTGGCCAGCGATAACACCGAAGTGGTGAGTATTTTATGGGCTATAAATAAAGAACTCACCAGTTTGCTCACTATTCAGCAAGGGCTTTTAAATGGCGAGCCTATCGCACAGTTATTTAAAAAAAATGGTATTTGGAAAAACCAGCAAGGCCCAGTGCAAAATGCAATTAACCGCTTAAATATTAATACACTTGAGCAAATAAGCAGTGAGCTTGCACTGTTTGATTCAAGCTACAAACAAGGTAACTTAATTGCGCCTTACCAAGCGCTTGCGCATATTTGTATTAAGTTTTGCCAGCCGCTTGATATTCCAATGCCTTGCCACGCACTTAACTAAAGATTTTTAACATGATTGCAATTTTTGGCGGCACCTTCGACCCTGTGCATTTAGGTCACCTAAATATGGCCTCGCAGTGTGTAAATACATTTAACTTATCCACGTTGTACTTTATGCCCTGTGCACTTCCCGCGCACAAAGCTGCGCCAGGTATAAGTACAGCGCACCGTATTAATATGCTCAATGCCGCTATTGCCCCTTACCCTCATTTTGCACTTGATTTAAGAGAGCTTAATCGTACTGGGCCTTCTTACTCATTGTTGAGTTTACAAGAGCTAAGAGCTGAGCACCCAGATACGCCAATTCTTTTTTTAATGGGCATGGACTCATTTAATAACCTCGACAAATGGTATGAATGGCAAGCAATTACACAGCTATGCCATATAGTGGTTTATCATCGCCCGGGGCAAACATGTAACCCAAATAAGGCGCTTAAAAGCTATGTCAGTAATGCCCACACTGAAGCGCCACAGCAACTTGCCACAAACAACTTTGGTAAGCTTTATTTTTTATCTGGTGAGACCCGTGATGCTGCTTCAAGCACTATTCGAGAGCAATTAAAAAAAACCAATAAAAATAATGAACTATTACCCGAACCAGTCAGTCACTACATTAAGCAACACCAGCTTTATCAAAGTGATGATTAAAACCCCCTAGCATGTTAAAATGCACGCTATTAAATTTAAAATTGAGACAATACCTTGGATTCGAAACAACTACTTGCCTTTGCACTAGACAAAATTGACGATATGAAAGCACGCGACGTGGTACAACTAGACGTACGTGACAGCTCAGACATTACCGATTACATGGTTGTGTGTTCGGGTACTTCTAAGCGTCATGTGCAATCAATTGCCGATAACGTAGCAAAAGAAGCTCGCCACGCTGGCGAAGAACCTTTAGGTTACGAAGGTCAAGACGAAGGCGAATGGGTACTGGTAGATTTAGGTGATGTAGTTGTACACGTGATGCAAGATCACGCACGTAGCTATTACGATCTAGAAAAACTGTGGGGCTAAGCGCCACTATTTTTTAATTGAGCTTGGAAGTATTACGTGAAAATACAAATGATTGCCGTTGGCACAAAAATGCCAGCGTGGGTAGAAACCGGATTTGCAGAGTACCAACGCCGTTTTCCTAAAGATATGGCGCTTGAGTTAATAGAAATTCCGGCCGGTAAACGCGGTAAAAATGCCGATATTAAACGCATTTTGCACACCGAAGGTGAAAAAACCTTAGCCGCTATTCCAAAAGGCAATCGCATTGTTACCCTAGAGGTAACAGGTAAACCACTTGATACTCACCAGCTTGCTAAAAATATGGAAAAGTGGCAGCTCGATGGCCGCGACGTTAGTTTGCTTATTGGCGGCCCTGAAGGGTTAGCCCCTGAGTGCATTGCCGCCTCTGAGCAAAAATGGTCGTTATCTAACTTAACGTTACCGCACCCTTTAGTGCGTATTATTGTTGCCGAAAGCCTATACCGAGGCTGGAGCTTAAATAACAACCACCCTTATCATCGCGAGTAACGCCTTGTTATGATTAAGCAAAGACCCACAATACGCGACCATTCCGCTGAGGCAAACTTATTTGCACGGCGCGCATTTGTGGGTTTTATTTTTGTTTTAGGCTTAGTGGCAATTTTGCTTTCTAATCTTTATACCATTCAGGTAGAAGAACACACCGACTATCAAACCCGCTCTAACGATAACCGTATTAAAGTAATTCCTATTGCGCCAAACCGTGGCCTCATTTACGACCGCAATGGTGTACTGCTTGCTGAAAACAAACCCGTTTATAACCTCGAGGTTATTCCTGAAGAGGTCGACGATTTAGCTAAATCGCTTGAGCAAGTTAGCAAAATAATTACGATTACCGAGCAGCAAAAAAAAGACTTTATTGATGACATAAAGCATACGCGTCGATTTAAGTCGCAAGTACTAAAAGCCCGCTTAGATGAAACCGAAGTGGCCCAATTTGCGGTTAATCAGCATAAATTTCCGGGCTTTAGCATTGAGGCGCGCCTTGCACGCTTTTACCCATATGGCGATACGCTAACCCATGCACTAGGCTACGTTGCCAAACTAAACCGCAAAGAACTTAATAAGTTAGAACAAGAAGACCAAGCCACAAATTACCGCGCTACGCACGATATCGGTAAGCTTGGCATAGAAAAATATTACGAGCAGCTTTTGCATGGCCAAGTCGGCTCTCAACGCGTTGAAGTAAATAACCGCGGCCGTGTTATTCGCACATTAAGTATGACTCCCCCACAGCCAGGCAGTGATTTAGTGCTTACCTTAGATATAGGTTTACAACAAATAGCCCAACATGCGCTTAAAGATATGCGCGGCGCGGTTGTAGTAATGGATGCCAAAGATGGCGGCGTATTAGCACTTTATTCAAACCCAAGTTACGACCCTAATTTATTTGTCCATGGTATTAGCAGTAAAGATTATAAAGCACTGCTAAACCCCGACCGCCCTCTTATTAACCGTGCTACTCAAGGGCGCTATGCGCCAGCTTCCACAGTAAAACCGCATATGGCCATACTGGCACTTGAAGAAAACATTGTCAGTGAAAGCACCTCGGTGTGGGATCCTGGTTTTTTTCAAATACCGAATGTTGAACATAAATGGCGCGATTGGAAACGTTGGGGCCACGGCCATGTAGATGTTTACAAAGCGATTGAAGAGTCGTGCGATACTTACTTTTACGATGCGGCATACCGCTTAGGCATAACAAAAATTAGTAATTTTATGGCGCGCTTTGGCTTTGGTGACTTATCGGGAATAGACATACACGAAGAAACCACAGCCATATTGCCCTCAAAAGAGTGGAAAGAAGGCCGCTTTAAAGAGTCGTGGTGGCGTGGCGATACTATTTCAGTGGGGATTGGCCAAGGGTATTGGACAGCCACCCCTATTCAAATTGCTAACGCGACTAATATATTGGTTAATAAAGGCATAAACCACCCGCCGCATTTAGCACAAGTGGCTAAAAAAGAAGACCAAGTGACGCAAATTAATAACGAAGAAAAACCGCCGGTGGTACTTAATAACCCTGATAACTGGCGTATCGCGCTCGATGCCATGCACAATACCGTAAAAAAAGTAACAGGAACGGCCCACCGTGCTTTTAAAGGCGCTAATTATGACCCTGCGGGTAAAACAGGCACAGCGCAAGTAGTGAGTATTGCCCAAGGTGAGCGTTACGATGCAAAATCACTAAAGGAGCGCCAACGCGATAACGCGATTTATATTGGTTTTGCTCCGTATGACGACCCTAAAATTGTGGTTTCAATTGTGGTTGAAAACACCGGTGGCGGCAGCTCTGTGGGTGCCCCTATTGCACGTGAGCTAATGGATTACTATTTTGCAGCAAACCCTATAGAAGTTGCTAGGAATACAGCGCAATGACCGTATTAAACACCCAGCGCTCGATATGGATGCGCATGCATTTAGACTTACCGTTACTAATTGCCTTATTACTTATGATGGCAGGCAGTATCACCATAGTATATAGCGCAAGCGGCCAAGACTCGGCCATGATGATCCGCCATATCACCCGTATGGGCGGCGCTATTATAGGCATGATAGTGCTTGCACAGTTCTCCCCCGCGACTCTTAAACGCTTAGTGATCCCCCTTTACTGTGTTGGGTTACTCATGTTGGTGGGCGTATTGCTATTTGGCGTGAGCTCAAAAGGCGCTCAGCGCTGGTTAAATTTAGGTATTACTCGCTTTCAGCCCTCAGAACTTATGAAGCTGGCAGTCCCTATGATGGTGGCTTGGTATATTGGCCGAAACCAACTTCCGCCACGTCCATTACACCTAATTATTGGCTTTGTCATCGTGATGCTGCCTACCTTATTAATTAAAGAACAGCCCGACTTAGGCACCTCAATTTTGATTGCCAGCTCAGGAATATTTGTGTTGTTTTTATCGGGTTTAAGCTGGCGTTTAATTGGCTTTTTAAGCTCGATTGTCGCACTAGCAGCATGGCCATTTTGGCACTACGGTATGCACGACTACCAAAAGCAGCGCGTATTAACGTTTTTAGACCCAGAGAGCGATCCGCTTGGCTCGGGGTATCATATTATTCAATCCAAAATAGCCATCGGTTCTGGTGGTATAGAAGGTAAAGGCTGGTTGCAAGGCACGCAATCACAACTCGAATTTTTACCAGAGCGCCATACCGACTTTATATTTTCGGTATTAAGTGAGGAGTTTGGCTTATTTGGTGTGTGTGTTTTATTAAGCCTGTACTTATTTATTATCGGCCGTGGTTTATACATTGCGGTAAACGCGCAAGATGCGTTTGGTAAATTATTGGCCGGCGCCCTTACCCTCACCTTTTTTGTTTATATTTTTGTAAATATAGGCATGGTATCGGGCTTGTTGCCTGTTGTAGGTGTACCTTTACCCCTTATTAGTTATGGCGGCACCTCTATGGTGACGTTAATGGCCGGATTTGGCATTATTATGTCAATTGCGACAGATAAAAGGATGCTTTTAAAATAATGAATAAGCCTACCCAGCTGTTATTTATTTCAGCCTTAATATGTATGTTAAGCGCATGTAGTAGCGGCTCTAATAGTCGTTATCATATGGAGCACGATGCCGCACCTTTACGCGCGCCAACCGCACTTGAGATGCAAGATGCCGTTGTGGTGGATGTTAAAAAAAGTGCCAGTGCAAGTCGCCCCTACGAGGTATTAGGCAAACGTTATACGCCAATGCTTGATGAAAAAGGGTATACAGAAGAAGGGATCGCTTCGTGGTACGGCCGTAAGTTTCATGGCTACCATACCTCAAACGGTGAAATTTACGATATGTTTGCCATGAGCGCGGCCCATAAAACCTTACCCCTGCCAAGCTTTGTACGCGTTACTAATACTGCCAACAATAAATCGGTAATT
Source organism: Pseudoalteromonas sp. Angola-4 (assembly GCF_028599265.1). Lineage (NCBI taxonomy): Bacteria > Pseudomonadati > Pseudomonadota > Gammaproteobacteria > Alteromonadales > Pseudoalteromonadaceae > Pseudoalteromonas > Pseudoalteromonas sp. Angola-4. The sequence goes on along the minus strand of NZ_JAQREK010000001.1, from coordinate 365,083 downwards.
GTACGTGTAAACGACCGTGGGCCGTTTCATGATGACAGAATAATAGATCTTTCGTATGCTGCAGCTTATAAATTAGGCTATTACACTCACGGTACAGCCAAGGTTAAGCTAGAGGCGATTACGCTCGACAGCATTCCTGCACGTAAAACATATATACAGGTAGCTGCGGGTAGTACGCTTAGCAATATTGAAGCATTAGCTTCTACATTACGCCTGCAGTATCAAGTACCTACTAATATAGTAAAAGCAGACAACATATATCGTTTGCATTTGGGCCCGATTAAAGATGCCCAGCATGCACAAGACGTATTAAAAAAATTAAAACAAAACCAATTTCAAAACGCGTTCTTGCTTTACACTCAGTAAGACAAATACCTAAACCACGCCAAAATGTAGGATTCAGCGTTGTATTGGGGCTTAAAATCTAGGTGTTATTTTTTAAATGGCAATCCCTTTTAAAAAATAACAACACAGAAAATCAGCCTTAGTGAAACGCCCTGAAGCGTGGTTTAAAAACGATTTATACTGCGTTATTGATTTGAACAATAGAGTGACTATTATTGACAATCAATACCTTGTCTAAGTTGTTTTTAATTCCAACGACGCTCGCATCTCGGGGTAGTTTGGGTATAAGATGGACTAACGCGAATTTTTAACTTTAACCATTAATGAGTATGATGAAATCAATTAAACATAAAATCCTCAAAGGTGTATGCGGCTTAGTTTGCACAGCCGCCGTATTTTCAGCCAGCGCCCAAATTATTCCGGCTCCACCTCAAATTAATGCAAAAGGTTATTTTTTAGTAGACTTTACAACAGGTAAAGTTATTGCTGAAGGTGAAGCTGATACAAAGCTAGCCCCTGCAAGCTTAACTAAAATGATGACCAGTTATGTAATTGGTACAGAAATTAACGCCGGTAACATTGCACCCACCGATATGGTTACAGTGAGCGAAAAAGCCTGGGCTAAAAACTTCCCTGAATCGTCAAAAATGTTTATTGAAGTAGGCAAGCAAATAAGTGTTGATGAGCTTAACCACGGTATTATTATTCAATCAGGTAATGATGCGTGTGTAGCCATGGCTGAGCACATTGCAGGTAGCGAAAGCGCATTTGCTGATTTAATGAATGCCCATGCCGCTAAATTAGGCATGAGCAACAGCCACTTTATTAATAGCCACGGTTTAGATACAGACGAGCACTACACTACCCCACGTGATATGGCGACCTTAGGCGCTGCACTTATTCGTGATGTACCTGATGAGTACGCACTTTATAAGCAAAAATCGTTTACTTACAACGGTATTAAACAATATAACCGTAACTCTTTGTTATGGGATGAAAGCCTAGATGTTGATGGTATTAAAACGGGTCACACATCAGAGGCAGGTTATAGTTTAGTAACGTCTGCAACTAAAAACGACATGCGTTTAATTGCGGTTGTTATGGGCACATCAAGCGAGCGCGCACGTAAAGTAGAAAGCAAAAAACTACTTAACTACGGATTTCGCTTTTTTGAAACAATTACACCTTACAAAGCAGGCGACAGCTTTGCAGAACAACGTATTTGGATGGGTAATAAAGAAAATGTATCGTTAGGTATTTTAGAAGATACCCCAATTACCATTCCACGTGGTCAACATAAAAACCTTAAAGCTAACTTTGAGCTAGACAACACACTTGAAGCACCATTAGCGAAAGGCACTAAAGTAGGTACGTTATTCTTACAACTAGAGGGCGAAGACATTGCACAATACCCACTAGTTACACTTGAAGAAGTGGAAGAAGGCAGCTTCTTTAGCAAAATTTACGACTACTTACGTTTACAAATTATGTAAACGTAAAAATAACCCGACAGTCGTTGGGCTGTTAAACGAAGCGCCTCTGTTATGAGGCGTTTTTTTTTGCTTGAAAAATGCTAGAATGCGCCCCATATAAGCAGGATCACCCTAAACCTGCCAGTCACGCTTAGCGTTATACCAATTCGGTTAATTAAGTAATCTATTTTGAGGCTGGAAAAACGTGTTGATAACTTGGCTAATAAATCACTATTTAGTTGTTCTAAATGAGCATTTTTTAACGCAGGTAGCAACACGTTTAGCCCCGCAAAATGATTAAGTCTTATTGCGGATTGATATTATCTCACGTAGCCAACATTTTTGTTTGAGGAGTCACCGTCGTGGTTCAACCTGTTAAAAATACTAAATTTGATGAGTACCTTGAGTACCCATGTCCGTTCACATTTAAAGTTATGGGTTTAGCAAACGTTAACCTTACGGAACAAATTTTAGCTAAATTACAACCTATTGCACCTGGTGACTACGCACCAAAAGTAAAGCCAAGCAGTAAAGGCAATTATGAGTCGGTAACGTTTGTTGCCACAGTGACAAGCGGTAAACACATAGAAGAAATTTACAACGTGATCAGCAACATTGATGACGTACGCCATATGCTTTAAGCCATAGTTGAGACTTGTTGTGAACGAAAACACTTTAATCGTACGCCAACTAGGCCGTCAGCGTTACATGCCAATTTGGCAAAAAATGCAAGCCTATACCGACACCCGTGACGACAGCTCGCCAGATGAAATTTGGCTTGTCGAGCACGAGAGTGTATTTACACAAGGCCAAGCTGGTAAAGATGAGCATTTACTCGCCCCTGGTGACATAGAAGTCATTAAGGTAGACCGTGGCGGGCAAGTTACTTACCATGGCCCCGGCCAACAAATGATGTATGTATTATTTAACTTGCGCCGCTTAAAAATTGGTGTGCGCGAGCTTGTTACATGGCTTGAAGAGTGCATTATTGATACCCTTAATGAGTATGATATAAAAGCCTACGCAAAAGCCGATGCACCCGGTGTGTACGTAAACGATAGTAAAATTGCATCATTAGGATTACGTGTTCGTCGTGGTTGCTCGTTTCATGGATTAGCATTAAATGTTAACATGGACTTAAGCCCGTTTTTACGCATCAACCCGTGTGGTTATGCCGGCATGAACATGGTGCAAACGAAAGAATTAAACGGCCCTCAAAACTTAGCACAAGCAGGTGAAGGGCTGGTAAAACACATGATAAAGAAGCTTAATGCAACACAGGTTAAGCATACTGAAGGGTTTGAAAACGAATGAATAAACCAGTCAAAATGGAACCAGGTGTAAAACTACGCGACGCAGAAAAAATGGCGTTGATCCCCGTTAAAGTTTTACCTACAGAAAAAACTGAAATGTTGCGCAAGCCAGAGTGGCTTAAAATTCGCTTACCAAAATCTACCGAGCGTATCGACGGTATAAAACAAGCTATGCGCAAGCACGGCTTACACTCAGTATGTGAAGAGGCCTCGTGCCCTAACCTTTCTGAATGTTTTAACCACGGTACTGCTACCTTTATGATTTTAGGTGCTATTTGTACTCGTCGTTGCCCATTTTGTGATGTTGCCCATGGTCGCCCATTAAAACCTGATGCAGCAGAGCCTGAAAAGCTTGCACTGACAATTAAAGACATGAAGCTTAGCTACGTGGTTATTACCTCGGTTGACCGTGATGATTTACGTGATGGCGGCGCACAGCATTTTGCCGATTGTATTCGCGAAATCCGTAAGCACAACCCAACCATTACTATTGAGATTTTAGTGCCAGATTTTCGTGGTCGTATGGACCGCGCACTGGAAATTTTAATTGAAACGCCACCTGATGTGTTTAATCACAATCTAGAAACTGCCCCGCGTTTGTACAAGCTTGCGCGCCCGGGTGCCGATTATAAATGGTCGTTAGAATTACTTCGTCGCTTTAAAGAAGCGCACCCAGAGGTAAAAACTAAGTCTGGCTTAATGGTTGGCCTAGGTGAAGAAATTAGTGAAATAGAAGAAGTATTACGTGACCTACGTGCGCATAACGTTGACATGCTTACCGTTGGCCAATACTTACAGCCTTCTAAGCATCACTTGCCAGTTAAACGTTACGTGCCACCAGCGGAATTTGACGCACTGAAAGAATACGCTGATGAAATTGGCTTTACGCATGCTGCCTCTGGCCCATTTGTTCGTTCAAGCTATCACGCTGACCAACAAGCTGCAGGTAAAGAAGTAAAATAATTACTTTTTAAAACGCATTAAAAAAGCCCTTAGCAATTAAGTTGCTAAGGGCTTTTTTGTCGCTTTAATTTTTACCACTGCGTTTAAGTATATAATAAAACACAGGTGTAAGTATTAAGCCAAATACCGTTACGCCTATCATGCCAGAAAATACCGCAACGCCCATAGCTTGGCGCATTTCAGAGCCTGCTCCCGATGAGAACACCATAGGTACAACCCCCATAATAAATGCTATTGAGGTCATTAATATTGGGCGTAATCGCAACCGGCTCGCCTCTTTAATGGCATTAAATGCATCCATACCGGTATCTTGCAGCTCTTTTGCAAACTCAACAATTAAAATAGCGTTTTTAGTGGCAAGTCCAAACAACACGATTAGGCCAATTTGGGTGAAAATATTATTATCACCACCATAAATAGCCACACCAATCAGCGCACTTAGCAATGTCATAGGCACAATTAAAATAATAGCGACAGGCAAACGTAAGCTTTCGTACTGCGCTGCTAAAACCAAAAATACAAGCAACACAATAAGTGGAAATACATACATTGAAGTATCGCCCGCTAAAATTTGCTGATAGGTTATGTCAGTCCACTCATACGCAATACCCATTGGCAGTGTTTCATCGAGTATTTTTTCTATTGCGGCTTTAGCTTGGTCAGAGCTATACCCTGGTGCGGGTACGCCGTTAACCTCAGCCGTAACATAGCCGTTATAATGCATTACTCTATCTGGCCCTAAACTATGTTCAATACTAAGCACTGCGCCAAGGGGGATCATATCGCCATTTTTATTGCGCACTTTTAATTGCTTAATTTGCTCTACATCTTCCCTGTACGGCGCATCGGCCTGCACATTTACCTGATACGTGCGACCAAATAAATTAAAGTCGTTCACATAAACTGTGCCCAAATAGCCTTGCATTGCTTCAAATAAGGTGTTTATTTCAAGCCCTAAGCTTAGCGCCTTTTTACGGTCTACCTTTACATCTAGCTGCGGTACGTCGGTTGTAAAACTGGTAAACGCATTAGCAAGGGCGGGGTCGGCTTTAGCCTTAGCAATTACTTCATTTGTTACTTGCTGCAAGGTGTCAAACCCTAATGAGCCTCTATCTTCAAGCTGCAGCCTAAAGCCACCAATGGTGCCCATTCCCCTTACTGGAGGAGGCGGAAATATAGCAACATTAGCGCCTTTTATTTGACTAAGTTGTTTATTTAAATCTTCCGCTATTTCAGCTGCCGACATGCGCGGGCCCTGCCGCTTTGAAAACGGCTCTAACGGTGTAAACATCATCCCCGAACTTGGGTTTATAGATAAACCATTAATGCTTAAACCTGCAAAGGCGACGGCGTCACTAACGCCTGGGTGCGCCCTGATTATCTCTGACATTTGGCGAACCTCTGCTTCAGAGCGATCTAGCGATGCTGCATTAGGTAATTGCGCAAAAGCGACGAGATACATTTTATCCTGCGGCGGAACATACCCTGTTGGCGTATTTTCAAACTGCTGCCACGTTAAGGCCAGTAAACCAACGTATAGCACACCAATTATGCCGCCCTTATGCACTATTCGGCCAACGGCTCCTGTGTATTTACCCGAGGCTTTATCGAACATTTTGTTAAAAGGCGCAAATAACCAGCGGCCAAATAATTTATTAATGGCACGGCTTAACCAATCGTTGTCTTGCCCATGAGGTTTGAGTAATAACGCAGCCAGCGCGGGGCTTAGCGTAAGCGAGTTAATGGCAGAAAGCACTGTTGAAATAGTAATTGTAAGAGCAAATTGACGATAAAATTGCCCTGTTAAACCGCTCATAAACGCAGTAGGAATAAACACCGCAGCAAGCACTAAAGTAGTGGCAATAATAGGCCCTGTTACTTCTTTCATTGCTTGAGTGGTTGCATCAATAGGACTTAATCCCTCACTGATGTTTCTTTCAACGTTTTCGACCACAACAATGGCATCATCAACAACAATACCGATTGCTAACACCAAGCCAAATAACGACAACGCATTAAGTGAAAATCCCATTAAGTGCATAAAAGCAAAGGTGCCCACTAATGAAATTGGCACTGCCACCAGCGGAATAATAGATGCTCGCCATGTTTGTAAAAACAGCACGATGACCAACACAACTAATAAAACCGCTTCAAATAATGTATCGACTACAGCTTCAATAGAGCCCCTTACAAATACGGTAGGGTCATACACTATTTCATAGCCCATACCCTCTGGAAATAGCGCCGACAGTTCAGCCATTTTAGCGCGCACATCATCAGAAATTTGTAATGCATTAGAGCCTGGTGCTTGAAAAACAGGCACAGCGGCAATTGATTCATTATTAAGAAGTGGCCTAAGGGTATAACTATCTGCACCTAGCTCTACTCTAGCAACATCTTTTAGCAGTGTAATTTCGCCGTTATCGCCCGTTTTTACGATTATTTCTTCAAATTCATCTTGCTCTATTAAACGCCCTTCTACATTGATAAGCCATTGAAACTCACTGGTGCCTATGGGTTGTGCGCCTAGGCTTCCTGCCGCAGCTTGCTGATTTTGCGAGCGAATAGCATTGACTACATCACTTGGATTTAAATTGAGCGCCGCTAATTTGTTAGGCTCTAGCCACACACGCATACTGTAATCGCCTGCGCCAAATACACGTACTTGGCCCACGCCATTAATGCGCTTTAGCTCATCTTTTATAAATTGATCGCTATAATTAGACAGGTACAAACTGTCGTATCGCCCTGAAGGCGAAGTTATATGTACCGCGAGGGTAAGGTTAGGTGATGACTTTTCGGTGACCACACCTAGCCTTTGTACTTCCTCTGGTAGGCGAGGTATTGCTCTATTAACCCTATTTTGTACCAAGGTAGTTGCTTCGTCGGGATCGCTCCCTATCGCAAAGGTGACTGTTAATGTCATGGTGCCGGCAGAGTTTGCAAGCGATGACTGGTACAGCATGTTTTCTACGCCGTTTATCTCTTGTTCAAGCACTGTGGCCACGGTTTCGGCTATTACCTTAGGATTTGCACCTGGGTAGTTAGCTGTAACAACAACCGTGGGGGGTACTACATCTGGGTATTCTGTAATAGGTAACTGCCATATAGCTATGGCACCCCCTATAAAAATAAGAATAGATAAAACCGCTGCAAAAATAGGTCGATGAATAAAAAACTGAGAAAAATTCATTATTACATGCCTATTTCAAGTGTTGGCTCGGCATTGGCTAAGCGGTTTTGATTATCAACCTTTTGCTGCCAAGCTTGTAACTCGTTTAAAGTACTTTGCTTTGCCATATTAATTAATTCTGGCGTAATGAGTACGCCAGAGCGCACGCGCTGCAAGCCATTAACTACTATGCGTTCGCCGCTTTTTAAACCTTGTTTGATAACTCGTAGCTCACCCACTTTGTCGCCTAAAGTAATGGCGCGGTATTGCACTTTATTTTGCTCATCAACCGTTAAAACGTATTTATTATTTAAATCAGTACCAATGGCTTTCTCAGCAATTAAAATACCTTGCTCAGTATTGCCCCCGGCTAATTTTAAATGGGCGAATAACCCAGGTAAAATCGCGCCGTCTTGATTATTAAATACAGCCCGCACGCGTAATGTACCGGTTTGGGTATTTACTTGGTTATCAACAAAATCAAGCTTGCCCCAGTGTTGGTAATCTTGCTCATTCGCTAAACGCATCGCCACAGGTAACGCGGTAGATTGATTGTTATCAAGGTGCGCTTGTTGATAGTTAAGCCATGTTGCTTCATCAATATCAAAATAGGCATAAACCTGCTCTGTAGAGACAATAGAGGTCATTACAGTTTGCCCTGCACTGACATAGTTGCCCTCGGTAATTAACGCACGAGACACTCGCCCAGAAATAGGCGCTTCTACGCGTGTAAAGGTTTTGTTTAGCTGTGCAAGTTCAAGGGATGCATTACTTTGTGCTACGTAGGCATTTGCTTGGTCAACCTCTGCGCCTCGGGTCTCTAATAACTCTTTAGATATTGATTTACTTTTAAATAGCTCTTTAGCTCGATTAAAATCTTGCTTTGCTAGTTTTAAGCGGCTTTTTGCTTCATCAAGTTGCGCTGTTAGGCGGTTTACTTCTGCATTAAATTCGCGGCTATCAATTAAAAATAAGGTGTCGCCTTTATTTACCAGCTCACCCTCTTCAAATACTGCCGCTTCAATATAACCAGATACGCGAGGACGCAAAGACACTATTTGCGGCGACTCTAGCCGCCCTGTAAAGCTGTCCCACTCGGTTATTCGCTGACTTATTACTTCGGCCACTTCTACGGCCACCCCTTGCGTAGAATCATCATTACTTTGAATAGAACTTGGCTTATCGCTGCATGCACCCAGTATTATCGCTAATAGCGCAATAATAAACGTGTATGTAAATTTATATATAGCTGACATGGTTAACTCTCTTGCTGTACGAGTTGTGTTAAAATCTGCTTATATTATGAACGCGACTAAAGCATAAAAATAATTATATTATTGTATAAAACACATCACTAAAAATGATGTAAAATAATCTTACATTTAAAATTTATAACGGTGCTATATGCGTCCTCAAGAGCTTAATTTACTAATGATTTTTGATGCCATCATGACTGAAGGCAGTATCACTCGTGCAGCAGAGCAATTATCGCTGACACAACCTGCGGTATCTAATGCGCTTGCACGTATGCGCGCAGCGTGGGGAGAAGAGTTATTTATAAAAGATGGCCGAAATATTCAACCTACTGCATTTGCTAACAATTTATGGGGGCAAATACAGGGGCCACTTGGATCATTAGAGCATGCTATAAACCAAAGTGAATTTAACCCAGCGACAGCGCAGCGCACTTTTCGGATTTCTGCCGCTGATATATTTGTAGAAATGATATGGGGGCCTCTTCGTAAAATTATTGAGCAGCAGGCCCCAGGCATTAATATCCATGCAATCCCTAATCGGGCGGTAGAGGCTGCCAATGTACTTAAAGACGCCGAAGCCGAACTGGCAATTAATCGCTACACCCTGTCTGAAAACGTTATTAGAGCCGAGCACTTATTAAAGCCTAAATATGTTGTACTTATGCGCCCTGACCACCCGCTTGCTAATGCCCCTTTAAGTATTACTGACTTTGCTAATACAGATCATTTATTAGTATCAATTACGGGCGATATTTTAGGGCCATCTGATCAAGCACTAAGAGTATTAGGGTTAAAACGCCGAGTAGCGATGACGGTAAATAACGCGGCAAATGTACCTAATATTCTTAAAAATACCGATCTTATTTGTGTCATTCCCTCAATAGCGCTTGAGCAGGAAATATTTACCAATAAGCTCGTGGTTTTAAAAAGCCCTATTGATACGCCACCAACGCCTGTCTCTGTTATTTGGCATAAGCGCCAAGACAACGATGCCGGTTTGCAGTGGATACGCCGCCACATAGTGGCTATTATTCAACAACGTGTAAGTAGCCACGATAAAAAACTAGGCAAATATTTACTGCGCTAAAACGCCTTTTTTAATCACAAAATCAGCAAATCTTACTTGCTCTTCTTCAGCGCGAAGGCTATCGGTTTCGACTATTGAACGATAGATACCCCATTTAGGACGGACAAAGTCATCATCGCTAAAGCCACGCCACATATCTATGTTTTGCTCGCTAATGCTAAATAGCTCTTCGTTGTCACTTAACCGGGTTAGGGTCATTTCAAATTGCCCCGCTTCACTAAAAGTAGCTTGTACAAATACCGCTATCCATTCATCAGTAATGAGTGACCAGTCGGTTTCGATAAGGTTTTTATCAAGCCCTGTGCTGTTACCGTTTTCATCAAAGCCTGCGCTATAACGTACTTGCAGCTGATTTCCTGTACTGTTTTTTTGTGCACCAGAGAGCGTAATAATAGGTTGGTCGTCGTTGCCATTGGTATTGTCGTTGCTGTCGTTACGGGCTTTTATTTGGAAAAAGTGACTGAATTTACTACTTAGCTCAAGCTCGCTAGAGACTTTAAACTTCCAACTGTATTGTACGGTTTCGTCTTTAAAGGCAAGTGTTGCGGCGGGCGATTTATCAAAGGCTTTTATTTCGTTGCGCTGGCGGTCAGTTTCGCCCTTATCTTTATCTTGGTCTTCATCACGATGTGCTAAAAACACAAAGTGATTACCTACGATTGAGTCAGTATCTTCAATAATATGCACAACATCTTGATGATTACCGCTATACATATCTGGCGATTCAATTGCACCTTCACTAAACGCATTTTCTATTAATGTATAAGCACTTAGCCCTGTGTTTTCGCCATCGGCATTGAGGGTTGTTTCTTGCGTTACTATAAAATCTTCAGATCGTGCAGTGCCTATAATGGTTATAGACACTGTCGCTTCGGTGCCATCTGCCGATGTGACGGTTATTTCATCAAGTAAGGTTTCGCCCTCGTTTAATGCACTCACAGTGGCATGCTCGCCATTAAGTGTATATGACCAATTACCATCCTCAGTTAAGCTAAATGAACCATAAGTTGTGGTGTTATTGCTTTGCGTTTTAAATACTGCCTCATTGGCTTGTGCATCCGTTATAGATAGTTCACCTGTAATTGCTATATCGCGGGTATTTTCAATACTTACAGCTGTTTGACCGCTAATTACTGCGGCGTTTTGCGCTACAACCGATGCATTTACAGGCTCACTTTTTGACCCTGAGCTGCCGCACCCTACAGCTAAAATACCCAAAGAACAAACACAAGTAATAGTTAAAACACGCAAGCCAAACTTTGACATAAACAACCAGCCCAGGTTAATGGTAAGTAAATAAAGTTAAATATAACTTACCAATTATTTGTTTTAATAACTAGATTTTTATTACCAGAATAACGAAATCGGTTTTAACTTAATAAGGAGGTAACTTGATTTTAGCAGTATATTTGGAAGGGTGGCTTCATTGGACAAGGAAGGTACAAAATGAAAAAGCCGATTATCTACCGGCTTTTATAAGTTAACCTTCACAAGTAGCTAATTTAAAACCACTAACATGTGTTGACCTATTTGCAACAGAGTTGCGAGCCCATTCAGCTTTACTTCTAATGTCTTGCAAAATTTTTGCAGATTGACACTCTTTATATGTTTTATGATAACTAATAGCATTTGTTTTTTCAGCGTTTAGCAAAACAATAGTATCATTATTTGAACTTGTGGTGGAATTACAAGCTGTTAACAATAAAGCAGAAATACAAACTAGTACTTTTTTCATAATCGTCCCTCTTAATTTAAACTTATTTTGAATTTAGTATATTTTTTATGCATTGTAAATATTTGCTCTTTTCTCCCAAATTAAATAAAAGGGTAAAAATAAAATTAGGTCAAAGCCAAGTTACTTGAGATAATCCTCAGCGAACCCCTTATTTAGGTTATATATGAAATTATTAGTTCGTAATTTGTCTCGCGCTACCACAGAGCAAGACCTTCGCACGTTGTTTGCAGCACACGGTAAAGTAACTACCTGTAACTTAGTGCTTGATAAAGATACTGGTTTATCAAAAGGTTTTGCCTTTGTAGAAATGCCAAACGACATAGAAAGTAGAAGCGCTATTAAAGCACTTAATCAATTAAGCGTTGATAAAAGCAAAATTCGCGTAAAATACGCAGATGAGTAATTAGTTACTTGCTATATGATTAAAACCAGCTATTTGCTGGTTTTTTACTTTTAAGTTTACGCTTTATATTTAGCCAGAAATAAGCTGACTGTTTGTTCAATTACTTTATTATTTTGCTGCTCTGTTATTGTTTCAAACCCATAAAGTAGCGGATAAAACACAAACGATTTTAATTGATACACAAACTGTTTAGCAGCTATATTTAGCTCATCACCTTTTAAAACACCTGCTGTTCTAGCTTGCTCTAAAAAATCTTCTAAATAAGTCATACACCCCATAGTATTATTACTTAAAGACTTTGCTAGCTGCGGCTCTTGTAGCATTTGCATAAAGGCAATTTTAGCTAAACGTAAAAAATCAGGCGATGTAAGCATAGCCACTTCTTGCTCGGCAATAGCAGTAAGCTGCAAATCAATTGGTTGATTTTTATTAAAGTAAATAACATCACCATGATTAATTTTAGCCAGCATAGTCGTTAAAATAGCCTGAAATAGCTCTTCTTTTGTCGCAAAGTGATTATAAACAGTTCGCTTAGAAGCCTCCGCTTTTGCAGCAACTTGATCCATACTAGTGTGCTCTACACCTTTTTCAAAAAACAGATGCTCTGCTGCTTGAAGAATATTTATGCGTTTTTTTTCTGATAATTTCATAATGTGTTCTGCAATTATTAATAGCTACATTTTAACTAAACAATAAAAAAATGCACTGTATAGTTTACTTTTCATTAAAACAATGAAAAACTACACTCATTAGTTTACTTTAAGGTTTAACGATGACATTTATAAAATGGGTAGTTGTGATCATCGCCATCATTGTTTTTGGAGGTTGTAGCGTGAATAAACAGATAGTTGCGCAAGGTGTTAATGAAGCACCTAATGTAGATAACTACGAAAATGGTAGATTTCATAACCATCAACAGGTTGAGCCGAATAGCTTTAAGAAAACACTCGGAATTTTAGGGCGTTACATAACAGAAAAGCGTACCAACATTACACCTAAAAAGCCCATTGCAATTAAAAGTGTTACAGCAAAAATGCTTAACTCCCTTGCAAAAAATACTGTGCATGTCATTAAACTTGGCCACTCTAGCGTGCTTTTAAAAGTGCATGGCGAATACTGGTTACTCGATCCGGTATTTAGTGAGCGCGCATCTCCTTTTTCTTTTGTAGGGCCAAAGCGCTTTTCTAAATTACCCATTAGTATTAGCGAACTGCCACCTATCGATAAGGTGCTTATTTCGCACAACCATTACGATCACCTTGATAAATCAGCTATTAAAAAGCTGTCTGCAAAAACTAAGCAGTTTTATGTGCCACTTGGTGTAGATACCGATTTAGTTAAGTGGGGAGTGAATGAAAACAAAATTAGCACATTTAACTGGTGGCAGGAGTTACAAACCGAACATGCATTAGTTGCCTTTACTCCTACCCAGCATTTTTCGGGCCGTGGATTAAGTGATGCAAACAACACACTTTGGGGTTCGTGGGTTATTAAAACCTCCCAGCAAAGTGTTTATTTTAGTGGTGATTCGGGTTATTTCGCAGGCTTTAAAGAAATTGGTAACAAGTACGGTCCTTTTGATTTAACCCTAATTGAGACAGGCGCCTACGACAAAGATTGGGCCGATATACACATGACACCAGAGCAATCGGTTCAAGCTCATATTGATTTACAAGGTAAAACTTTAGTGCCTATTCATAACGGTACGTTTGACTTGGCGTTTCATGCTTGGGTTGACCCATTTGAACGAGTAACGGCTGCAAGCAACATAAATAACGTAACATTGAGTACACCCGAGTTTGGACAAATATTTACCCCTACCGACGCTGCAATAACCCATAAATGGTGGAAAAACTAATTTGGTAGGTGTTTTAAAGGTATTTATTACAAGGTGTTAATTAAATAAGCGGCTATTAAGCCGCTTTTTTTATACTAATTGTACCTAACACTACAAAAGATGCAGCTAAAGCAAAAAACATCGCTTGCTGTGCGAGCAAAGCTGCTGCAAAAAATGCTACGCCGCTGCCTATAAACAGGTATCCGCTTTTTTTAGATTGGCTCATTGTGTGTGCTCCATTTATTGTTGTCGATTATTTATACACCCTACACCGGCAATTTTCAATTTTTGAAAAATAGAACTGGCAAGATGATAAATATTCGACTCACATCAGTGCTTCCTTTATATTAAAAGCCAATTTTTAAAACTATTCAGAAAACTATGGCCTCTACTCTTTTTAAAAGCGCTAGCCTAAGCCTGCTAGTCGCTCTCTTTGGTTGCTCTGAACCTGCAAGCGAGCATTCTTCTTTAGAAAATACGCCCGGCGTAAGCCTAAATAACGTTAAACAGCATATAAAAACGCTCGCCTCTGATGACTTTCAAGGTCGCGGCCCACTTACTCATGGTGAAGTAAAAACAGTGGGTTACTTGAGCGAGCAATACGAAGCTATGGGTTTAACTGGGGCGTATAATGGCAAGTTTTTACAGCCGGTAAAAATGGCAATGGTCACGGCCAATCAAAATATGCAATTGCAGGTAGGCGACTTAAAGTTTAAAGCAGGTAACGATTTTACCGCCCGTACAGAGCAATTACAGCCAGTAATAGATGTACGAAACTCTGACATTGTATTTGTGGGTTACGGTATTAATGCCCCCGAATACAACTGGAACGATTACGAAAACATTAATGTTGAAGGTAAAACCGTTATTGTATTGGTAAACGACCCTGGCTTTGCTACACAAAACGATGCGTTATTTACAGGTAATGCTATGACCTACTACGGCCGCTGGACTTACAAATACGAAGAAGCCGCACGCCAAGGTGCCAAAGCAGTATTTATTGTGCACGAAACTGCCCCTGCGGCTTACCCTTGGGGCGTGGTTGAAAGCTCAAACACAGGGACTAAATACACCCTGATGGACAATAACCTAAACGCTTCTAAGCTCCCAGTTATGGGCTGGCTAACACTTAATACTACTGAGCAAATTTTTAATGCCGCACAGCTTAACTATCAAAATTTAAAACAAAAGGCTTTAAGTGATGACTTTAAAGCCACAGCGCTTAATTTAACAGCCAACCTTTCATTTAAAAACGAAGTATCGCATGCCAAATCACATAACGTAGTTGCGCAAATTACAGGAAGCGACGCCCCTAATGAGTACGTGGTAATAGGTGCTCATTGGGATCATTTTGGTACCAAGCAAACCGACAGCGGCCCTAAAATTTATAACGGTGCAGTGGATAATGCCTCTGGCACAGCGTCCACACTTGAAATTGCCCGCATTATGAATCAAATCCACCAGCAAACACCGTTTAAACGCTCTATTTTATTTGCTAATTTTACCGCAGAAGAAACTGGCCTCATTGGCTCGCAAGAGTTTGCAACCGGTGGCGTTGTGCCCACTAAACAAATGGTCGGGCTATTAAATATTGACGGAATGAACGTGCTAGATGGCACCGATTACATTTTGCAATACGGTAAGGATTTATCCACCCTAGAAAACTACCTAGCAAACGCGGCAAAAGCACAAGGTCGCGTTGTTAAAATGGACCCCCGCCCGCAAAACGGTTTGTTTTTTAGATCAGATCATTTTTCTTTAGCTAAGCAAGGTGTGCCGAGTTTATTATTTATGAGCCTTGGCGATACCGACCCTGATTACATTGCGCATAAATACCATAAAGAAGCCGACGATTACTCGCCGCAGTGGTCCTTAGGTGGCGTAAAGCAAGACATAGAGCTTATTGTTGATATAGCCACAAAGCTTGCTAACAATGGCGATTGGCCTACATGGACGAGTGACTCAGACTTTAAAGCAAAGCGCGAGCAAGATAAGCCGCATTAGCAGGTAAAGTTTAAAGCTAAATAATAATCATACCAATCGCATTAAAATCCTCCTACTTGGAGGATTTTAATTTTGAGCGCGCCCGCATTAGTAAGGTTTCGGCTTTGGCCCCTAAATACACATAAATAGCCAAGGCTATTAAAAGCCCTACCACCGCAAGCATCATCGCAATGGCCGGTAATAAGTATTCAGCCTGCCCCAACGCTGCCTTAAACATGGTTAATAGCGCCTCAATAGATATTGCAATTAGCACGGTAGATATAAACCGAGTAATTGTGCGCCGTGTAGAAGAGTGCCTAAATATATCCTTATGCATTAAAATCTCTTCTTCGAGAATGGTCTTTCCTAAATCAAACACGGCCAACGCTAAAGTAATATATATAATAATGCTAAAGGGCTCGAGAGGATCAGACGCTGAGTCAAAGTGGGTTAATAATGCATATATATCGTTAAATACTATGCTCAGTAAAAAGAGTACCAAAGTAAATAAACACGCCACAATCACCCCATAACCCGCTTTAAAATAAGGCGAAATACCGGCACGCGCGCTGTCTCCCATTACAAACTCAATTAACTGGGTTAAGCATACGTCTAACACTAAATAATGCTGCTGGTTAATTGGCTTTTTTAGCTCTTTAATAGCCGAAATACATACATGATTAGTTGCGATAGAAATATACGGATCGGTAAAGCACACCGAATCGGTTTGTTTAGATTGTAAAAAGTAAGGGCGCTCACTTAAGTCTTGCTGATTGCCTTGCTCGGCTAATTTTTTATAGGCACGCTTAAAGCAAACGTTATTGCCTTGCTGAAGCCCAGATTCGTTTAAACAATATTGCAGCTCTAAAAAGGGATATTGCTTTACTAAAAAACGCGTATCTCGATTTTTGTTAAGCCCGTCTTCAATACTCATTAAAATAGAGTCAAGCAAGCTGTGTATTACTTGCTCATACTCATGGTAGCGCTCAACACTACTTATATAACTCATTCGCGCCATAATTGTGTACTCACTTAGTTGCTATAGCGTTAACTAAGCAAGTTTAAAACCAAGTATAAAAAGTGTTTTTATTCATCAGGTTAAGGTTTTAACTTGCGCTCATTTGCACCTATTTGGTGAAAAAGCAGTTATGCCTGCGCCATGCACAAAAAAAGCAGCTAAGTAAATGTTACTTAACTGCTTTGTGAGTATGACCTGATAAATTTTAAGCGCGTAAAACTACGCCATAAAATTATTGTACTTTAGAAAACTCTTGCTGTGAAAGCTCACCATTTTTATCTGTATCGAGCTTATCAAACAACCGTGCTAACTGAGCGTTGGCTTGTGCTTCTGTTTTGCTAATTACGCCATCGCCATTGGCATCAAAACTGTTAAAGTCGACCGCGGCAAACGCCGCTGATGAAGAGGCAAGTGCTAGAAGTGCGATAAATTTTTTCATAATCATTTCCTTAGGCTAAGTGCTTGGCAAAGGGGAAGAAATCCTTTTCTGAGATCCATAAAGGGAGAATCGGTTATTTGTATTCAAAAAAATCGTTTTCGGTTAGGCCATTTCGGCTTTGCATATTTAATTGCTGCATTATTTGTTCTGCTGATTGATCACTTTGGTTTGTTAAACCACCTTCACCTTGCATAGGTGTTTTAAACTCTGTATTTGCCAATACCACCGATGATGACACCAAGGTGATAAGTACAAGTGTTGTTTTCAGCTTAGTCATAATGTAATCCTTCAATAATATGCATTACCTGTATAAATTTGCACTGAGGTGGTTACAATTCACTTCCTTGTTATTCTTTTTAATAGGCTCCCTTGCCTATTTAGGTTGTCTTTGGCAACTCAGAATCATGCTTACACCACAGCGCATTAATCGTCTACGCTTGTAAAACCTCTGCTTTAAAAAGTTTACCGCTTGTGTTGGTATCAAACTTTGCAAATGTGCCAGAAAATACCAGCGCTATTGCAAGCAAAGTTGGGTATCGCTTTTACATATCGATTCCTTCGCTATGCGTTTATAATAAAATGCCCTGTGTATTACACTGTCCTTGTTATTCTTTATGGTAAGCTCCCTTGCCTACTTAATGCCCTGTGTATTACACTGTCCTTGTTATTCTTTATGGTAAGCTCCCTTGCCTACTTAGGTTGTCTTTGGCAACTCAGAATTAACGTGCCACTGGGCGTTAACTACTCAAAGCACTCCCTTATGCTTTGTCGAACTCACTCTTAGATAGCTCGTTGTTTTTGTCAGTATCAAGTTTTGTAAACTGACTCATTAATTCAGCATCAGCAGATGCTTCTAACGGGCTTAATGTGCCACTGCCATCTTTATCGAGTGTGTCAAAATCTGTTACTGCAAAAGCCGCTGATGAAGAGGCTAAAGCCATTAATACCAATGTTGATTGTGCCTTTTTCATAATGAAATCCTTCATAGGGTTAGGGGAGTAGCCAATTGGCGTTACCCACGTTTTGCTTAATACAGCTTAGCTATTACAACTTCAGTGCCATGTTTTATTTTTACTTAATAAACAACGAGTTATACAATAAGTATATGAAAAGGTTTAATTTCGAGGGGTATTTTTGTTGCTTTTTAGCAACAGTTAGATGAGCCACTTAAAATAAAACAATAGAATCAACAGCTTATGATTTATAAAAAAGCCACACATGAGCTAAAAGCTAACTAAAAACATAATGTGGGGAAGTTTAAGAATAAACTAAAGCTGAACAGCTTAATTAAAACAATTAAACGTCATAAAACCTAAAACATAACCAATTGAAATATATTGATATTTAAAAAATATTTAGCGTTTATTTTTTAAAAGCATGGCAAGCCTGTAAAAAACAGACATTTGTTGCCAAATGGCGAATTTAGTAAAAGGCAGGGATTAAAAAGGGAGCGCATTGCATTTAGTTGGGCATAACAAATTGGCGTTTTTAAAGTATAAAAACAATTTAACTACTTCCAGCCTTGACGCCATTTTTGTGTGTCTTTTAAATCTCGCCAGCGTATTGAGTACTGATTTTTAGAAAATACCGACTCGGTAATGCATTCTATTACATTACCCTCTTCATCGTATTCTACTTCTACAATGATAAAGTGTTTTTCTTTGTTGATAGCTGGAGTGGCAGTCCACTTACTGTTTAGTAATTTTTTAGGGTTTAAGTTATTCATTAAATAATCTAGTGTGCTTAATTAACACTAATACGACATAACCCGTTGTTTAGCTCAACATAAAGTTAGGCCGTATTAATGTTATTTCACCAACTCACTGGTTACTCAGCGATTAACTTACCTTTATACATTTTCATTTGGCAATGAAAGTCGTACTCACCTGCTTGAAGTGCAGGCAAAGTGATTTTATTATCTCCCATTGCAAGGCTTTCACTTACATCAAGCTGCGGGAACACCATAGTTTCGGCGCACGGTGCACTGTCTTTTCTATCAAATGTAAGTGTTACTTTTTTATTGGCCGTCACTTTTATATGACTTGGTTGATAAACGCCGTTATCTACCACTATGGTTTGCGTATTATCATTACTGTGTATTTGCTTTGGCTTATAAAGCCAAAACCAATAAATAATGGCCACTATTAATACTGCACCAAGTAAATTTATCATTAACATTACCGACTCCTTAGCGCTTATTGGGTTTATAAAAACGTAAGCGATTAGCATTAGTGACTACTGTCAGTGATGAAAGCGCCATAGCTGCGCCCGCCACTACTGGGTTTAGTAGTACACCAATAAACGGATACAACACACCGGCTGCAATAGGAATGCCCGCAACGTTATAAATAAAGGCACCAAACAAGTTTTGTTTAATGTTTTTAATTGTTGCGCTGCTAATGGCAATAGCATCGGCAAGGCCATGCAGTGAGCCACGCATTAAGGTAATATCGGCGCTTTCTATGGCTACATCTGTACCTGTGCCAATTGCAAAACCGACATCTGCTTTAGCAAGCGCGGGGGCATCATTGATCCCATCACCCGTCATACCTACAATTTCGCCTTGCTGTTGACGTTTAGTGACTTCGTTTACTTTATCCTCTGGCAACACTTCTGCGATAAAATCATCAATACCGACTTTTTTAGCCACAGCGTGTGCGGTCGCTTTATTATCGCCAGTGAGCATTACTAGATGAATACCTTCATTTTGCAGGCGCTTGATTGCCTGTAATGAGTCTTCTTTCAGCGGGTCCGCCACCGCAATTAAGGCCATAAGTTGGTTATTACAGGCAAAGTACATCGGGGTTTTTGCATCATTTGCAAAGGTGTGCGCTTGCTCTGTGGCGTTATCGACTGCAATCTCGTATTTATCCATAAGCGCTTTATTGCCAAATAACAGTGTTTGCTCATTCACCGTTCCACTTACACCTTTACCGGTAATCGCATCAAAGTCGGTAACTTTACTCAAGGTTACGCTTTGTTTTTTAGCGTACTGTGTAATCGCCTCCGCAAGTGGGTGCTCAGAGCTACTCTCGAGGCTTGCAACTAATTGCATTACGTTATTTTCATCTACGTTATTAAACGTTACAACATCTGTTACCTGTGGTGCACCTTGGGTGATGGTGC
Organism: Pseudoalteromonas sp. Angola-4; assembly: GCF_028599265.1. NCBI lineage: Bacteria > Pseudomonadati > Pseudomonadota > Gammaproteobacteria > Alteromonadales > Pseudoalteromonadaceae > Pseudoalteromonas > Pseudoalteromonas sp. Angola-4. The sequence goes on along the minus strand of NZ_JAQREK010000001.1, from coordinate 344,934 downwards.
CGGTTTTATCTAAAATCATGGTAGTAATTTTAGAGGTCGTTTGCAGTGACTCGCCATTGCGAATTAATATGCCAAACTCGGCGGCTTTACCTATCCCCACCATTACCGACATAGGCGTTGCTAAACCCAGCGCACACGGGCATGCAATAATCAGCACGGTGGTTAACGCTACCACTGCATAAGCAATTGAAGGGGCTGGGCCAAAATTCAACCATGCAAGGGCTGCTAGTATCGCAATTATCATTACTGTGGGCACAAAAATGCCCGATATAACATCGGCTAATCGCCCTATTGAAGGCTTAGAGTTTTGCGCGCGTTTTACCATATTAATGATATTGGCAAGGGTTGTTTCTTGCCCTATATGTGTGGCTTCAAATAATAATGTACCACTTTTATTAATGCTGCCAGCAACCACTTTATCGCCAGCTTGTTTACTCACTGGCATAGGCTCACCCGTGAGCATAGATTCATCTAATCTGCTGCTACCTTCGAGCACATCACCATCTACCGGGATTTTTTCGCCTGGGCGTACCCTTACATGGTCGCCCTTTTGCACATCACTAATGTCTATATCTTGCTCTGCGCCATCGCGTATTACACGGGCTGTTTTTGCCTGTAAGCCAATTAAACGCTTAATAGCCTGCGAAGTACGCCCACGCGCTTTCACTTCAAAAGCCAAGCCTAAACTAATTAACCCGATTATCATTGAAGAAGCTTCAAAATAAACGTGCCTTGCAACCTCAGGTAGTAAGCTAGGCGCAAGTACAACAAACATTGAATATAACCACGCAGTGCCCGTTCCCAAAGCAATAAGCGTATCCATGTTAGCCCCATGATTTTTAAATGACTGCCAAGCACCTTTATAAAATTGCTTACCTGCTACAGCCATAACGACAAACGTGATAATACCGACCACACCCCATGCAATTCGCTGGTTAGTGGTTGTTACGCTCATATCAAAAATAAGCCCATAAATCATAAGCGGTACGCCCACACCTAAAGCCAGCATCATGTTGCGCATTAGCTTTTTGTAATGTGCCTCGTCTGACTTGGCTTTTTCATCAAGCGCATCTTGCTCTGATGTGTTATCCATAGGTTTTGCGCCGTAACCTATATTTTCAACGGCGCTAATTAATGTGCTTTGCTGCGCGCTGCCCTCTACTCGTACCGTGCGATCTGCAAAGTTCATTTCGACATTGTTTGCGCCTTGCACACTATTGAGGGCTTTTTCTATTTTGGCTACACAACTGCCACAATTAGCACCTTCAATAATAAAGTTTTGCTCTGTTGTTTTACTGCTACTCATTGCACATCTCCGCTTTTGTTTGGCTCAACAAGTGGGTCAACAAACGTCTCTATTAAGCTACACACATCACTTGCAACAGCGCCATCTGCCGATGTTTCCCACTGCTTTAACGCCGCTTGCATACGCACTCGTAATTTAAGGGTTTCTTGAAACAAGGCTTCGGTTTCTTCTAAACGTTTTGCAATAATTTGCCGTGTAAGTGGGCATGGGCAATGCCCTTGTTCTGACTCGCCAATGATATGCTGTATATCTTTTAGGGAAAACCCGAGCTTTCGGGCGCTTATAATAAACTGTAAACGTTGGCGGTCTGCTTTTGTATATTGTTGATAACCATTACTTTGGCTACGTATGGGCGTTAAAAGTCCTATTCGTGTGTAATGACGAACTGTATCAGGCGTTACACCCATTAACTTCGCTAATTGCTTAACATACATAATTTAGCCCCCTTAGATTTTAGAGCTCAATTGTAAACCTATGTGTGACACACAGGTCAATAGAGGAGAGCATTAAAGCATAATTTAAATTTACTGGAGCTGATAAAATAAAAGCGCGCTAATGAGCGCGCTTAAAAAGAGGCAGAGAGATTAATTTTCTTGTTGGCGAGAGGCTTTTAGCTCTTCACTTAGTTCACCGGCTATTTGCTGAATTTTTGGCATTGCATCTTGCACTAAGCTTTGCGACATTTGCATAGACTCTTGCATTACTACGGGCATTTTTTGGAGAATTTTTTGCCCTGTTTCAGTTTTATAAAACGCCAACATGTCGGCAATTTCTTGCTCGTTAAAATGTTTGTCGTAAACGTTAACCATCATCGGCTGCATTTTTTTCCAGCTCATTTCGGTTTTAAGTACGTTGGTCATATCTGCGTAGTATTTATCAAAAATAGCTTGCTCAGAGGGCTTAACACCCATTTGTGCAGACATGTTTTTCATCATGCCTTCAACTTGCCCGTACATAGAGTCAACCATAGCATCCATGTTCATCACGTTTATCAGCTCATCTATTTTTTGCTGCTTAGTTGCCTCGTCAGCCAATACGCTGCCAGAAAATATAAGTAACGAAAGTAATAGTGCCTTAGCCATTGTCATATCCTTAAATATAAAAAGTAAGACCATACTCACATTATTAATACCAATCCGCAATAATACTTACTCATTTTGCGGGGCTAAACGGGCCGTTACTTACGTTAAAAAATGCTCATTCAGAACAACTAAATAGCTAATTTTTTTACTAAATTATCAACACGTTTTACCAGCTTCAGAATAAATCACTTAATTAAGCGAACGGGTATAAAATAGTTTGTAAATGTTTAAACCCATACTAAAAAGGCCAAATAAAACATGTTTATTTGGCCTTTTTATCAGTGCACAGGGGCTAATCGTCTTCTACGTTATCGAGCCCTTTTGTGCCTTCTTTTGCTTTAAGCTTATGATGAATCGCTGATTTTATTAACATATACCCACTAATAGGGGCAGTAATTAATAAAAACACGGTAATTAAAATCTCTTTTACGCTTATGGTGTGCACCGACGTTGCAAAAAACACCATTGCAGCAATTAATATGCTGGCCATACCCAGTGTTGTTGCTTTAGTAGGGCCGTGTAAGCGCATGTAAAAATCAGGTAATTTAATTAAGCCCAGCGACCCTATTAAAATAAATAGCCCACCAAAAAGTAGTAATATTGATACAACCCACTCGCTTATCATTTTAATATCCTATTCAATTAAGTCGCCGCGTAGTAAATACTTACAAACTGCAACAGTACTTATAAAGCCAAGCATCGCGATTAATAACGCGGCTTCAAAGTACAAACCAGTGCCCATACTAATACTGTATAAAATAATTAACGCGATAACATTAATGTACATAGTATCTAGGGCTAAAACTCTATCAGGCACTGAGGGGCCAATAATTAATCGCCATAGGTTTAACAGTAACGATAAACCAATCATGGCAAATACAATAAGTAATACAGTATCTAACATTGAAATATCTCCTTTAGGGGAGCTTCGTAGCGCTGTTTAATTTGTTTAATAAGTGCCTCTTCATCTTTTAAATCAAGCACATGTATAAGTAAATAGCGCTGTTTAGGCTTTTCGCCTTCATCTAGTGACTCAGGAATAGGATATACCTCAGCACTTACTGTACCAGGTGTAAGAGATACACAACTGGCAAGAATAGTAATGGGCATATCGTGTATTAAATCTATAGGCACTTTAACAAAAGCAGGACGTAACTTTTTAGCTGGGCCAATGATTAATAAGGCTACCTGCAAATTAGCAACCACTATATCGTAAAGTACAATGAGCAATTGTTTTAGTGCCAAACCTGGTTTTAGTATTAAGGGTTGCGGATCACGTAATGAAACACTTAATAGCGGTATAAATATCGCAAAAAACGTAGCTAATACTATATGCCCTGCGGATACACTATTATTAAGCAACAACCAAATTAAAAATAAAAACAAACTACGAAACGGCGTTGGCAACCAACGATAACGGGCTTGTAACCTCATTACTCACCTCCCTTCATAACTGCATTAATGCCACCACTTATGTCATGCAATTGCGTAGCAGCACTAACCATGTATTCACTTATTGGTCCGCCAAAAACAACTAACAAAGGTGAGCACGCAAGTAGCCCTACAATTATCATCACTTGTAATGGGTGAGCATTTTCGCCCTCGGCGCTTTCTGTTTTATTGCCTTTTCTTTCCCAAAACATACTTGTACCAGCACGAGAAAGTGCAACTAATAAAACAAAACTAGCAATTAAATAGACAGGCCAAAATAGTAAGGCTTGCTCGCTATTTAAGGTTGTTTTGAGGATCCAAACTTTTCCAACAAACCCCGATAGCGGCGGCATACCTACTACGGTTAATGCAGCAATTACAAAGCATGCTCCTAATAAGTAAGGTTGGTTTACGGCTCGTCCGGCAACCAGTCTATCCCCTACTTTGCCCCTTTGTGTGGCAATTAAATCAGCTAATAAAAATAGTGCAGCGCTGACTAATGTGGAGTGTACTAAATAATAAAGCAGTGCAGCTGTTGCAGTGACGTTTTGCAGTGCAATTAGAGCGACTAACGTCCCTACTGATACAACAACTAAATTTGCCGTTAACTTACGTAAATCTTGCGCAGCCATTACGCCAATTGCACCAACCACTATAGTCGCAATGGCTAAGCCCCATAACCACGATTGCGCCATATGTTCAAGCTCACCGGCTTGCTCACCAAAAATAACGGTATAAACGCGCAACATGGCGTATACACCCACCTTGGTCATAATAGCAAATAAAGCGGCAACCACAGGCTTTGCACTGGCATAAGTATTTGGTAGCCACAAGTGCAAAGGGAGCAATGCGGCTTTTAAAGCAAATACAACTAACAGCAGTAAGCCGCCGGCCTTCGCCAAATAGACATCATCGCCCGTTAACAGGGCTACTTTTTGCGTCATATCAGCGATGTTTAATGTACCCAGTACGCCGTATAAAATACCTAAACCAATTAAAAATACGCTCGAGCCAACCAAATTTAATATCACATATTGGAGCGCTGCACGGGTATTTTGTTTATCTCCGGCATGCATAAGTAGTGAGTATGAGGCAATCAACAGCACCTCAAAAAATACAAATACATTAAATAAGTCACCCGTTAAAAATGCCCCATTAACACCTAATATTAAAAAATGAGCTAATGGATGAAAAAAGTTTCCTTTTGCATCATCGCCGGCACAGCCATATAAAATGACTCCCATTCCTAAAAAGGATGTGAGTGCAACCAATAAAGTAGAAAGCATATCGGCAACAAGCACTATGCCAAAAGGAGCAGACCAATTACCAATAGCGTATACGTTGATACCACTGTTATATACATGGATTAACAGCAATGCACTAACAACAAATGTGATCACCGCCATAATTGATGAGGCAATACGGCGAATACGTAAACTTTTACCACAGGGTGGCAAAAGCAATATTACCGCTGCCAACATAGGTAATAAAATAGGCAAAGAGGTTAAATGTTGAATCATTTTTGCTCCTTGCTATCGGCTGCACTTTTGATGATTTGCCCATCAACATGATCGCTCCCTAAATCGGCTCTACCACGTATAGCCAAAATAACCACAAAGGCAGTCATTGCAAACCCTATCACTATTGCAGTAAGTACTAGTGCTTGAGGTAAAGGGTCGGCATATTCAGCCCCTGTACCAAGCACAACCGCTTTATTTATGGTTAAGCGACCCGCAGAAAACAAAAATAAGTTAACGGCATAGGAAATCATAGTAAGGCCAAGCACTACCGGAAACGTACGGGCCCTTAGCAGTAAAAACACACCACAACTAACTAATACACCAACGCAAGATGCGTACAATAGCTCCATTAAATATTTACCTCTTTTTTCTGGGTATCTGCTGTCATGTTGCCAAGGCTTGCTAATATCATTAACGTGGCTCCAACCACTGTTAAATAAACGCCTAAATCAAACACAATTGCGCTTGCAAGTTCTGTTTTGCCAATAAATGGGATATCGAAATAATCAAACCACGTAGTTAAAAACGGCCGTTCAAAGAACCAGCTACCGACTCCAGTAAACAAGGCAATACCGATACCTGATGCAATAATTTTCCGGTAGTTGACTGCAAAGCGCTCGCTAATCCAAGCTGAGCCATGAGCCATGTACTGCAATATAAAGGCAATTGATGTTACTAACCCTGCAATAAAGCCACCGCCAGGTAAGTTATGACCACGTAAGAAAATATAAGCCGATACTAATAATGCAAGCGGTAATAAGCTATGCGAAATACTGGCAAGTAGTATAGGGTGGCGCTCGCGTGCCCATGGGCGCCCTTCACCATCACTTGCTGGCATGAACAATGGAATGCGAGAAAGCACTTTAAATATACCCAACGCTGCAATACCTAATACGGTTATTTCGCCTAGGGTGTCAAACCCCCTAAAATCAACCAAAATAACGTTCACTACATTGGTACCGCCACCTCCTGTTTTGGCATTGGCTATGAAAAAATCTGATATCGATTCGAGTGGCCGTGTAAGTAATGCATAACATATACTTGCCACCACAACACCTAAAGTTGAGGCTATCCCTAAATCTCTGAGTACTCGTAATGAGCTAGACTCTTTAGGCGTATGTTGTGGTAAGAAAAACAACGCCAACATTAATAAAATAACGGTTGCGACTTCTACCGTTAATTGCGTAAGCGCTAAGTCGGGCGCAGAAAAACGCGTAAACGCCACCGACACCATGAGTCCTACAATAGAAATCATTAGTAACGCAACTACGCGTGAGCGATGCCAAATAACGGTAGCAAAAGCACCTATAATCAGTAGGCCTGCACCTATTGCGTTATGCACATCAACCGGAATACGCGGCATACTTCCCGCTAATTGTTGCATTTCAAATAATGGCCAACCGGCACATAACAATACCACCGCCAGCATTACAAAAATGTAGCGTTGTAATGAGCCGTTTTCGATAGTGTTTACCCTGCTTTGGCACCAATTAATAACCTTAAGCACAATTAGCTCAAAGGTTTTTTTAGCATTAAGTGGCGGTAATGATGCTTGAAATTGAAATAGGTATTTACGATTTATATAAATAAACAAACCACCCACTACCGCCATGGCGCTCATTAATAGCGGTAAGTTAAAACCATGCCATATAGCCAGTTCGTACTCTGGTACCTTTTGACCAAGTACAGCCAAAGACGCAGCAGATAAAATGCCATCGACTGAAAAATGCGGGAACAAACCAACCAGCACACACAGCACAACCAATACTTCAATAGGGAGTCGCATATAACGCGGAGCCTCATGCGGCTGGCGTGGTAAATCAATTGGCTCGCCATTAAAAAATACATCGTGAATAAAACGCGACGAATAAGCCACCGATAACGCCCCTGCAATAGTGGCTAACACCGGGATTAACCACGACATAGAGCCAAGCACTTGCTGATGTAAGGTTTCGGCAAAAAACATTTCTTTAGATAAAAAGCCATTAAGCAATGGTACACCCGCCATTGAAGCAGCCGCAACCATGGCAAGTGTGGCCGTATAAGGTAAATACCGCCACATACCATTAAGCTTACGCATATCACGAGTGCCGGTTTCATGGTCAATTATACCTGCAGCCATAAATAGCGAGGCTTTAAACGTGGCATGATTAATAATATGGAATATTGCCGCCACAGTAGAGAGCTCAGTATCTAGGCCCAATAACAGGGTAATTAACCCTAAATGGCTAATGGTTGAGTACGCTAACAGGCCTTTTAAATCGTGTTTAAATAAGGCGATATAAGCGCCAAACAAAAGCGTTGTTAAACCGGTTAAACCAACCAGTAAAAACCAAGTATCTGTACCAGAAAGCACTGGGTGAAAACGCGCTAATAAAAATATACCTGCTTTTACCATAGTCGCAGAGTGTAAATACGCACTAACAGGTGTTGGGGCTGCCATAGCGTGAGGTAGCCAAAAATGAAATGGAAACTGTGCCGATTTAGTAAATGCACCTAGCAAAACTAATACCAGTGCTATTTCGTATAAATCATGTGATTGAACAATTGCCTTGCTAGCTAAAATTACATCTAGGTCGTAACTGCCAACTATATCGGCCACTAACATTAAACCTGCCAGCAATGCTAAGCCACCGGCACCAGTAACAGCTAGCGCCATACGAGCGCCCTTTCGTGCTTCTGTTTTATGCCACCAATAGCTAATTAATAAAAACGAGCTAATGCTGGTCAGTTCCCAAAACAGCCAAAGCTGAATAACATTGTTAGACATAACAATGCCCAGCATTGCGGTCATAAACAACAATAAGTAACTATACAGCTTAGCTAAGGAGTCGTTTTTACTCAGATAATAACGTGCGTAGGTAATTACCAGTATGCCTATGCCTAAAATCATAAACATAAACAGTAAGCTCAAGCCATCAAGACGAAATGATAAGTCCAGTCCAACAGCGGGGATCCACGTTACAGCATAACGAATCGTTTCACCTGCTAAAATAGCGGGGGTGTGGTATAGCGTAATACCTAATGCTGCTAAAGGGGCAAGTACAGTGACAGCTGCAGCTTGCGTACGGGATAGTTTGCCGGTGCATGAAGAAATAACACTGCCAATTAAGGATAACAAAGGTATCCAGAGCAAAGTCATAATGTAGGGCCTTTTATAATCATAAGTTTATCCTTACGTTTTATACATCACGAAAAGATGCTTTTACTGTCTGTTTTTAAACGACATTAATACGTACAGTTATACTTATAAACGGCCATTTTGTCTATAGATAGCAAGCCTAATCGATTTAAATTTAATCAAGCTGAGCGGTTTTAGCAGCATTGATTTGATCAACCCACAAAGCCCTGTACCGCTTTGATAAACCGAGTTGTTGATACTGCATAATTGACCATTGCTTAGCTGGCTTATATGCCACGCCGCCTTGCTGGCAACTTAAGCTTTTGTGCCATCCATTTGGCGCAGCCTCACCTTGCGAAATATATAAATTTGGGGCCACGTATCCTTGGCGTTTACACAACCAACGCTGTTTAGAAATAGGTAGCGTATATTCATCTTCAAAACCACTAAAGTGCATTAGCTCATGCAAAAATACATTATAGTTTGCTTGGGTACTTAGCTGCATTTTTTTACCTGTTACATTGGCGCTGCCGCTCGTACCCATAATTACAGTGTAGTCATAGCCGTTAGTAGACTGCGCTTTTAAGTGCGCGTTTTGCCATAGGCAATTAGCCATGCCCGAGGTGGTAGCGCAGTCAATTGCGCCCCCAGCGTAAACCGGTTTACTTAAGCAATACGCCCCGCTTTGCGGCTCAGGTTTTTTATTATACTGCGCGGCAAAACTTGATAACTTAAACAAGGCTTCTCTATTTACACCCAATAGCAGCACATTGTAACTACAGCTATTGTTAATCGGCGGGCGTGTATTTAACGCTGCAAAACCAAGTTGATGTAAAAAGGAAGGCGAAACTTGCTCATAGTCACTCCCTTTGTGCAGCGCTAAATGGTTAAATGCCGCGCCTTTAGGCAGTAAGTTTTGGGTTAACAATAGTTGAAGGTCATTCCAGCGACCTTGCTTTAAAAGAGCATGCGCGAGTTGTTGGCGCTTGTTATGCCCAACATGCTCAATACTTTGTAGCCAAAATAACTTTGCTTGTTCGTTTTTGCTTGCATTAATCAGTTTTAAAGAATAATTGTACTGGGCTGATGGGATATTTTTACGCGCTAAAAAGCCTAATGTCAGCTCGGGAAGATGCGCAATATTATTTGAAAAGTAACGGGGAAATTGCCAATAACTTTGCAGCGGATTAGCCTGAGCGTGAAGTACATGCCAAAAGCTAATGCTGCTTAACTGGTTGCTAGAGCCTGCAATAAACAGGCTAAATAGCAAACCAATCAGATAACACGGGTATTTAACTAGCGTCTGCACCAGCCATAAGCTCAAGCTCTAAACGTGCATATTTGTATTCAATAAACTCATGCACATTAGTGGATAATGCCAACCTAAAGTAATCAGCAGCTAAAAACTGCTCCCCGGCTGCTTGGTGCATTTTGGCTAAATAAAAGTACGCCTCGCACAAGCGCTGTGCGTATTCTTGCTCTGACTTAACGCCCTCGCTAATACCCGATAAAAACGTATGCTCACTCATATCGCCGGTATAAAGCGAAATTAACTGATACGCCCATTGCGATTCATCAAGGGCTGCAGCATTTGTTTTAAGAGCCGCTAATGCTTGTTGTTTATCCTCTTGTGATTGTGCAAGGTAAAGCCATAACACACGATAAGGATCGTTTGGTGAACGTGCTAAAAACTCATCAAAGTCACTTTGCGCTAGGTTTGCTCTTTCACCATAATACAGTGCAATGCCACGGTTTAAATAAGCGTATTCATGCTCTTCATTAAGCTCAAGGGCTGAGTCAAAAAACTCATACGCTTTTTCGTATTGCTGCATTAAAGTGTGCTGAATACCTAAAAAGTTATACACCTCAGCTAAATCAGGCTTTAGTTTTATAGCGCGGTTAAAATCAATGCGCGATAACGTGGTCATTCCTAAGCTATCAAATAATACCCCACGGTCATAGTAAAGCTTAGCTTGTTGCTCGGTACTTAAATCGGCTCTATTTAATAGCTCAGAGTAACGTGCAATCGCAATTTCACTTCTAAAGTCAGATGCAAGGGGTGCAGTAAAAGGCACATTAACAATCGGCGTAGGTTTTGATTCAGTCGTGGTTTGGCAAGCGCTTAAAGACAAAATAGCAAAAGATGCCAAAGCTAAATGTTTGAGTATCATTAAAATCCTTAATACCAAGATATATCGCAATAAAAATAAGACAGACCTTGTCTAATAAGGTTTCATTAAAGCATAAAAAAAGGGGCTAAACAGCCCCTTTTTTATTATCCCGCGTATATTAACGGGTTAAAGTTTAGCAATTATGCGTCTTTCGACTCATCAGCTGCAGGTGCTGCTGATTCCATTGCTTCTTTAATGCTTAGACGTACACGGCCTTGGCGGTCTACTTCTAGTACTTTAACTTTAACTTCTTGACCTTCACTTAAGTGGTCAGTTACGTTGTTAACACGCTCTGTGCTGATTTGAGAAATATGCACTAGGCCATCTTTACCAGGAAGAATGTTTACAAACGCACCAAAGTCAACAATACGTACAACTTTACCAGTGTAGATAGTACCTACTTCTAGTTCTGCTGTTAATTGCTCAATACGTGTAATTGCGTTTTGCGCGCTTTCACCGTCTGTTGCAGCAATCTTAATTGTACCGTCGTCTTCAATTTCAATTGTTGTGCCTGTCTCTTCAGTAAGTTGACGGATTGTAGCGCCACCTTTACCAATTACTTCAGCAATCTTCTTAGCAGGAATTTGCATAGTGTAGATGCGAGGAGCAAACATTGATAATTCTTCAGAAGGAGCAGAAATCGCTTCATCCATCACACCTAAAATGTGTAAACGTGCAGCTTTTGCTTGTTTAAGCGCAATTTGCATGATTTCTTGTGTGATACCTTCAATCTTGATATCCATTTGTAGTGCAGTGATACCGTTAGTAGTACCTGCTACTTTAAAGTCCATGTCACCTAAGTGATCTTCATCACCTAAGATATCTGAAAGAACAACAAACTTCTCATCTTCTTTCACAAGACCCATCGCGATACCCGCAACAGACGCTTTAATTGGTACACCCGCGTTCATAAGTGCTAGTGACGTACCACAAACAGATGCCATTGAAGACGAACCGTTAGATTCAGTGATTTCAGATACAACACGAATTGAGTAAGGGAACTCAGTAAGTGTAGGCATTACAGCAGAAATACCACGCTTAGCTAGGTTACCGTGACCAATTTCACGACGCTTAGGAGAACCTACAAAACCAGTTTCACCTACACAGAATGGAGGGAAGTTGTAGTTAAGCATGAAGTGGTTTTTGTGAGTACCCGTTAAATCATCGATTAACTGTGAATCACGTTCTGTACCAAGTGTAGCTGTAACTAATGCTTGAGTTTCACCACGAGTAAAAATTGCAGAACCGTGAGTACGTGGTAATACACCTGTCATTACGTCTAGTGCACGGATCATGTCTGGTTCGCGACCATCGATACGTTTTTCACCAGCAGTGATGCGGCCACGTACAATTTTCTTCTCTAAAGAACCAAATACTTTACCTACTTCTTGCTTATCAAGTGTTTCATCTTCAGCAAGCTCGCTTGTAAGCGCTTCAATTACAGCGTCTTTTGCTGCAGTTAATGCTTCTTTACGCGCTACTTTATCGGTAATACGGTAAGCTTCACCTACTTTATCAGCAGCAAGTTCAGCTACTTTTTCTTCAAGCGATACGTTTTTCTCAGGTGCAGACCAATCCCATGTAGGCTTGCCCGCTTCTGCTTTAAATTCGTTAATTGCGTTGATAATAGCTTGAGATTGCTCATGGCCGTATACAACCGCACCTAGCATTACGTCTTCAGCTAGTACGTCAGCTTCTGATTCAACCATTAGTACTGCGTTATCAGTACCCGCTACAACTAAATCAAGTTGGCTTTCTTCAAGCTCTTTTAGTGTTGGGTTAAGTACGTACTCACCGTTGATGTAACCAACGCGTGACGCACCAATTGGGCCGCTAAATGGGATACCAGAGATAGCAAGTGCTGCTGATGTACCAATCATCGCAACCATATCTGGTTGGATTTCAGGGTTTACAGATACAACGGTTGCAATAACTTGTACTTCGTTTACGAAACCATTTGGGAAAAGTGGACGAATTGGACGGTCAATAAGACGTGCAATAAGTGTTTCGCCATCGTTAGGACGACCTTCACGCTTTAAGAAACCACCCGGGATACGACCAGCAGCGTACATACGCTCTTGGTAGTTAACTGTTAGTGGGAAAAAGTCTTGACCAGGTTGAGCTTCACGCTTACCAACGACAGTAACTAATACTGACGTGTCACCGATGCTTGCTAATACTGCGCCGTCTGCTTGACGTGCGATTGCACCTGTTTCTAGGGTAACTGTGTGTTGACCTAGTTGAAATTCTTTAATAATTGCTTGCACTTAAAATATTCCTTAAATGTTTTTATATTTCATTAATAAGTGTCATTAAAAGGGCCAATTACAGTACATAATTGTATTCAGTTGGAAATCAATTAAGTACTACAATTGGCAAAATTTTTAATGACTGCAGATAACCTATTTATCTACGCGCATAGTATATACCAAAGCGACGTAAAATTGCGAGCCTACCCAAAGATAAAACGTAATCGCTTTTGCCACATTATTTTTTAATTGTTTTATAGAAAGGCGTTTAATTAAGCGTGTAATTTTTAGCTATTAAAAACCTTTAGATAGCTAGGTGAATAATTCGCTATTAAATTGTTCTTAAAGATAATTTTAACGCAGTTGTTGCAAGCGTCGCCTACGCTTAATTGCTAAGTGCTAGCACAAGGTTGGTGTTATTTATATTAAAGGGAGATTAAGTTAACGATGGAGTGTGAAGCGTTAAATTTAGGCACAAAAAAAGGAGCTATAAAGCTCCTTTTCTCGTAATCAAGTTCTTAGCGACGTAGGCCAAGCTCTTGGATTAACGCAGTATAACGCGAGATATCTTTACCTTTAAGGTAATCAAGCAATTTACGGCGAGTACTTACTTTACGAAGCAGACCACGACGTGAGTGGAAGTCATGCTTGTGGTCAGCAAAGTGACCTTGAAGCTTGTTGATATCAAAAGTAAGTAAAGCTACTTGTACTTCAGGTGAACCAGTGTCGCCTTCAGCACGTGCAAATTTAGCAATGATATCGATTTTTTCTTGATTGCTTAGTGACATAATAACTCCAAAAGTTAAATTTAATAGGTGCTTTAGCCGATCACTAATTCAGCCAAAACGATTAAGCGGGCGTATTCTACCAACTATGAGAATAACTACAAGTTAAAGTTTACTCGGGTTGCTGATTAGACAAGCCACGCTTTGATTTTAAATGCCCGTCAGGGTTGCGCTCACCGGTACCAATAAACACACCATCGGCCAGGACTTTAATTGCCCCTTCGGGTAAATCAGTGCCTAGTACGACTGCTTGGCCATGGCTAAACGAAACGCCCTGCTCTTTGCTAATTTCTACAACGGGTAAATCAACCAATGCACTATCCATTGGCAATAGTAATTCATCAAGGTATGTAGAAGGGGCAACCTCTTCTTCTTTAGCCTTAGCTAACAAGGTTTCAAGGTGCTCAAGCGATACCATTTTATCTTTAGGGTAATGGCCAACCGCTGAGCGATGCAGCATAATAACATGTGCGCCACAGCCTAGGTTTTCGCCTAAATCATCAACAATAGTACGAATGTACGTCCCTTTAGATACATGGGCGGTCATTTGTACTTCGTTATTTGCTTCATCAAACTCATCAAGCGTTAAGCTAAACACGTTTATTTTTCGGCATTTACGCGGTACTTCAATGCCCTCACGCGCGTATTTATATAAAGGCTTACCTTCATATTTAAGCGCTGAGTACATTGATGGATACTGATCTGACTCGCCTAAAAACTTTTCAATTTCTGCGGCTAACTGTTCAGTGGTAACGTTTACATCACGGGTTTCAACCACTTCGCCATCTGAATCAGAGGTAGTTGTGCGCTCACCTAGCTTTGCTCTTACCACATAAGTTTTATCTGTATCGAGCAAAAATTGGGTAAACTTAGTCGCTTCACCAAAGCAAATAGGCAGCATGCCAGTGGCCAGTGGGTCTAGCGCACCGGTATGGCCAGCTTTTTGGGCAAAATAAATACCTTTAGCTTGCTGTAGGGCTTTGTTCGATGAAATGCCTTGAGGTTTGTTTAACAACAAAATACCATCAATCGGACGGCCTTTACTGCGTCTTGCCATTAGTCTTTAGTGCCTTCTTCGCTATCAGTTTCATCATCAACATGTTTAGCGTTATCTTCGCGAATAACCGAGTCCACTAAGTTAGAGATACGCATCCCTTCCATTAGTGAGTTATCTACTACAAATTTAAGCTCAGGCATTATACGAGCACGAATACGCTTACCCAGTAACGAGCGGATATAGCCCGTTGCTTCGTTAAGTATTTTTGCGCTTTCTTTTGCTTTGTTTTCATCTTCGGTATTAAACACCGTAATAAAAACTTTTGCGTAAGATAAATCGCGCGATACTTCTACCGCAGACACTGTCACCATGCCTAAGCGCGGATCTTTAATTTCGCGTTGTAAAATTACAGCAATTTCCTTTTGAATTTGCTGAGCAACACGATCAGTGCGAGAAAATTCTCTCATGATTGTTTTCCTAAAATCATAACTTACTGAATTAAAATAATAAGTTAATTAAATAATGGATACAGAAATGGGGGCAAAGCCCCCATTTACAATCTTAGTTTACGAGCAATTAAAGTGTACGTTGTACTTCAACTGTTTCGAATACTTCGATTTGGTCACCAACGCGAACATCGTTGTAGTTCTTAACGCCGATACCACATTCCATGCCGTTACGAACATCTTGAACGTCATCTTTAAAGCGACGTAGTGACTCAAGCTCACCTTCGTAAATAACCACGTTATCACGTAGTACACGAATTGGTGCGCTGCGTTTAATAGTACCTTCAGTAACCATACAACCAGCAATTGCGCCAATTTTTGGAGACTTAAACACGTCACGTACTTCAGCAAGACCAATAATCTCTTGCTTAAACTCAGGAGCAAGCATACCAGACATGGCTTGCTTAACTTCTTCGATTAGCGCATAGATTACGCTGTAGTAGCGAAGGTCTAAGTTTTCAGTATCAATCACTTTACGTGCAGATGCATCGGCACGAACGTTGAAGCCAACTACGATTGCGTTAGATGCAGCAGCAAGTGTTGCATCAGTTTCGGTGATACCACCTACGCCAGAACCAACAATCTTCACTTTTACTTCATCAGTAGAAAGCTTAGTTAGTGAGTCTGAAATTGCTTCGATTGAACCTTGAACGTCTGCTTTAAGTACCACGTTAACTTCTGATACATCGCCTTCAGCCATGTTAGTAAACATGTTTTCAAGCTTCGCTTTTTGCTGACGAGCCAATTTAACGTCGCGGAATTTACCTTGACGGTATAAAGCAACTTCACGCGCTTTACGCTCATCTTTAACAACAGTCGCTTCATCACCTGCAGCCGGAATACCAGAGAGACCTAAAATTTCAACTGGAATAGAAGGACCTGCTGATTTAATGTCTTTACCGTTTTCGTCTTTCATTGCACGAACACGGCCGTATTCAAGACCACACAGTACGATATCACCTTGGTTAAGGGTACCTGATTGAACTAAGATAGAAGCAACCGGACCACGCCCTTTATCAAGACGAGATTCAATTACAACACCTGCTGCCATGCCTTCTGATGGAGCACGAAGCTCTAAAAGCTCAGATTGCATAAGAACAGCTTCTAGTAAGTCATCAATACCTAAGCCTGTTTTAGCTGAGATATGAACGTACTGCGTATCGCCGCCCCAATCTTCTGGGATAACGTCTAGCTGAGCTAGCTCGTTTTTAACGCGATCTGGATCTGCGCCTTCTTTATCCATTTTGTTTACAGCAATAATTAAAGGAACGCCAGCTGCGCGAGCATGCTGTACCGCTTCTTTAGTTTGTGGCATTACACCATCGTCTGCTGCAACCACTAGGATTACAATATCTGTCGCTTTAGCACCACGTGCACGCATTGATGTAAACGCGGCGTGACCTGGTGTATCTAAGAAAGTGATCATGTTGCCGTTAGTTTCAACGTGGTATGCACCAATGTGCTGTGTAATACCACCGGCTTCGCCTGATGCAACTTTAGCTGAACGAATGTAATCAAGCGTTGATGTTTTACCATGGTCAACGTGACCCATTACAGTTACTACTGGCGCTCGCGGCTCAGACTTACCATCTTCATGACGGTCATTTAGTACTGTTTGCTCTAATTCGTTTTCTTTAACGATGATAACTTTGTGACCCATTTCTTCAGCAACAAGTTGTGCTGTTTCTTGGTCAATCACTTGGTTAATGGTAACCATGTCACCCATTTTCATCATTGTTTTAACAACTTCAGCGCCTTTAACAGCCATGCGCGATGCAAGCTCAGCTACTGTAATTGTTTCGCTAATACGCACTTCATTTTTAACATCGGCAGTTGGTTTTTGGAAACCATGTTGCAATGATGTAGGTGCTTTTAGCTTGCCTTTACGGCCTTTAGCGCCTGCAAATTTATCTTTTGCTGGGGCTTTTTTCTTTTTCTTCGCGCGGCGTGAACCTTGCTCATCACGTGCATCGGCAACATCTTCTGCCTCACGTGCATAAGTAGAAGTCGTAAGATGGTGATCCGCGGTTTCTTCGCGTTTCTTACGTTCTTCTTCTTCTTTTTTCCAGCGAGCTTCATTTTCTTCAGCTAGCTTTCTTGCCTCTTCTGCTTGACGTTTCGCTTCTTCTTCAGCTTTCTTCAATGCGGCCTCTTCTGCTTCTTTCTGCAGACGCTCAGCTTCGATGCGATCTTTCTCAGACTTAGCACTTTGCTCTGGGGTCATCTGCTGTTGTTTAGCTTTACGCTCTGCATCTGCTTTGCGTTTAGCTTCTTCTTTGGCTTTACGATCAGCGTCTTCTTTTGCTTTACGTTCTGCCTCTTGTTTCGCTTTTAATTCAGCGGCTTCTTGTGCAGCTTTTTGCTGCTCTTCGATACGCGCTTTTTCTTCAGCGGCTAGACGTTGCTGTTCTTGCTCTTGCTCCATTGCGCTCTTTTTCACGTAAGTACGTGTTTTGCGAACTTCAACTTGAACAGCTTTTGCCTTACCCGTAGAGCCCGTTACACTTAATGTGCTTTTGCTCTTACGTTGTAAAGTCATACGTGCTGGGCCATCTGAACCAGTACCACCGTGCGATTTGCTTAAGTGATCAAGTAACTGTGCTTTTTCAGCTTCAGTTACATTATCACCTGCTTTTTTAGTGATACCCGCTTGTGAAAATTGCTGAAGCAATTTATCAACAGTTGTACCTATATCGCCGGCTAGTTTTTCAACATTTACTTCTGCCATAGTGTGTAATACCTCCGTTAATAAATTACTCGTCTGCGAACCAACAAATATTACGTGCAGCCATAATTAGCTCACCTGCTTTTTCAGGTGTTAGCTCTGTAATATCTACCAATTCATCAATACCTTGCTCAGCTAAGTCTTCAAGTGTAATTACACCCTTGCTTGCCATAACAAATGCTAGATGACGCTCTAAGCCTTCAAGCGCAAGTAAGTCTTCAGCAGGCTCTACACCTTCTAAGCTTTCTTCCGTTTTAAGCGCTTTAGTGGTTAATGCATCTTTTGCACGTGAGCGCAGTAAATCAACCGTTTCTTCATCTAGGCCGTCGATTTCTAAAAACTCAGAAGCCGGCACATATGCTACTTCTTCAAGTGTTGAGAAACCTTCGTTGATAAGTAATGATGCAAATTCATCATCAATATCTAAGTTTTCAGTAAATAAGTTAATTAACTTATCTGACTCTGCTTCGTTTTTAGCGCGCATGTCTTCAACAGTCATTACGTTTAGTTCCCAGCCAGTTAATTGGCTTGCTAAACGAACATTTTGACCATTGCGACCAATTGCTTGTGCTAGGTTATCAGCTTCTACAGCGATATCCATTGAATGAGTGTCTTCATCCATTACGATTGAAGCTACTTCAGCCGGTGCCATTGCGTTAATAACAAACTGCGCTGGGTTGTCATCGTAAAGTACGATATCAACACGCTCGCCACCAAGCTCTGATGATACAGCTTGAACACGTGCACCACGCATACCAACACACGCACCTACTGGGTCAATACGCTTGTCGTTAGATTTAACGGCGATTTTAGCGCGTGAACCCGGATCGCGTGCTGCAGCACGAAGCTCAATCATTTCTTCGCCAATCTCTGGCACCTCAATGCGGAATAATTCCATCAGCATTTCTGGTTTTGAACGCGTTACAAATAACTGTGCGCCGCGAGCTTCAGGTTTAACTTCGTAAAGAAGACCACGGATACGATCTCCTGGACGGAAGTTTTCACGTGGCAGCATATCGTCACGGTAAATAACCGCTTCTGCGTTGTTACCTAAATCAAGTACGATTGCATCACGTGTTGCTTTTTTAACGACACCTGTTACTAGCTCGCCTTCTTGATCTTTATAAGCTTCTACAACTAAAGCGCGCTCAGCTTCACGTACTTTTTGTACGATAACTTGCTTTGCCATTTGTGTAGTTATGCGGTCGAATTTGATAGATTCAATCTGTTCTTCAACATAATCACCCAGTTGCAAGTCAGGTTCTTCAACTTGAGCTGCTTCTAATGTGATTTCGCTGTAAGGGTTTTCTAAAGAACCATCTTCTTGAACTTCTGCAATCTGCCAACGACGGAACGTGTCGTAATCACCGGTTTTACGGTCGATTGATACACGTACTTCAATTTCGCCATCGTGTTTTTTCTTTGTCGCTGTTGCTAGAGCGAACTCTAACGCTTCAAAAATCTTTTCTTTTGGAACCGCTTTCTCATTGGAAACGGCTTCAGCAACCAATAATATCTCTTTTGCCATGGGTAATGCCTCGCTTGCCCTATTCCTTCGCACTCGAATTAAAACTTTGCGATGATGTTCGCACGTTCGATATTGCTAAGCATGATTAAGTGCTCTTCGCCATCGCTTTTAAGTGTGATCATATCACTGCTAACTGCTACTAAGTCGCCTTTAAAATTACGGCGACCGTCTTGTGGAAGCTTAGTACGCACACGTACTTCCTCTCCTTGCGCCTTCTCGTAATGATCTTGTTTGAATAATGGACGATCAACACCAGGAGACGATACTTCCAAATCATATTCATTTGTAATTGGGTCTTCGACGTCTAAAATCGCACTAATTTGGCGACTCGCATCCGCACAATTATCAACAGATATTCCATCCTCATGGTCAATATAAACCCTTAAGGTAGAATGGCGGCCTGCTTGTACAAACTCAAGACCATGTAATTCAAAGCCTAACATTTCTACTGCAGGCGTAAGCATGGTTAATAAATCTTGCTCAAGTTTTGTCACGAAAATCCTCCATACAAACAAAAAAAGGGCTTATAGCCCTAAAATACTGAGTTTAAGTTTTGATTTAATGACAAAGCCATAAATCAATGGTGCAGATACAACAACGCCCCGAACCAAGCGGGGCGTCACACCAATAAAGCATAAAACTGTGTGGCCTCAGGCCAAGCTTGGCTGCGGGTCATTACACTGACCAAATTAAACTACATTAGCTTAAACGCAAAACGCGCATTACTTAGAATGCGCGATATAGAATTAGTAAGGATATACCTACTATAAAAATTGGTTGCGGGAGCCGGATTTGAACCGACGACCTTCGGGTTATGAGCCCGACGAGCTACCAGGCTGCTCCATCCCGCGCCAATAGATATTAAACCTAAAATTCAATATCGCTGTTAGTGGTTAATCAACCGCTAAACAATGGCGGCTATTATAAGGATATACGGGGTAATTAGCAACCATAATAACTAATAAGTTTGATAAAATCAGTGAACCCCCATTTTAAGCTTCACCAGTATGTACTATGATTATGCAGACGTTAAAATGGTAATAGTAACGTCACTAATACGTACGTAAAAAGCCGTATATTCATAAATAAAATATCTAAAATTCATAAAACTGATACAATTTTGTGCTTTTTACGTTTAGATTACGTGCGATATTTGAGCAACGCACTATACTAAAAGCTCACCGATGTGGATAAAAATAAAAATTACAAAATTTAATGAGATTGCTAATGAATACTTATCAGCCACAGTTAATTAAAAGTTTGCATATAGTAAAGCCAAACTTTCATGCGTTTACCGCGCGCTTTCATGCAAAGCTTGAAGGGTCAAATATAACAATGCAGTACCCAAGTGCCGCTTATTTTAACGAAAAAAGTTATATTTTATATTGTGTTTTAGAACGTATAGTTAGGCATTTAGATAACCCATCTTCTGTTGCCCCATTTTTAACCTTTCACTTGCAATACTTAAAAAAGATGGGCGTTACACCAAAAGAAATATCGCTACTGTGCGATGCCTTTTACGATACCTTAAACGAGCACTTAGGGCGTTTATTCACCGCACAAACACAGTTTGCTTGGCAAAAAGCGCTTCGTTATTTTGAAAGTTTTGCTAATACAACGCTGTTTAACAAAACAAATGTTATTTCGCTTGAGCAAAAAATCACTCAACTTCGCACAAGTAAGCTTTAAGTAATACAAGCTTTAGCTTTTATGCACGTATGAGCAAACTACCTAGATCCACGTTGTCGCTTTTTACGTACAACTAAATTTAGGTGGTTTATGGCTCATTATAAAGTGTTGCGCCTAATTTTAGGTGATCAACTCAATGCTTCGCATTCGTGGTTTAAAGAAAAAGAGCCTGATACGCTTTATTTAATTGCCGAGTTAAAACAAGAAACCAATTACGTTAAGCACCATGTGCAAAAGTTATGTGCTTTTTTTTATGCGATGGAGCGTTTTGCTTCAGCTTTACAAAGTGCGGATTACAGCACACTGCACCTTACCCTTGATGATACCCACCAAGACAAAACCTTGCCTGATTTACTCACGCGCATAGCTAAACTGTATCATTGCAGTGAAATACATTATCAATACCCTGATGAATTTCGCCTCAAAGCACAGCTAAGTAAATTTAAAAAAGAGTCTGATCTTCTTGTTAAAGCCTATGACACCGAGCATTTTATGCTGCCATTTGAGCGAATTTACGATCGGTTTGAAAAAAACAAACATGTGACTATGGAGCACTTTTATCGTGCTATGCGCAAGCAATACACTATTCTTATGGATGGGAGTAGCCCGCAAGGAGGGCAATGGAACTTTGATAGTAATAACAGAAACAAATTTAAAAAAGCAGATTTAAACGCTATCCCCCCGCCAAAATTATTTATTAACGATGTAAGCTCTATCATTAGCAGACTTAAAAAACATAACGTAAATTACTTTGGTGAAATAAATCCTCAGCAGTTGCCATGGCCGCTCACTCGCAAACAAGCCAAAACGTGTTTAGAGTATTTTTGTACCCACCTGCTAAAAAATTTCGGCCAGTTTCAAGATGCAATGACCGACCAAGTTACAAATAACGCCAGCTTGTACCATAGCCGTTTATCATTTGCTTTAAACGCCAAGTTAATCCACCCGCTGTACGTTATTAGGCGTGTAATTGACGAATTTAATGCTCACCCCGACACAATTTCGATTTCTCAAGTAGAGGGCTTTGTTAGGCAAATCCTAGGTTGGCGTGAATATGTTCGCTGTATATATTGGACAAACATGCCCGACTATGCACAAAAAAACCAATTACAGGCCAACCAGTCGTTACCAGGGTACTTTTGGCAGGGTAATGTAAAAATGAACTGTTTAAGCCATGCATTAACGCAGAGCTTAGACACCGCATACGCTCATCATATTCAAAGATTAATGATCATTGGTAATTTTTGCTTATTAACAGGCATCGACCCTAATGAAGTCGACCAGTGGTATTTAGGGGTTTATATTGATGCCATTGAATGGGTTGAAATGCCTAACACCCGTGGCATGAGCCAATTTGCAGATGATGCCATTATTGCCACTAAACCCTATGCAGCCAGTGGTAATTACATCAATAAAATGAGCGATTACTGCAAAAACTGTCATTATGATGTTAAGCAAAAAATAGGTGAGAAGGCGTGTCCTTACAACAGCTTATATTGGCAATTTATGGATAAACACCGCGCATTACTTGAAAAAAACCCACGCATTGGCATGGTTTATAGAAACTGGGATAAACAAACACCTCAACTTCAACAGCAGACCTTAGCCCAAGCAAATTATTATTTAACGCATATAAACGAGTTATAAAAACGAAAAAGCCGCCTCAGTTGAGGCGGCTACAATCAGGGAAAATGTTTATTAGCGATTATTTACCTTCGATTAGGTTTCCACCGCCAATTTCAATTTTACGAGGTTTAAGTGCTTCTGGGATTTCGCGCTCCAGGTCAATGCTAAGCAGACCGTTGGCTAAATCGGCACCGAGTACTTTTACATGATCCCCAAGTTGAAACTTACGCTCAAAGTTACGTTCAGCAATACCTTGATGAATAAACTTGCGCTCTTCATTTTCATCTTTGTTTGGTTTAGTGCCTGCAACTTTTAAAGTGTTGTTCTCTGACTCAATGGTCAGTTCATTTTCACTAAAACCAGCAACGGCCATAGTGATTCTGTATTTGTCTTTATCAAGTGCTTCGATATTGTAAGGAGGAAAGCTAGGCTGCTTGTCTGTACGAGCTGCCGCATCCATTAAAGATGCTAAATGATCAAAGCCGATGAATGAACGATAAAGTGGTGATAAGTCTACTGTACGCATAATAATATCCTCATATTTAAGCGATATAATGTTGTTACTTTTCGTTTGAACAAGTACAACACAATTAAATTAATAATATAAATTTCAATAACTTCTGTCTTTTTGGGGACCCATCAGGCGTCCTCACTAAACTATTTATGGGCAGTAAAATAGTTTTCAAGTAATTAAATTAAAAAAAGTGAAAAAAATAAAAAAGGGCACAAAAAAGTGCCCTCTTCGTATATTCATCAAATTACTCAATACACGTTACTTAATAAAAGTACCGCGAATTGGGTAGTCGTTTTCGCGTGAAAATTTAATACCGCCTAGCACCTGCTTAAGGCTTGGGCGAACAAATGGGCTATTTGATTTATCAAGCATCTGTACTTGGTTGTCTTCGTTTAAAACAATAATACAAGGCTCAGAAAATGGGTGATCTGTTTCAGCATCACTGCGCGGTTCACTAATGTATAAGCCTAAATCAGTCATTTGCTCAATGGTTAAATTGTAATAAAGAGGGAAATTTACGTCTATTTTTTCAAGATGCTTTTTAAGCTGCTCTTCGCTATCGCCACTTACTGCTACAACTTCTACACCTGCGCTGGCAAAATCGTCATGCATTGTTGCAAGCTCGTTGAGTTGCTCGGTACATTTAGGGCAATGCTGGCCTCTGTACACCACTATCATTTTCCAAGGTTTGTCGCTTACGCGGTCAACTAAATTCACGTCATTGTTATCTAAATCGCTTACCACTAAAGGCTGCATTACACTCGCTGGCTGTAAATTAACGTTACTCATTGTGATCTCCTTTTACTATTAAACTTGGGGTGTAGTAATAGAGCTTAGGGTATCTTTGTTTATTTCAACCATGAAAATGTAACTGAGAACGAAATGGCAGGCGCCTCGCTTTTATTAAGTAGCCTTGTTTAATGTGATTAGGAGAATTATAAGCTGTAAGCAGAATAATAAAATGTTAGATAAAACAGGCATCTTGCTCTTTTTAACTAGCATTAGCACAGTATAAACACCAAGCAGGTGTATGTAAGAAGCGTAAAGCTAACTCCAGCCTTTTATTTTTCTGTAAATAGTCGAGGCGCTTACGCCTAAATAGGCCGCAGCAAGTGGAATGTTATCATCGCATACGGCTATTGCCGACTCTATTGCCCTTTTTTCAACTTGCCAAAGGGGCTCTATGTCGTGTACGCCCATAAGCGAGTTAGTTTGTATTTGCTCTGCGGGTTGAGACGAGCTGGTATTTTTGATTGGAATAGCAGAATTAACACCAAATGAGCTTGGCAACATATCTAACTCAACTACGTCACCCTCGTTGATAACAACGATATTTTCGATAACATTTTGCAGCTCGCGGATATTACCGGGCCAATCGTAGTTACAAAAAAGGTTTTCAACTTCTTTTGAAAAGCGATGGAATAACTTAGCGTTACTTTCACTTTTTTGCTTTAAAATATGCTTTGCAAGCAACATTATATCGCCAGCTCGCTCGCGTAGCGGAGGTAACTTTACAGGAATAACATTAAGCCTATAGTATAAATCTTCTCTAAAACGCCCTTCGGCAACTTCAACTACAGGGCTTCTATTTGTTGCACACACTAGCCTTACATTACTGTGTAAAACCTCGCTACTACCTACCCGATTAAACGCACCCGTTTGTAAAAAACGCAATAACTTAGCCTGTAGGTTGAGCTCCATTTCACACAGTTCATCTAAAAATAAAGTACCACCGTTTGCAACTTCTACAGCCCCTTTCCTGTCACTTAGCGCTCCGCTAAAGGCCCCTTTTACATGGCCAAAAAACTCTGACTCAAATAACTCTCCTGGAATAGCAGCACAGTTAATTGCAATAAACGGCCCTTCACTTCGTGGGCTAGTGTCGTGCAAAGTTTGCGCGCACACCTCTTTACCTGTGCCACTCTCACCGGTAATAAAAACACATGCTTTGCTTCGCGCTGCACTATCTAAAAGCCTAAACACCGTTTGCATTGCTAACGATTCACCAATAAACCCGGAAGTGTTTTGCGCTTTTTGTTCTTGAATTTTAACTGCAGGAGGTGCTTTTTGCGAAAGCGCGCTATCTACGGCGCTCACTAAGCGCTGGCCTGAAAACGGTTTTTCTAAAAAATCAAAACCACCTAAACGCATTGCCTCTACTGCAACATCAATAGAGCTATTTGAGGTGATCATGACTACGTTAGCGGGCTTTTCTTGCTTTTTAACAAACTGCAGCACTTCTAAGCCACTAATATCGGGTAAACAAACATCTTGGACAATGACATCAGGCATCATCTCTTTTATACCTACCAAGGCCGAGTAGCCATCGGTAAAGTGTTTACATTCGTGCCCTGCTTGCTCTAATTGACTCGCATAAAGAGCCCCGCTTGCAATGCTGTCTTCTACTATGTAAACCAGTGATTTTTTTTGAGAATCGTTCATGGCAGAGCCTTTTAGGTAATATTATTAGCAATAACTTGGTATGCAGCGTGGGTTTTTTCTAGATTATGTTGAACGATCTGAGCAGCGTGAATATTTTCTTCAATGGTAACAGGGGGGTAATCATGTAATTGACTGGCAAGGGCTGCCAAAGTTAATGCGCCATATAGCGCCGCAGAATTTTTAAGTACGTGCATTATATCTTTAATATTATCTTCATCTTGCTCATCAATTGCATTTTTAAGACGAACTCGCATTTCTTCTAATTCATTAATAAATAAGTTTACCAGCCTTACTAAAGTGAGTGATCCAACATCTTGCTCTAATTGCGCTAGCACATGAGCTTGAGTGATGGTGTTATCAATATATTCTTCAGGTATTGGCATATTAGGCCTTTATTTATTATTGTGATACGAAGCTTTTATACGTTTTATACTTTTAGAGTAAGTCGTTTTTCGCATTTTGCAAATCTAAACATTAAGTTAAGTGTACATTTTTACCCATGTCGCCGTATTATTAGCTAAACTGCTTGGTCTTCCGAGTAAGTAACCTTGTGCTACATCACACCCTAGCTGCTCTAATATTTGTAATTGTTCGCGCTGTTCAATCCCCTCAGCAATGGTTTCTAAGCCGAGTCTTTGCGCCATAGCAATAATTGCGCTACACAGGGTAAAGTCTTCATTGTTCGTTGTAATGCCACTTATAAAGCTGCGATCTATTTTTAGCCCATCAATATTAAACTGCCTTAAAAGGCCTAAAGAGGCATAGCCCGTTCCAAAATCGTCTAGCCAAATTTTTACCCCTTCTTTATGAAAATGCTCAAATGTTTTAGCAATCCGCTGCGGACTTTTTATTAATGCTGTTTCTGTTAATTCTACTTTTATGGCTGCGGGGTCTATTTTATACTTATCAAGTAAGCTCATTACTTTAGAAAACACATCCCCTTCAATAATTTGTACCGGCGAAATATTCAATGAAATAGTTATATCATTCATACCTATTTTTCTCATTTGGCTTAAATCGCTTAGGGTTTGCTTAAAAATCCAATCACCTAAATCTAAAATCATACCTGACTGTTCTACATGCGGAATAAATTCATCTGGGCCAACAACACCATAGCGTGAAGATTCGCAGCGCACTAATGATTCAAAGCCAACTAATTGCCCACTTGTTAAAGATACAAGCGGCTGGTACACCATATTAAAACAATGGTTTTTCATTGCATGAGCCATAATTTGCTCAAGTTCATGCCAGCGTGCAATGTTGACCGTATTGATAGGCTCTAAACTTTTAAAAGCATTCATAAATTTCTCCACAAATAAGGGCTCACCGTAAGCTTGTTACATAAATTGCAAATTGCAGACCAAAACGACCCGTCAAAATAAAAAATAAACACATAAAATTCAATTAGTTAAAAGCGGACTGTTAGTCTAAAATTATTGATAGGTATATTTGCATTTTGCAAATCACACTGACACGCAAGCTGATTTAAAGTGGGAGCAGGAGTAAGCGATGGTTTGGGTATAAAGTGGCTTTAAAAATAAAAAGGCTGACCTAATTGCTTAGAGTCAGCCGAAATAAATACTAAAGGAGAAGTATTGTTTAGTTGTTTAAACCTTGTGTGCCTGATTGGGCAGATTGCTCATCTATGTTTTGAGCGTAGTTTAATGTGTTGCTTTCAATAGTGGCATTATCTAAATCACTATTACTAAACTTATTGGTGAACATCTCGGTATTACCTTTATTAACAGGTTCAATAGTAACGGTGCCTCGCAGTGCTGTTGCACCAACAATAACAGCTGCAACAATAATAATAGACAGCACCATTAACTCTGGAGTAAGAACAAAAGACATTTTTTTTGGTTGCTGTTTAACTTTAGTATTAGTTTGCATAATGGACACCCTTAAAATTTATTTAACTACTTAGCAAATTTATATCAATGATAACTTCGCTCTACTTGGTGTTTATATTGCGAAAGCCATGCCATAATAAATTTAATGATGATAAAAAATTTAAGTCTTTATAAATCAATGGGTAAATGAATTACTTTGATAGGGAGAATAAAAAATAGCTGAGCGGATATTTGCATTATGAGATTCAATTTCATTTTGATTTGCAAAATGCAAACCAATTTAAAAATAATCATTAAGAACCAACCCGAAAAAAATTTAAAATCAAAAAGAACTAGTATTTTAGTGCTATTTAATAATTTTTTAATACATTAAGGCTTTTTAGGCAGTAAAAGTAATTGACTACGCAATACTCAATCGCCACCGCTTTTTTGAGAAAACAGTCAATTTTAACCTTTTGAGGTTAAATTTTTGCTAAACCCACTATTTATGTTTATTTACTTAACAACTAAAAACTTTAATCACAAATACCTTAAGGCCATCTATAACTATTTACCTAAAAGCACGGTTGCATTGCTTGTTACTTTAATAATGACCAAATTTCGTTAATGCGCTCTAACTTAGAGTGTTTAGCGTCATTAAGTTTTGGTAAGTATTGATTTAAGAGCAAATTGAGTTTTTCGCTAATAATTGGTTTAGCTAAATAGTCATTCATTCCTGCTTTAATAAAACGCTCTTTATCACCATGAATCGCATTCGCTGTTAACGCTATAATAGGGGTGACAATAGCTAACTCTCTGATTTTTTTAGTGGCAGAAATACCGTCTAAAATTGGCATCTGAATATCCATAAATATTAAATCTATTGTTTGCGTTTTAACTTTTTCAATCGCCTCTTGCCCATTACTGGCTATTTTAACTAAGCACCCTTGCTGCTCTAAAAATTGCTGAATCACAATTTGGTTATTTTTATTGTCTTCAACCACGAGTACGTGCGTACCTTTAAATGGCTGAGCATTAATAGTGGCTGTGTTTAGTGTGGTTTCTTTTTTATTAGTAAAAATAATATCAAGATGAAAAAGCTCTTCCTCAAGCGCAGCAATCGCTCTGGGCAAATGCGAAGGCTTAAAAGGCCCATTAAACATCAACATACCAGAGCTCGGCGCCTCTGTTTTTTGGTTTTTACCCAGTAGGTCTATGAGTAATAAACACGGTTTATTTAGGCTCTTATAACTTTTTAAAAATTGTTGCGCTGCGTCTAAATCGGCTTTATTAGTGGTAACAATAGCGTCGGGCGTATCGATACAGTCTAGCTTTTCGATGTTTTCAAGGCGTGAAAAATCTATCGAATGGCGAGTAAGCATATGCTCTATCGCCTTGTTTAATGGCAAGTTTTTACTTATCACACACACATAGGGCTTTTTAGTTCTGGCAGAAAAGCCTTCTCTTTGCACCTGCTCGCTTGTATCTATTAATAAAGGGTAATTCACAATAAACTCACTCCCTTTACCAAACTGCGAGTTAACCGTAATACTGCCCCCTGCAGCATCACATATTTGCTTACATATGGCTAAGCCTAAGCCACTTCCGCCATATTCCCGAGTGATAGAGTTATCCGATTGTATAAACGGCTTAAACATACTCTCGAGCTTGTTTTGCGCAATCCCTATTCCTGTATCTTTAAAGCTAAGCTGCAGGGTAAATTTATTATTTTCAAACTCAACACACTGTGCTGTCACTATAAGTGAACCCTTTTGAGTAAACTTAATGGCATTGGAGAGTAAATTTATTGCAATTTGCCTAATACGACCATGATCGCCCACCACCTGCGCAGGAACATCAGGGTGCAGATCAAAAATAAGTTCGAGGCCTTTTTGCACGGCGCTTTCACTTACAATATCAATAGCCTCTTCTAAGCAAATATCGAGGCTAAATGGCTGATTATCTATTGAGATTGCTTGCGCTTCAAAGCGTGAGTAGGTCAGCACGTCATCTAAAATACTCAATAATGCATCTGAACTTGTTTTAATCATTTGGGTGTAACGTTTTTGATCTGTTGTAAGCCCAGTGTCGTGTAAGATATCTGCACAGCCAATCACTGCATTTAAAGGTGTGCGTATTTCATGGCTTATATTGGCCATAAAGCGACTTTTAGACTCAGCCAACGATTCAGCCTGATGCTTAGCATCTAAGAGTATTTGTTCAGCTATCACACGTTCTTGAATATCAACCACGGTCGCCGCTATAGACGTTAAGTGTGTGCCATTAAATGAGGTAATGGGTGTGAGGGTCATTTCAACCCAATTTGGCTCATTAAGCGCGTTGGTTAACCTAATATCTAAACGTTTAACTTCTCGATTGCCACTACTGTAACCTGTAAGAGCTGTGTTTAGCTTTTCCACATCCTCGCTCATTACAAAATTAGCAACGGGTAAACCAAGGTGTTTATTTATGTCTGTTTGGAAAAAATCTTGCCATGCTTTGTTCATAAACAATAACCCGCCCTGCGCATCTAACCTCAATACAATATCAGGGATGTTATCGACCACAGAGTGGTAGTTATATTCTATTTCTGCCATGGCTTGTTCAGCTTTTACACGCTGGGTAATGTTGGTTTCTATGGCTATAAAATGCTTAACATTACCGTCATCATCTTTTACAGGGGTAGCATCAATAGCAACCCAGTATTCGTTTTTATTTTTATCATAATTAACGGTTTCTATTTGAAAAGGCTCGGCATTTTTAATCGCTTTAGCCATTAACTGGCGCGACTCTAGGCTTGTTTTAGGCCCTTGCAACAGTTTACCGGGGCTAAGCCCGATGACTTCTTCACATTTATAACTAGTAAGCGTTTCAAAGCTTTTATTAACCCATTCTATTTTGCCAAATCGGTCGGTAATTATAACTAAATTATTGGTGTGGCTTGCCACTAAAGAAAGTCGCTTAGCGTACTCTTGTTGCTGGGTGAGTAAGTATTGGTAGTCTTTATGTCGTTGAATGTCGTGTAACGAGCCAATAAACCCGCCGCTATCGTCGCAGGCCAAGCGCATTTCAAACCAGTTAGTAAGGCCGTCATTATTTTTTACTTGCAGCTCTATACTGGCACTAAAAACGCCTTCAAAAATAGACTCAATATACGCTGACAGCTTTAACGAGTCTTTGGTCTCTAACAGCGATGTGATTTTTTTACCTATTAGCATGGCCGGCGTAAAACCCAACTTATTAAGCCATGCTTCGTTCACGTAGCTAAACACTAAATGTTTATCACATTCAAATACACATTCATCAAGTAAGGCAAGTAACTTAGTTTGCCTGCGGGTATTTGCAGAAAGCTGCTCTATTAGCGCGTAATGAACTTGTACTTGTAGCTCGTCTTTTTCTTCCATATGCGCCTCATTCATTTACTAATTCTGTATGGCTGCACACCTTGGCATAAAGCGGAAAAACCTCTTCACAGTAAAATGATTGCTCAAACGGCGTTCTGCTTGATGTACAGTCATTAAGTACCGTCACATTAAAGCCAAGCTCTACCGCTGAACGCGCCGTAGAGTCAATGCAAATAGAGGTCACCGTGCCTGCTAAAACAATGTTATTGATGCCATTTTTATTAAGCACATTTGCAAGCTCTGTATGAGTAAACGCATTTAACCCGCGTTTACCGGGTATTTGCATAATACGTTTGCCATATTTATCAAATTCTTTAATGCCTTGAGCACCATAAGAGTCGGCTTTAAAAGCCCCTACTTCGGCAATCACTTTTAATATACCAATTGGGTTTTTAAGCTCGCTATAATCTTGTGTAAAGTGAATAGGCGTACTGAGCACTAATGCAAATTTATCTATGTATTTGTCAAGCAGCGCTAACGTGTTATTTACCACGCCGGTTACTCTTGATGACTCTTCAACCACTTGGTATAAAATGCCATCAGGCGAAAAGTAATCATTTTGAAAACCAATGAGCAGCAAAGCTGTTTTTGATAAATCGTTCATAGCGTCCTCCTAAACGGGCCTTTAGGCAGCTTGCCAAGGCTTAATAAACTCTTCTAATACAGCTTTTGTTACCGGTTTTTGAAGGTAGTGCGTCACCCCTTTTTCGAATAACTGAGCAATTTGTTGCTCCTCAGTAATGCCCGTTAAAATAACTTTTGGCGTGTTATCGTTTGGGGTGTTTTGTTTAATGAGCTGCTGAGCCACATCACTGCCAAACATACCTGGCATACGCTCATCTAACAGCAGTAAATCGAAAGGTTCTTGCTGGGCAATAAGTAAGGCACTTGAGCCATTTTCTGCACAGGTTACTGCGCAGCCAAGCATTTCAAGCATGACTTTGGTCGCAACTTGGCTTGGCAAGCTGTCATCAGCAACCAATACAGATAATTTGCTGTGGGTATTTAAATTATTAACCGCATTTACTAAGTCAGTATCAAAAAACGGCCACGCCAATACAGGTTGAGAAATAGCGTGATGGCTTTGCAGCTCACTGAGCGCATCAAATGCGCAAATTTTAATACTCTGAGACGCCCCATTATTTAAAAAATCACTCACAAGTTGCTCTGCAGATAGGTGACGCGCATCTTCAATTTTTAAAGCGTTGGTGTGGTTGCTGTCGGCGAGTTTTAAACCATAGTTTTGCGCACTAAAATTAACTAGGTAATGAATGCTTTGCTCTAAGTCGTCTTTATTATTGGCTGCGCTAATAAACTCTTTGTTTGTATCTACCGCTGAAATTGGCTCACGGGTTGCAAGTAAACCGTGTATATCAATGGTGTGCATTTCAGGATTCGAATCTACCCAGTAATTTAAATTAATGCCCTGTAAATTGGCCTCTACTGTTAGCAAAAAATGGCTTTTAGCGGCTTTTAGCGAAGGCAAAATAAACGCTTCACACTGGATAATCATTTGCTCAGGAGACACCTGTAAACAAATATAATTACACTGTAATTTGTTGATGAGTGTAATTGCCACATTTGTGTTGTCTGCTTTGCAAAAGCGGGCAATTACCCCTTGAATAATTTCTAAAACATGACTGTTATTACTCATCATCGTTCCTAATAAGAATGGCTCTGTAGTTAAATATCAATTTACATGCCACTTGCAGCGTCTTTACTAATACGATGAATTCATTAGATTTAAAAATTACACATCCTTTGCATAAATGCGCTTTTGCAAATTGCAATTCAAAATGCATGGCAAATGAGTAATTAAGCGAGTTAACAGTAAAACAGAATTAACCAATCGATTTTTTGCGCTTTAAATTATTAATTAATCGTTTAATATGAACCCAACTAAATTGAGGAGAGTATTATGCTTACAGTAATTTTTGGCCGCGAAGGCTGCCCATTTTGTGTACGTGCTAAAGACGTTGCCGAACAACTATCAAATGAGCGTGATGATTTTAAGTTTCGTTACATCGATATTATCAAAGAAGGCATTAGCAAAGCGGATTTAGAAAAGTCTGCAGGAAAACCATGCCCAACTGTGCCACAAATTTTTGTAGATCAAACCCACATTGGTGGATTTACTGAATTTGAAGCTTACGCAAAAGAAAATCTAGGCCTATATAAATAACGCTTTGTATATAGCTTGTTAACCAGTTTAAAAAATCAAAAATTTAAACTGGTTAAATTTCGACCAACATCAACCACATACAAATTAGTTGTAATTTATACAAGCAATTGCCTCGTATTTCCTATACAATGCGCGCCTCTTTAAATTCGTTGAGGCGTATTAATGTCAGAACCAGTCACGTTTGAATCTCTAAATCTTTCTCCTGCAATTTTAAAGGCAGTTGAAGAGTTGGGTTACAAGACACCATCTGAAATCCAAGCTCAATGTATACCGTTATTGCTAGAAAGAAAGGACGTACTGGGACTAGCACAAACGGGTACAGGTAAAACTGCAGCATTTGCACTGCCGTTACTAAACAATATTGACCCGTCTGTGAAACAGCCACAGATCCTTGTACTCACACCTACACGTGAGCTTGCGATCCAAGTTGCTGAGGCATTTGAACAATATGCAAAAGGTACTCGTGGTGTTGAAGTATTAGCACTGTACGGTGGCCAAAGCTACAGCATTCAATTAAGCGCACTTCGTCGTGGCGCACAAATTATTGTTGCTACTCCGGGTCGATTAATCGATCACATAAACCGTGGCACTATCAAGTTTGATGCTTTACAAGCACTTGTACTTGATGAAGCCGATGAAATGTTACGTATGGGCTTTATCGATGATGTTGAAAACATCATGGAAAAAACACCGCGCGAGAAGCAAACATGTCTTTTCTCTGCGACCATGCCTAAGCAAATTCAAAACATCAGCAGCAAATATATGAATAACCCTGAACAGGTTCATATTTCTGCGCGTAACTCAACTGTATCATCTGTTGAGCAAGTGTTTTGGAATGCACACGTACATAAAAACAAAGCCATTGTTCGTTTCTTAGAAGCAGAGCAATACGAAGGTGCTATTGTTTTCGTACGTACACGTAACGACACAGTGCAACTTGCTGAGTTACTAGAGCGCGAAGGTTTCTCTGCTGCGCCACTTAATGGTGACATGAACCAGCAAGCACGTGAGCGCACGGTAGATCGCTTAAAAAGCGGTATGCTAAACGTTGTTATTGCAACAGACGTAGCAGCACGTGGTCTTGATGTAGACCGTTTAAGCTTAGTTATCAACTACGATATTCCACAAGACTCAGAAGCCTACGTTCACCGTATCGGCCGTACAGGTCGTGCTGGACGTACTGGTAAAGCAATTTTATTTGTTAAGCATAACGAACGTTATTTACTTAAAAATATCATTCGTCATACTAAGTCTGAAATTGCACAAGTTGAGCTACCTACAGCTAAAGTAGTTGAAGAAAAACGAATTAATGCGTTAAAAGAAAAGCTTACGCTTGCTCTTGAAAACAAAGACATTACGTTCTTCAATGAAGTTGCTGCTAGCATGGCACAAAAACTAGACTTATCTTTAGAAGACCTAGCGGGTGCATTACTGTGTTTAGCACAGCAACAATCGCCAATTAAAGTTGAAGAAGTTAAGATTCAACCTCGCAACGAGCGTAATACACGTAACGAGCGTGGCGATCGTAATGACCGTCGTCGTAACGAACGTGGTGACCGCCCTGAGCGTAAACCTCGCGAGCGTAACAGCCGCGATGCAGGCCCTATGGATACTTACCGTATCGAAGTGGGTCGTGAGCACGGTGTACAGGTTAAAAACATTGTTGGCGCGATTGCTAACGAAGCTGATATCTCAAGCAAGTTTATTGGTGACATTCGTCTACACGACAGTCACAGTACGGTACAATTACCGCAAAACATGCCTAAAGATGTACTTGATCACTTCCAAAAAGTGTTTATTTGTAAACGCCCAATGGGTATGACACTAACACAAGATCAAGGCCCAGCTGAGCCACGTGGTGAACGCGCTGAGCGCCCAAGTGGTGATAAAAAGCGTAGCTTTAACAAAGACAACCAACGCGGTGATAAGCGTGGCGGTCCTCGTAAAGAACGTCGCCCTGTGAGCTTCACATCTAACTAAGCTTTATAGCTTACGTTATAAAAAACCTTGCCACGAAAGTGCCAAGGTTTTTTTGTTTTAAAGCCACTGCTTTTGTAAAAAATAAAAATTCTGTAAACTAAGAAAAAACTATAATTCACGGATGAATTAAAATTGAAAAAATATAATGACAACTTGCTCTTTGCAGCAATAATAAGCTTTCCAATACTGAGCATTGCCATGCTTATGTTAATGGATTTTACCGACCCGCCATTTATCGAAAATAAAATTTATGAGGCTATTTTTTATATAGCGCTTCCTATTTTTTGCGGGGCATCATTTATCTATCTCCATGTACTTGTAATCAAAAAATATAGACGTTGCAGTGACTATAGAGAGCACCTTAAAGATAGCTTTTCAGATACAAAAATGAAGTTATCATTAATCTTCATCTACCCATTACTCCCTTTGTTAATCTATGCAACTCTCTATTTTTTACTCTCTGCCCCCATTGAGTTATGGGCTTACTACACGCAAGGCGATTATTGGTATAAGGAATATATCCTCACTGATGTACAAGAATGTGGGTCTGATTATGAAGATAGTTGTACTCGTTTATACTTTAAAGACCCTACAACTAACACAACGCACGATTTTAGATGGTACGACGATAAATCTACAATAATGAATAACAAAAACGATTATGTGTATATTGTTGGTGAGGCCAGTTTGTTTGGCTATATAGTGAGAGAATTAGAAAGGTAATTAACACTACTTTTTACATTGCAGCAATTTTATATAAAAACCTCACTCAAGTGAGTGAGGTTCATAAATTAAGGTTTAAGTTAAGGTAACGCCGGATAAACGTAACTCGCATCTAACCCTAACGGAATACCGAGTGCCCAATACCCTAGCAAGAAAATACTCCAGCCAATCATAAACGCGATTGAGTAAGGGATCATAAGCGCGATGAGCGTGCCTATACCGGTATCTTTTACGTACTTTTGGCAGTACACCACAACCAATGGGAAATACGGCATAAGTGGCGTAATTATGTTTGAGCTAGAGTCTCCGATTCTGTAAGCCGCTTGGGTTAAATCGGGTGATATACCTAGTTGCATTAACATTGGTACAAAAATAGGCCCTAGTAATGCCCATTTTGCTGAGCTTGAACCAACGAACAAGTTTACGAAGCCGGTTAAAAATATAATACCCACAACCGTTACGGCGCTGGGTAACTCCATTGCTTTTAAAAGCTGCGCCCCTTCAATGGCCATTAATGCCCCTAAGTTAGACTTAGAAAACGCAGCAATAAATAACGCACAAAAGAACGCCATTACAATGTAATAGGCCATGCCACTCATCGCGGTACTCATCGCATCTATCATATCTTTTGAGGTTTTAAAGGTACCAACGGTAAAACCATACACGGCACCGGGTATCCAAAATAATAAAAAGATTAAAGGCACGATAGATTGCATCAGGGGCGATCTAAAATTAGTCAGTGAGCCATCGGCACTGCGCATTGCTGAATCGGCAGGAGCGGATACAAACGCAAGTAAAGCAAGTCCTGCAATCATTACGCTACTGGCTATAAAAAAAGCGCGTTTTTCATCACTTTTAGCTTCATCAAACGCGGGTAAGTTTTGGGTGTCTTCATTAAGTGCTGTGTTTTTTAACCGAGGCTCTATTATTTTGTCAGTGATATACCAGCCTAATAACACAATAAATAAACTCGAGGCAGAAGTGAACGCCCAGTTATTAAGGGGGTTAATCGACATATCGGGGTTAATAATTTGCGCTGCACTTTGGGTAAAGCTTTGCAGTAATGGGTCTATTCCTGATGGGATAAAGTTAGCGCCAAATCCACCACTCACACCAGCAAATGCGGCTGCAATACCCGCTAATGGGTGTCGCCCTGCGGCAAAGAAAATTACACCCGCTAATGGGATCACTAATACGTAGCCAGCATCGGTTGCTGTATGGCTTACAATAGCTACCAAAATGACTGAAGGGGTTAGCAGTTGCCTTGGGGTAACTTTAAGCATTAGCTTAAGGCCTGTATTGATATAACCTGAGTGCTCAGCCACTCCCACACCTAACATGGCAACCAGTACCACCCCTAGCGGTGCAAAGCCTGTAAAAGTTTTTACCATGGTAGATAAGAATGTGGCAAGTGAGTCGCCCTCTAATAGGTTATTTACAACAATGGCTTGGCCTGTCCGTGGGTCTAACGCGTCAAAGCTCACCCCCGACAGTAACCACGAGCACAACCAAATAAGTAACATAGCGAATAAGAAAATAATCGCCGGATCGGGAAGTTTGTTACCAACTCGCTCCACAAAGTTTAAAAAACGCGCGATTAACCCTGTAGGTACCGCAGCTTGATTATTATTGTTCATTTAAAGCTCCCAAAATAGGTTTAAGTAACAATATACTATTAATGTGTAACAGTAAATTAACTAATAAATCTATTATGGGCACAAATAGAGCATAAAAAAACGCGGCTTCGTTATCGTCGCCGCGTTTTTATAATTGTGAACTAAACATTGGTTAAGCGAGGGCTTTCACCTCTTCCCAAAGCCTAACAACCAAGGTTTTATCTTCTTCGTTTAGCTCGCCATTACGGTATGCTTTTACTAAGCTTTGCTCCACGGTTTCGTTGAGCTCATCAATAGAGATTGTCAGCTCTTCTACTTCTGCATAGCCTACTGCAAGGTCGTAATGTCCGCGCAAGTAACCACCAGCGAACAGCTCATCATCTGTTGCTTTAATTACTAAATCATCAAAGTATTGCTGCGCAGCATCAATATAATTCACTAAACTCATTGTGTTACTTCTCCTGGTTTTCATAACCGACAGCATACATAATATGGTCGTTATAGCCGGTGGTTACTTTAATGTAACCTGTTAATTCATCATCTAAAGCGCTGTCGCCGGTGTCACAAATAAGTGGACGCCCGTTCAACGCGTGTAATTTGGTTTTAGTTGCCACCACAATAATGTTTTCTTTGCCAATGGTGCGAATAAGCTCCGGGCTTAGCTGCTGATTCCCTCGACCAAAAATATGGCCTTGCCCGCCTATTAATGTAATAACTAATTGAGTAGCTTGCCCGTGCGTGTACTCAAGTAGCTGTTTAGCAGTTAAGTCTTGCGCAACTAGGGTTTGATCTTTAATTAAATCTACGCCTAATAGAGTATTATCTAGCCCCATTTCTTGCATTATCGCTTCAACAGTTGAGCCACTACCCATAATGTAATAGGTGTCTTCATCCATTTCGCTCACCACATGCGCTGCAATGTCGGCAAGTACTAATTCGTCTGTTTCTTTACCACCATTTTTAACCGCTTGTACATAACGTACTTCGCTTGGTATTTGCATTTCTCCGTAGCGCTTAGCTTTTACGGTGCCTAGCCTAAACGCCTCTTCGTCAATATCCATTACATCGGCATCTGCAAGTGTAACTAGCTCGCCTTTTACTAGCATTTCTACTACGCGCCCTGCTGCTTTAGGTGTAATTGCATATACGCCAGAGTGGATTTTACAGCCAGCAGGTATACCCAGCACTGGTACGGTATCTTCTATGGCATGACAAATATTGCGCGCAGTACCATCGCCACCAGCAAACAGGACTAAATCTACGCCTAAATTTTTAAGTAGTTTAGCGCTAGCCTCTGTATCATCGGCGCTTGTTACGGTATTGGCGGTATAAATTACTTCAACATTGAAGCCTAGTGCGCGTGCTGCTTTTTCGCCCATCTCGCCATTTACAGTATAAATTGTTAACTGCTCTTTATAGGGTACAAGTACTTCTAGGGCTGCCTGTGTGCGGCTGTTAGCTTTGGCTTGCGCACCCAGCTCAATTGCCTTTGCAGCAGTGTTTTCGCCATCACTGCCTTTTAAAGCAACGCTGCCACCAAGTCCTGCAACAGGGTTAATAATTAAGCCTAACTTAAACTGCATTTTGTAACTCCTGAGGGTGGTGCCAATTAAATTGCTGAGCGGTTAACGGCCACGGTGTTTTATAAAAATCACTTAACGCTTTTAATAATGCATGGGTACGTGCGTTAACCCCCTGCTCTAATAACATTAATACTTGCTGGTGTACTCGCGCCTGAAAATCAAACCGACAAGTTTGCTCGCCGTTCAAGTTATCTACCGACACATTAAAATCAAAGCCAGCAGCGGTGCTGAGCAGCCACTCTATGGCTTGTGGTTTTATTTCTACGTTTTCAAATTCAGCTTGCTGGTGTTTATCTCGCCCATCTGGGCAGTACCAATACCCATAATCTTCAAGCTCTCTGCGTTTATTGCCAGCCACTAACCAATGCGCTATTTCATGTAGGGCACTGGCGTAAAAGCCGTGTGCAAATACAATTTGATTAAAACCATGGGTATTATTGGCAGGTAGATAAACAGGCTCATCATCGCCTTTTACTAAGCGAGTGTTATGGCTTTGATAAAAAACACTATCGAAAATAGATATAAGATCGGCTATATGATGCATAAAAACTGATTAATTCGTCTCGGTTACAGCGCAAAATTAGCGCACTAAAAACGAGACGAATTGTACGGGCTTTTACCTTTAAAGTAAAAGTGATGAGCAAGTTATACCTCTACTCCCGCCTCATCGCACTGCACTATATCGGTTTCTGTAAGTGCTTGGGTTATCCACTTTTGCAAAACAGGGCAACGCATCACAAAATCACAATACTGCTGCGCCGCTAGGGATAAGGTAATCTGATAGGTTTTTAAACGAAGTACAATGGGGGCATACATCGCATCGGCAATACTAAAGTCGCCAAAAAACCATTCATTAGGAAACATATCTTGCTGCTGGGAAAATATCTCATCAATACGTTGAATATCTTTTAGTGCAGCACTTGAAAGCGTTACTTTACGTGTGGCTCTTATATTCATCGGCATTTCGTTTCTCAGTGCCATAAAGCCGGCATGCATTTCAGCGCTTAATGCGCGCGCTGTAGCTCGCTGAGTAATATATTTAGGCCACCCTGCTCCCGATAAATGGGCATCGTTAATATATTCACAAATTGCGAGCGAGTCCCACACTTGCAAATCACCATCAATTAACGCCGGCACTTTTTGAACGTGGAAGTGTTGTTTTAGTTCGTCGTAAAAGTCACTGGTGTCGAGCACAAGCTGGGTTTCGTCAAACGGGACATCAAATTTACTCATTAAATACCATGCGCGTAATGACCAGCTAGAATAGTTTTTATTACCGATAAATAATTGCATTTTGTATATACCAAAGTGAATAGGCTTCCCTACCTTACTAGGTGATTAAACAACCAACAACACTTTGTTTTTTATTCTTAATGCTAAATTTAAAGCCTCTAAAAAAACAGTATTACTATCAATTATCTAACTGCGCATTTAAATGTTTTTTTAATAAACGGGTATTGCGGGTGTTGGCTTTAAAAAAAGCATCAAATATATCGCCAAAAAATGGCACTAAGCCGCCTACAAAATCAATCAGCATATTAATGATCATCTTCGTTTTTATGCGTTTACTTACGCCCAAACGCTGCGCCTCTACCAGTACATAGCTTGATAAAATAAGCCCTGCGGCATCACCTATAACGGGTATTAAACCAATCACAGCCTCTAGGCCAATATTAAATTTAGTAAAAGGAATGCCAATGCTGCTGTCTGTAAGCTTACTAAAGCGCTCTAGCCTTGCTATAGCAGCTTGGCTTTCAAGGTGTGTGTTATCGTGCTTATTATCGTTCATGATTACTCTCCTCCTTAAAACAGTATATAGCGCAAACTTGAACAACCCCTGAAAGGCTTAAATGCAAGTTACAGGCACAAAAAAACGCGGTACTCCGCGCTTTTTTTAAAATATTAACGGTTAAACAGAGCCGTTAATTGGTCCATGTTCGTGGTTAACATGTGGGTTTTGCCCGCGCTGGCGCAGTAAATGGTCCATTAAGGTAATAGCCATCATTGCCTCAGCAATAGGAATTGCACGAATACCAACGCACGGATCGTGGCGCCCTTTGGTGATCATCTCAACTGCCTCGTTTTCAGTATTAATACTTTTACCTGGAATAGTAATACTTGATGTAGGCTTAAGCGCAATAGAGGCAATAATATCTTGCCCTGTAGAAATACCAGCAAGTACGCCACCCGCGTGGTTTGAGGTAAAGCCTTCTGGGGTTAACTCATCACGATGCTCTGAGCCTTTTTGCTCTACCACATCAAAGCCATCGCCAATTTCTACACCTTTAACGGCATTAATGCTCATTAGTGAATGCGCAATTTCAGCATCTAGCCTATCAAATACAGGCTCACCTAATCCAACCGGTACGTTGCTAGCCACTACTTTTACTTTAGCGCCCACTGAGTCACCTTGCTTTTTAAGGTCTCGCATGTACTCATCAAGCGCTTCTAGCTTACTTGCATCAGGGAAAAAGAATAGGTTGTTTTCAACTTCATCCCAGTCATAACTTTCGGCTTTTATTGGCCCAAGTTGGCTTAAACATGCTTTTACTTCAATACCATGAAACTGCTTTAAGTATTTTTTAGCAATTGCGCCTGCCGCTACACGAATTGCGGTTTCACGCGCAGAAGAGCGACCACCGCCGCGATAATCGCGCAGGCCGTATTTGTGCCAGTAAGTGTAATCGCCATGACCTGGGCGAAACACATCTTTAATTTTACCGTAGTCTTTTGAGCGCTGATCGGTATTTTCGATAAGTAAGCCAATGCTGGTACCTGTGGTTTTACCTTCAAAAACACCTGAAAGAATTTTTATCTGATCGTCTTCTCGGCGCTGCGTTGTATAGCGGCTTTGCCCAGGTTTACGACGGTCTAAATCAATTTGTAAGTCAGCCTCTGTGATCTCAAGGCCTGCGGGAGTACCATCTACAACACCGCCTAGGGCAACGCCGTGGCTCTCACCAAAGGTGGACACTTTAAACAACTGCCCTATGCTATTACCTGCCATTAACTTTCCTCATTCCTAATGACTACAAAAGTTGCCGAGCATACGCTCGGCCTAAAATTTATTTTGCAAAATACGTATCAAGCTGCGCTTTGCTTATTACAAATACACCTAAGCCGCCTTGCTCAAACTCAACCCACTCAAATGGTGCGCCCGGATACAAAGCATCCATATGTACCATAGAGTTACCAACTTCTACAAATAACAAACCGTTATCAGTTAGATGATTGCTAGCATGCTCTAAAATAGTACGGGTAACGTCTAAGCCATCATGCCCAGATGCTAAACCAAGCTCAGGCTCATGATGAAATTCTCGTGGTAAATCAGCCATGTCCTCAGCATCAACATACGGTGGGTTGGCTACTATTAGGTCATACTTTTGCCCTGGTACACCACTAAATACATCTGACTGAATAGGCAGTACGCGGTCACTTAGCATATAGTCGTTTATGTTTATATCTGCTACTTCAAGCGCTTCATACGAAATATCAACCGCATCGACTTGCGCCGTTTCAAACGCCTGAGCAAGCGCAATAGCAATACAAGCAGAGCCTGTGCATAAATCTAAAATACGGTTAACGCTTTGCGGCTGCTCAAGCCACGGTGAAAACTTATTAGCAATAAGTTCAGCAAACGGCGAGCGCGGAATAAGCACACGCTCATCAACATAAAATGGCATGCCCGCAAACCAAGCAATGTTTGTTAAATAAGGAACCGGCGTGCAGTCATTTATACGCTCTGCGATTAACCCTGCTAGGCGGTTTTTTTCTGTGCTTGTTAACCGCGCATGCATTAACTCTTTGGGGGCATCAATAGGTAAACTTAGTGCAGGCAGTAATAAGCTAACAGCTTCATCCCACGCGTTATCTGTGCCATGTCCAAAAAATATTCCACTACTTGCAAATTGGCTTGTAGTCCAGCGTAACCAGTCATGTAACGTTGACAGTTCTGCAACAGCTTCATCAAGTGTTGCTTCTTCTATTTGTAAATCACTCATATTTTTTACCTGTTTTAGCTAACTGACTGTTTTGAGTCTTTGCGACGATTGCATTGCCTAACTGTGCTGAGCAAATTACAATTGCCCCTCACCTTTATATTGTACCGCCTTTTGCGCTGCGTTTTTACGTTTTTTTGTTTAGGTAAAATTTATGAAAAAAGACATCTCATCACAATCGTCCCTAAGCAATGACGACATTGACCTTTTTCGCCAAACAATTACAGGCGCTAAGGTGTTTAAACAAGATACCCATAGGTTTGATACAAAACCTAAGGTGTCA
The DNA here is from genome assembly GCF_028599265.1 of Pseudoalteromonas sp. Angola-4. Taxonomy (NCBI): domain Bacteria; kingdom Pseudomonadati; phylum Pseudomonadota; class Gammaproteobacteria; order Alteromonadales; family Pseudoalteromonadaceae; genus Pseudoalteromonas; species Pseudoalteromonas sp. Angola-4. The sequence continues at coordinate 301,644 of NZ_JAQREK010000001.1, read as the reverse complement.
CAAGCGAAGCAATTTGCCCAGCAAAAAAAGCAGGTTGAGTCTGAATTTTTCTTCTCTGACGAATATATTCCCGATATAGACACAAATAGCACCATTAATTACGTGCAAAATGGCCACGACTCTTTTTTAGCAAAACAGTTACGACGCGGCGACTTTGCGCCCGATTTAACACTCGACCTGCACGGGCTTAATAAAGAACGTGCAAAAGATGAACTCGCGGGACTTATTCACGAGTGCAAAAAACTGCATTATTACTGCGCGTGCATAGTGCATGGCATTGGCGAGCGTGTTTTAAAACACAAAGTACCGCAGTATTTGGTACAGCACCCCGATGTAATTGCCATGCATCAAGCACCGCTAGAATACGGCGGGCGCGGTGCCGTGCTGATTTTAATTGATTTACCACAAAGCGATGAGTTTAGACGTTAATTAAAGGAAGAATACGTGCAAATTTTTTCGATTATTTTTCCCTTAATTTTTATTGTCGCACTGGGCTACACCTGTTGTTATTTTAAGTTTTTTAATCAGCAGCATATTGCCGGCTTAAGTAAATTTACTTTTTATGTGAGCTTACCCGCCTTTTTAATGCTCAATATGTCGCAAATAAATTTGCATCAAAGTATTAGCCTCGAAGCATTTTTAAGCTTTTATATTCCTGTATTAGCGGTATTTGCTTTGGGCATACTTATTGATAGGTACTATTTAACTAAACAAGCCAATGCTGGAAATTATCAACAGCATAGTGTGTTTGGTCTTGCCGGTAGTTATTCAAATATGGTGTTAGTGGGTATACCCATTGTTATTGCTTCACTTGGCAAAGACATGATTGCTATCGCCTTTATGATCATCACATTTCATAGCACGCTGCTTTTTGCGTTAACTTATTTAATAGGCGCGAAAGGAAACACAGCTGACTTCTCGTGGGCAAAATTTGCTAAAAACATGGTCCTTAACCCTATAGTGTTAAGTATTGGCTGTGGATTACTTTTAAATGTGTCGGGAATTACATTATTTGCGAATTTAGCCAATGCCTTAGAGCTACTCGCCAGCCCTGCTATTGCATGTGCTTTATTTGTGTTAGGCGCTAATTTGGTGTTTTATAAGGTGGCAGCAAATTGGCAGCCGGCCCTTATTTCTTCACTGTTAAAAATACTGATTTTACCTGCTGCTGTGTGTGTAGCAGCTACGTGGGTGTTTGTACTAGATACGCAAATTCGTAACGTACTGGTATTGCTGAGCGCCTCGCCTGTTGGCGTTAATGCGTATTTAATTGCAAGCCAATTAAATACGCATCAAGTTACGCTCGCCGGTGCAGTGGTGCTTTCAACGGTGCTTAGTGTTGTAAGCTTTTCGTTTTGGCTTGCTGTGCTTTTATAAAATCGCTTATTTAAGTGCGGCCACTACCGAAATTTCGACCAATAGCGCATCGCGCGCCATTTTAGCTTCAACACAGGCGCGTGCTGGTGCATAACCTTCTGGCACCCACGCATCCCATACAGCATTCATATCGGCAAAATATTCCATGCTCTTAACGTAAATAGTTGCGCTTAGCATATGCTTTTTAGAACTCCCCGCCTGCTCAAGTAAGGCCTCTACTTTGTCGAGCATAGTTTGCGTTTGCTCTGTAATGTTTTGCTCTGCATCGCTGCATACTTGTCCGCATAAATAAACGGTTCCATTATGTTTAACTATACGGCTCATGCGCGCACCCGTTTCAAGGCGTTCTATACTCATTGTTATCTCTTTTCTCTATATGTTGGCAGGCGCGTTAATATTTACATATTCACTGCGCTGTGATGTTTCGTCATACTGAATTACAGCAACCGCTGCGGTGTTAAAAATTGGCATATTACCCGGGCTGAGCTGATCAACTATATAACTCACTATGGGCATATGGGCGACCACCAACCAGGTATTACACTGAGGATGCATGGCAATAAGTGTTTCTAAATAATCAGCTGCTATTTGTGGCTTCCCCTCGGGGATTATGTCGCTACAGGTTTCACTAAATTTAAATACATTGTTTTTTTCAACTTCTTTAGCCGTTTGCTGCGCGCGCGAGTAAGGACTTACCAATAACGCATCAACAGAAAAGTGTTTGTGTAGCCATAAGCCCATTTTTTCTGCTTCTGCATGGCCTTTCGGTGTTAGGTTTCTTGCTGCGTCGTTAGCTTGCATCGGTGTCGCTTCGCCGTGGCGCATAATTAAGATTGTTTTCATAAAAAATCAACCGATTAATGAATATAAAACAGTAGCCAGTTTGCCCATTTGTCCGCTATATTAACTATTATTCCAAAGAATAATTCTCTCATGATATTCAGGTAAATCTTTTCGCTATTTTTTCGCTGTCCTGAAGCTATCATCTGTTGTTAACAAGTAAACGTCTAGTTTCAGGAGCATCATTTGAATATCAGCCGCAATGATAACAGAGCATACCGCGCCATTACACTCGACAATGGGCTAAAAGTATTATTAGTGCAAGATAAAGATTCAACTAAAGCCGCTGCTTCTATGGCGGTTAACGCTGGCCATTTTGATGACCCCCTTGACAGGCAAGGCCTTGCACACTTTTTAGAGCATATGCTTTTTTTAGGCACCGACCAATACCCTGATTCTGGAAGCTTTAATAATTTTGTGTCTCAATCGGGCGGGAACACCAACGCCTGGACCGGCACTGAGCACACGTGCTATTACTTTGATATTAATAACCAAGCCATTGAAAAAGCACTTGCGCAATTTAGCCGTTTTTTTATTGCCCCATTATTAAACCCAGCTGAAACCGAAAAAGAACGTAATGCCATAGAGGCTGAGTTTAAATTAAAAATAAAAGATGATGGGCGTCGTATTTATCAGGCTCATAAAGAAACCGTAAACCCAGCCCACCCCTTTGCTAAATTTTCGGTGGGTAATTTACATACCCTCGCCGATAGAGAGCGCTGCATAAGTGACGAGTTAAGAGATTTTTTTTATAAGCACTATCAAGCGCAGTGGATGACACTGGTAATTTGTGCCAACGAACCGCTTGATACACTCGCGCAGTGGACACATCGCTATTTTAGTGGCATTAATGGCCATAAAGGTGCGCTTAAAGCCCCTATTGAGGAGCCATTATATCGCGCGCAAGATATTGGCAAAGTACTGCACATTGAACCACACAAGCACATGCAAAAACTCATTATTAGTTTTGCTATGCCAAATATCGATGACTTTTATCGCCACAAAACCGTCAGCTTTATAGCCCATTTACTCGGCTACGAAGGCGCAGGCTCGTTGTACTCAATTTTAAAAGAACAAGGGTGGATTAACGCACTTTCTGCTGGCGGCGGTATAAATGGCAGTAACTTTAAAGATTTTAACATTAGCATGGCGCTTACCGATGAAGGGATTGAATACTTTGAAGACATAATAGAAATTGTGTTTGAGTATATTTGCCTAATCAACGATAACACCGACAAACTACCGCGCCTGTATCAAGATAAAAAAAACCTGTTACAAATTGCGTTTGATAACCAAGAAAAATCGCGCTTAATAGATTGGGTAAGTAACCTAAGCATTAATATGCAGCACTACGACGAAGCTAACTATGTGCAAGGCGATTACTTAATGGAGGGCTTTAATAAAGCCACTCACGAAATGGCGATGCAATGGCTTACCCCACATAATATGCGCTTAGTACTTATTCATCCAGGCGTAGAGGCAGAGCACAACACCGCGTGGTACAACACCCCTTACAAAGTTGAGCCAATTTCGCCGCATTGGCTGGAGTCGCTTGCGCATATAAATAAACCGCTGAGCACTATGCTGCTGCCCACAGCAAACCCCTATTTAACAAAAGAAGTGGTGATATACGAAGTCGAAAAACCTCAAACCAAGCCTTTACTGTTAGTTAAAGAGCCTGGGTTTGACTTTTGGTTTAAACAAGACAACACCTTTAGAGTGGCCAAAGGTCATTTTTATCTAGCAATGGACTCGCACTTTGCAGTAAAAGATGTAAAGCACATGGCATTAACGCGCCTTTTTAGTGATTTATTTATGGACAGTGTTGGCGAGCAGTTTTACCCCGCAGAATTGGCAGGTTTAAGTTATCATTTAACCTCTCATCAAGGCGGGCTTACGTTGCACACAGCTGGGCTATCGACTAGTCAGCTAGAGTTGGTGGAGCAATTACTTGATGCGCTGTTTAATGTTGATATTTGCGCACGCCGCTTTGCCGAATACAAAAAGCAACTGGTAAGGCACTGGCGTAACAGCAACCAAAATAAACCGGTGAGTGAATTATTTAGCGTGTTAGGTGCCATAATAATGCCATGGAACCCACAACCCGACGAGTTAGCCACGGCACTTAAAAATACGTGTTTTCAGCAATTTAACGAATTTAGAGCCGATTTTTTTAAAGCCCTACATGTTGAGTCGTTTTTACACGGTAATTGGCAACAAACAGACGCGAAGGTATTTCATAAAAAAGTGGCAGAGCATTTAAAAAACGCCACGGCTATTGAGGATTTAACACGCCCGCTGCACGAGATAGACCAAGTGACTCGCTGCGAACTTGAACTGTCATGCAGTGATAACGCCATGGTCATTTACTACCAAGCACAAAGTGCAGAAGTGGATGAAAAAGTTAAATTAATGGCACTTAATCATATAATTAACCAAGACTATTTTAACGAGCTGAGAACCACACAACAGCTAGGTTACTTAGTTGGCTCTGGCTATGCGCCATTTAACACCCGCGCCGGTATTGCTTTTTATATTCAATCACCAAAATTTGAAGCTCAGACTCTACTGCACAGGCATAATCATTTTGTAAGCCAATTTATTGCTAACCTAGACTCCCTGGATGAAACAACATGGCAGCAGTATAAACAAGGCTTGGCAACTCACATTGCTGAAAAAGATAAAAACTTACGGTTACGTTCACAGCGCTTTTGGCTTGCAATAGGCAATAAAGATCATGACTTTCATATGCAAAAACGCCTCCTAGAGGCACTGCACGCCCTCAGCCTAAAAGAAATGAAAAGCTATGCCATAGCTACTTTTTCTAAAGATAGGCCAAGGTATGAGTTATTAAGTAGCGCAAAAGTAAATAAATCGCAAAAAATGCCGCTTTGCTCGCAATCTCTTTGACTCTGCAAGTGGCATGATTTAAATTATCATTTGTTAATTAGTAGTAATAAAACAAATGATAAAAATAACAACAATAAAATGTGGTTTTTACTGGTTGCTGCTAAGCCTAGCACCCGCAGCGGTTGCCTTTGAACACGCCTTTAATATAAATACCAACACCGTTTTAATTATTGCCAGTGCCCTACTTGCGCTGGCTTTGCCATACCTATTATTTGTAATTTATAAATTAAAGCGCTCTCGGTTACAGCACAGCCTCTCGGAAAAACGCTTAAAAAGCACGGTTGAAGGCAGTGGCGATACGCTTTGGGATTGGAATATAAAAACAGGCGAAGTTATTCGTATTAACGATAAATACATGATGGATTCAACAACGTTAATGGGTTTTCCGCCAAATAAAAGCTTGATCCACCCACACGATATTGCCTCAGTAGAGCATTTATTAAAAAAACACTTTGCTCAAAAGTCTGCTTTTTTTGAAGCCACTTACCGTATTAAAGACACCTTTGGCCACTGGCACTGGGTATTAGACCGCGGAAAAATAATAGAAAAAGATGCCAACTTAGCGCCACTGAGAATGACCGGCACAGTGCGCGATATTTCAGTGTTAAAATCAACACAAGAGCGCCTCAATTTATTTGCTAAGTGTGTAGAATCACTCACTGATGCACTTGCTATATATGATAAAAACTTTAACTTAGTTGATATTAACCCCAGCTTTTTAACGCTTTTTGGTGGCGTTAGAGAGCAATATCTCAAAAAGCCTTTTAATTTACCTGGTTACGATAAAAGCTACACAGAAAACATTAAAAATATAGTGCGAGAGCGGGAGCGAATTCAACAAGAGGTAAAACTGCGCAATAGTGAGCGAGTGTTACTGCCCATAGAGATTTCTATTGATGAGATAAAAAACGATCAACACCAAATAACAAACTATGTAGTGGTTTATTCAGATTTAACCGAACGTAAAAATGCACAATCGCAACTGCATAATTTATCAAATAGAGACCGTACGACCAGTTTACCTAACAGAAATTTATTTTTTACCGACCTACAAAAGCTAGTAAAACAAAATACCCATCATGCCCTTTTGGTATTTGATTTAGATAACTTTAAAAAGATTAATGATTCATTAGGCCACCAGCTAGGCGACAGCCTATTAGCAAAACTGGCTATGCGATTAAATAAATTAACCCGTGAGAATGATGTTTTTTACCGCCTAGGGGGTGATGAATTTGCCTTAGTTATGGCAGATACTAATGATATTCATGTTATTACTCGTATGGCAAAGCAATTTTTAGCTGCAATTGCGACCCCATTTAAAATGGCAGGCCACGAGCTCGCTATTACCTCAAGCGTAGGCATAGTGTTATTCCCTGAAGATGGCAGTACCCCAGAGCTGCTGTTAAAAAACGCTGATACCGCCATGTATCATGCTAAAAAGAAAGGCAATAGTTACCTGTTTTTTAACGACACCATGAACCGCCAAGCGGTTAAACGCTTACAAATAGAAAACCTAATGCGCTTTGGTCTAAAAGAAAACCATTTTGAAGTGTATTACCAACCAAAAATGAATATTCGCACTGGTAAACTTACCGGAATGGAAGCATTAGTGCGCTTTATAACCCCTAAAAAAGGCGTTATTAGCCCCGGTGTATTTATTCCTATTGCAGAGGAAACTGGGCAAATAATAGAAATTGGTGAAGTGGTTTTAAACAAAGCATGTCGCGATGTAAAACAATGGCTAGACGATGGACTATTTAGCGGCCGCGTTGCAGTTAACTTATCGGCTAAGCAGTTTAGCTTGCCAGATTTAACGACCCGTATTGACGTGATATTGCAAAAAAACGAGCTACCTTCTTACTTTTTAGAGCTGGAAATTACCGAAGGCACGGTAATGGACGACCCACAAGAAGCCATTGCAATTATGCGCTCGCTAAGTGCGCGTGGTATTCATTTAGCCATGGACGATTTTGGTACAGGTTATTCATCTTTAGCGTACTTAAAACAATTTCCGCTGAATACCTTAAAAGTAGATAAAGCATTTATTGATGACATGAAAACCGAACGTGGCCGCAACATGGTTGACTCTATCGTGACGATTGCACAAAACCTCGATTTACATGTGGTTGCTGAAGGGGTGGAGCAAGCAAGCCAAATTGACATACTCAAAACGCTAAATTGTGAAACCGTACAGGGCTACTTCTATTCAAAACCGCTTTCAAAAGATGAATTTACGGCCTTTTTAAAGCAGCAACAAAGCAACTCTACGCCAAGCCTTATTAGTGCTAATAAACATTTAGCGCAAATAAGGTAATGTTACGGGCACCATATACACGCACCAGCGCCTACGTTGCGTATAAAAGCACGCCTGTAATGCAAACCAAATAAGCACCATGCGCCAGGGCCTATTAGCGCCCCTAATAAAATCCACCGTTTAATTGGCATACCTTTTTTAAGCGCTTGAACGTAAATGGCCAAAGCACATAGAGCGTTAATAAAAACGAAAAGCAAACATCACCCCAACTTAGCTCAAAACAACGCTGCGCATTTTAACGGCAAATAACACACTTTTAAAGCAGCAGGCTTGATAAGCCAATGACTCACCATTTTAGCTATCAGCGCATATAAGTTAAGTATCGATGCAGATTACTATTCCCTAGTTTAAAAATTTAGCCATAAAAAAAGCCGGCATAGCGCCAGCTTTATTGTATAGCTTGGGTTACTTTTCAGCGCGACCCATAAACTTGTGCTCAACCGTATTAATACGGATACGGTCGCCCGTAGATATATGCTCAGGCACCGAAATGGTTAAGCCCGTGCTCAGGCGTGCAGGCTTAGAGCGTGCACTGGCAGAAGCGCCTTTGATTGAAGGGTCTGTTTCTTCAACAACCAGCTCTACGCTTGATGGCAAATCTAAACCTACAGGCGAGCCATCAATTACAATAACGTGTACGCCTTGCGTTTCTTCGTTAACGAATTGAATTTCTTCTGCTATCGCCTCTTTGTTTAAGTTATACGGCGTGTAGTCTTCATTATCCATAAACACGTATTCATCGCCATCAATGTACGAAAGCATTGCTTCGCGGCGAGTTAAATCTGCTAGGGTTAGCATGTCGCTGTCTTTGAAGGTTTCGTCTACTTTCGCACCTGTTACTACATCGTATAAACGCATACGGTACAAACTACCGCCTGCACGACCTTGTGGTACTGAACGTACAATATCTTTAACTACCAACACGCGATTATTAAACTCAATCGCGGTTCCTTTTTTAACTTCACTCGCCTTTGGCATGGGGGTTTTCCTATTATTTTTTTGATTGCCAGAAACATACCACGAACTGGGTATTGTTCAACTAAAAATACGTTAATTTGGGGCTACATTTAATATAGACTTGCAAATTTTTAATTTAAAACTAAATACCTATAATCAAAAGCGAAAAAAACTGCTATGGTATCTCTACCGAGTATGACTTCAAGGATTGGATCATGGACCAAAACACAGTACATGAGTATTTAGTAAAGAAGCCCTTGGTGCAAGTGACAAAACCATTTGCTCAAGAGGTTGATGTTTATAAAGTAAATCATAAAATGTTTGCCACCCTTGCCTTAGGTAATGATGGAGACGTTAATGATGATGGAGATCCTATTTGGTGGCTTAATTTAAAGTGCGATCCCGATGAAGCACTTAAATTGCGTGATATTTTTCCTGCGGTGATCCCTGGCTATCATATGAACAAGCGGCTTTGGAATACGGTGATATTAGATGGCTCTATTCCACAAGGCGAAATTGAAAGAATGATCGATAATTCGTTCAAATTAGTTGTTGAGAATATGCCAGAAAAAGACCGTAAAGCAATTGAAGCACATCTATAGAAACCACCATCACGGGCTAGCTTGCTAGCCCTATTTGCTACAATTTTAATGTGTATATCAAATCATCATAACGTGTATTATTAATAGTGTGCGCTTGCGTATTAATGCCAGTTAACGTTAATCCACACTTTTGTAATACCTTTTCAGACCCTATATTCCCCTTTGTAACCACGGCTTTAAACTGTGTAATACCGCATTGTTGCCATGCCCACTCAATCACGGCACGCAATGACTCACTGGCAAAGCCTTGATTATAATACGCGGGTAAAAACAAATAGCCTAGCTCAGCTTGCTCAAGTTCGTATGTAAACCCCGTTACACCCATGGGCTCATTTGAATGCTTATCAAATACCACAAGGCAAAGTGGATGAGTAGAAGTGCTATCCCAGCTTTTTAAACGTTGTTCAAAGCGGCTGCGTACAAACGCTTCGCTGGGCATATCGTAGCAATAACGGATCACGGTAGGATTTTGATGTAACTGCAAAAATAATGGCCAATCACTGCTTTGAAGCGGGCGCATTGCCAATCGTGCTGTAAACAACTGCATAATGGTTTACCTCTTATCTGCTTAGCTGCAAAATAAGCTAACATACTTTATAGCAAGCCACTTAATTATAAGACTTATTTGAGGGTAAAAACCTGTCAATAACTAAATAAAAACTGCCAATTTAGGTTTTATAAATGCACGTTTTTAACACAGGTAGCGACACGTTATCCCCGCAGAATAATTAAGTATTATTGCGGGTTGCTATTATTGCGCCCTAGAATTCTATATTTACAAATAGCAGATATAAAAAAACCGCATATAATGCGGTTTTTTTAATCAAGCTGTTTTACGAGTCTTGTTTTGGTGAGTCAACGCTCTCTTCTTGAGGTTGCTCATCAGCAGGTTCTGCTTCTATAGCTTGTTCAGCAACAGGTGCTGGGCTTGGCTCATCTGCAACAGGCTGCGTTTGATAAAACTTAGCGCCTGATTCAGCCATACTTACTAACGTGTCGCATGGGGCAAAATTTGCATTGCTATTAGCTAATGTAGACATTTCAGAGCTAACCTTGCTGGCGCCCAATTTATCCATATAGCTAAACGGTCCACCTAAAAACGGTGGGAAGCCAATACCAAATATAGCGCCAATGTCGCCATCACGTGGGCTGGCAATAATGCCATCGTCTAAACAACGCACGGCTTCGTTAAGCATTTGTGATACACAGCGCTTAGCAATTTCGCTTTTATTTAAACGCGGCGCAGGGGTTACACCTAATAGCTCATACACTGACTCGTCAACTTTTTTGCTCTTTTTATCGTACTCATAAAAGCCACGACCCGTTTTGCGGCCTAGGCGTTTTGAATCAATCATACGAGAAAATGCATCAGGCGCTTTAAATCGCTCGCCTAATTCTTTTTCAAGAATTGGGGCAATTTTAGAGCCTATATCAATCCCTACTTCATCAAGTAAAGCAAGCGGCCCAACTGGGAAACCAAACTCTACAAGGGCTGCATCAATTTTTTCAATTGGCTCACCGGCAAGCATTAAATTAGCTGCTTCATTTACATAAGGCGCTAAAATACGGTTTACGTAAAAACCTGCCATGTCTTTTACCACAATGGGCGTTTTACCTTGCTTACGTGCAAAGTTAACTACGCGCGCTATAGTCTCTTGTGAAGTTCCTTCGTGCGGAATAATCTCCACGAGTGGCATTTTTTCAACTGGCGAGAAGTAATGCAGGCCAATCACGTTTTCAGGGCGCTGTGCCTGTGCTGCAATTTGCGAAATAGGCAGTGATGACGTGTTACTTGCAAAAATAGTATTGCTTTGGCATTGCTGCTCTATATCGGCAACCATACCTTGCTTTAAGGCTAAATCTTCAAATACAGCTTCTACTACTAAATCAATGTGTTTAAAGCCACTGTAGTCTGTAGTACCGGTAATACGGTTCATTGTTAACTGCATATCAGCTTTAGACATAATGCGGCGTTTAAGGCGCTTATCTAAAATTTTGTAGGTGTAGTTCATGGCATTACTAATGCCCTGCTCTGCTACATCTTTAATACGTACAGGTACTTTGGCTTTTACTGCGCTTACATGCGCAATACCTGCACCCATTAGGCCGCCACCTAAAACAGCGGTTTTACTGATTGCTGGCGCATCGTCGTTGCGCCACTCTTTTTTCATTTCAGTGGTTGCAAAGAAAATACCGCGAAGCGCTTTAGATTCATCACTCATTACAAGTGTTGCAAAGCTTTCAGCTTCTGTTTTGTATGCTTTTAATTTATCCAGCTCTACACTTGCACGCACAGCCTTAATAATTGCAAGCGGCGCAGGGTAATGTCCGCCGGTTTTTTTAAGGACGTTTTCTTTGGCTTTTTTAAAGATAAAGTTACGGCCAAACGGGTTTGACTCTAATAATTTGCTTACTTTATCAAGCTTTGGCTCTTTATCTGCTGGCTTTTTCTTAGCGGCAAATTCTTTAGCGACTTTTAGTAATACGCTTTGTGGTACTACATCATCTAATACGCCTGCTTTTTTAGCTTGCTTAGGGCGAATTTGCTTGCCAGTTAGCATCCATTCAAGTGCTTTTTGAATGCCTACAATTTTAGTTAAACGCTGCGTACCGCCGCCACCTGGTAATAAACCAAGTTGTACTTCTGGCAGGCCTACTTTAGTCATATCGCTATCTGTGCCTACGCGGTAATCACACGCTAAAGCAAACTCTAAACCACCACCAAGCACAGCACCATGTATTGCACTTACTGTTGTATAAGGTAGTTTTGTCATATCAAAAAAGGCTTGATGACAAAGTTCACTAATTGCTAACGCATCTTCACGCTTTTGCACGCTATCAAGCATTTTTACATCAGCGCCCGCGATAAAGTTATCGCTTTTACCACTAATAAATACCATCCCCTTTACTGACTCTTGTTTTGCTTGTTCAAGTAAAGCTTTTAAGTCATCAGCGAATGAGTCGCGCAGGGTGTTCATTTTCTCACCCGGCACATCAATGGTTACTACGGCAATTTTGTTTTCATCTACCGTTAAATTAAATACTGAATCTGTCATTACGCGCTCTCCAATACAAAGGCTGCACCTAAACCACCAGCAGCACACGCTGTTGTTAATGCTAAACCGCCACCACGACGTTTAAGCTCGTGTAAGCTTTGCGTAATTAAGCGAGCACCGGTTGCAGCAAATGGGTGACCATATGCCAGTGAGCCGCCGTTAACGTTAAACTTATCCATGTTAATTTCGCCAATTGCTTTGCTACGACCAAGTTTTTCTTGCGCAAACTTATCTGATGCAAACATTTTCATATTGGCAAGTGTTTGCGATGCAAAGGCTTCGTGCATTTCAATTAAATCTAAATCAGCAAGTGTAATACCTGCTCTATCAAGTGCGATAGGCGTTGAATGCGCTGGGCCCATTAGCATGTCTTTTTCTACACCAATTGCCGAAAACGCAAAGCTACGTACATAACCTAAAATTTCGTAGCCTAGTGCTTTTGCTTTGCTTTCGCTCATCATCAGTACGGCAGCTGCACCATCGGTTAATGGTGTTGCATTTGCAGCAGTAACCGAGCCATGTTGGCGGTCAAATACCGGTTTAAGCTTAGCGTAGCCTTCAACTGTAGAATTTTTACGAATGTTATTATCTTCTTCAATAAAGCTTTTATATGGCGGTAAGTGCGCCGTCATTACTTCATCTTTTAACTTGCCATCGGCCCATGCTTGGGTTGCAAGTGAATGCGAGCGATGCGCTAGTGCATCTTGATCTTCACGGCTTATATTATGTGTTTTAGCCATTTGCTCAGCAGTTTGCCCCATTGAAAGGCCTGTTGAGTACTCAGCAACCGCAGGCGGTACTGGTAATAAATCTTTTAAACGCAGTTTTGAGAATATTTGTAAACGCTGGCCTAAGGTACGTGCTTTGTTTAAATCAACTAAGCTACCTGCCAATTTTTTACTTACGCCAATAGGTAATACTGAAGATGAATCGGCGCCACCGGCAATACCTACATTTACAGAGCCTGCCATAATAGACTCAGCTACATTAGCAATGGCCTGAAAGCTGGTAGCACATGCGCGCGATACTGAATACGCGTCTACGCCTACTGGCATACCCGTACCTAAAACAATTTCACGTGCAATATTTGGCGCTTCTGGCATTTGAACTACTTGACCAAATACAAGTTGATCGATTTCTGACTTGTCGAAATTTAATCGTTCAAGCATTTCGTTAACCACCAACTTACCCATATCAAGGGCTGGTACATGGTGAAACGCTGTTGCTTGTTTTGCAAAAGGAGTACGTAAGCCGCTAACGATGGCAATACGGTCGCCTTTTGGTGTTTTTAGTATGTTTTGCTCAGACATTTATGCTCTCCCGCTGACAGGTCTGACCTGTTTGTTTTCCTCGATTCTAAACAACCCGTGTGCTAAAGCCAATAGATAAACACAAATTTATACAAAAGCACTAAAGGTAGATATATACATAGTGCTTAATATTGACTACCACAATAGGCTTTTTTACGCGTTTTTACAAAGTTTTGTGGTACGCTAAAAACCGTTAAAAAATAACGAACTATTTTTAAAAATACAGTCTAACTCTTGAGTTACTCACTTATAAACCTTATAACTAGGTCAGTATTAATCACCTAAAATAAATTAGGTACAAACCCAGCTGACGAGGAAGTCTATTTATTATGGCAGCTAACGCATTCAAACAATTAAAAACGTACTTAGATACACAAATTATTGGCCAGCCAGAGCTTACTCAAGCACTCCTTATTGCCATTTTAGCGGATGGCCATCTATTAGTAGAAGGCCCCCCAGGGCTTGCAAAAACCCGTGCTGTTAACGCCCTTGCTAAAGGTATTGAAGGCTCGTTCCAGCGCGTACAGTTTACGCCCGACTTATTACCTGCCGATGTAACTGGCACCGATATTTACCGCCAACAAACCAGCGAGTTTGTGTTTGAGAAAGGCCCTTTATTTCATAACCTTATTTTAGCCGATGAAATAAACCGTGCCCCAGCAAAAGTACAATCAGCACTACTAGAAGCCATGGCAGAGCGCCAAGTAACGGTAGGCAAAAACACCTACCCGCTAAGCGATTTATTTATGGTAATGGCGACCCAAAACCCGCTGGAGCAAGAAGGGACTTACCCACTGCCAGAGGCACAATTAGACCGCTTTTTATTACATTTAAGCATTGATTACCCAGGTGCAGAGCACGAGCTAGACATACTCCGGTTAACCCGTGGTGAAGCTCTTAATGAACAACAAGCGGTTATGCAACAAATTACCCAAAGCGATTTATTTGCCGCTCGCCAAGCTATTTTAGGGTTGTATTTAGCCGAGCCGCTTGAGCAATATTTAGTACAGCTTATTATTGCCACTCGTGAAGGGGCTAAGTTTGATGAGCAACTTGGCCGTTGGATTGAGTTTGGCGCAAGCCCGCGTGCCACCATTGCACTTGATAAATGTGCCCGTGCCCACGCTTGGTTACATGGCCGCGATTTTGTAGCACCCGATGACATTCAAGCCGTTGTACATAATGTACTGCGCCATCGTATTATTTTAAGCTACGAAGCACAGGCTGATGGCATTACTAAAGATCAGGTTATAAGCCGCATTGTTGAACTTGTAGCCGTACCCTAAGTTATGCAAACACAATTAGACTCAAAGGCGTGGCTAAAAGAAAGCCACAGCCACGGTGTAAATTTAGCGCTAAAAGAACTGCTGTATTACAAAGCTAAAGCACAGTTATTAGAGCTGGCACCTAAGGTTAAAATTAAAAACAGTTTAACTGGGCAATACCTTGCGCCCCATAAAGGCCGAGGCATGGAGTTTGCCGAAGTGCGTCATTACCAGCAAGGTGATGACATTCGCTCTATTGACTGGCGAGTAACAGCGCGTACCGGCGAAACCCATACAAAGCTTTTTCAAGAAGAAAAAGAGCGCCCTGTTTTTGTATTTACTGATTTTTCAAACTCTATGCTATTTGGCTCAAAGCTGCTGCTTAAGTCGGTACAGGCTGCGCACATTAGCGCGCTAGTTGCGTGGTCGGCGTGTCAACGCGGAGATAGAATTGGCGGTATTGTGTTTAATCAACACTCGCATTTAGAACTAAAGCCCAGCGCCCGCGAAAAAGCGGTATTAAAGCTGTGTCATAATCTATGCGACAGCCACCAGCAAGCACTTAACAATATAGATAAACAAGCAACCAACAACTTTAGCGATAATTTAAAACGCCTTAACCACTTAGCTAAACCTGGCAGCTTAGTGTATTTAGTCTCTGACTTTAATGCCTTAGATGATGCAAGCTTTAAACAATTAGAAATACTAAGCCGCCACTGTGAGCTGATAGGCTGTCATATAAGTGATCCGTTTGAACATACGCTCCCCGCGTTTAAAAACGCTGTCACTGTTAATGCCAACGGCCAAGATTTTGCGCTACCGCTTATGGATAAAAGCTTTAGAGAACGCTTTGCAAAAAACGCCGAGCAAGCATTTAGCACGCGTCTAAATCGCTTAACTAAATCGGGTCTTAACTTAATATCATTCAATGCAGCCAGCCCGCTTGAGCTGCAATTAGTGAGAAAATAACCATGCAAACCAATCCACTCGATGGCCTGCACGATATAATAGCGCCAAGCCAAGTTAGTTGGTGGCCACTCGCCCCTGCTTGGTGGGTTATTATTACCCTGTTGTTTATAGCACTGTGTGCAGCTGCTTTTTGGTTTTACAAAAATTATAAATTTAAAAAGCCTAAGCGCTACGCAATCGATTTAAGCCACAACGAGCAAAGCGCGCAAACACTTCATATTATTTTAAAGCGCTTAGTAATAGAGTATTACGATAAACGCCTAGCAACGCAATCAACTGCTAACTGGTGTAACACACTTAATACCTTAACCGGTTTAAGCTTTACCGAGCATGAGCTTTTAAGCCTGTATAATGCGCAGCAAACCAATGACGCGCTTAACGAAAAATTACGCCAAGGCATAAAGCAATTTAAACTAAAGGAGCCAGTACATGTTTGAATTTAGCTGGCCATGGTTGTTTTTATTACTACCTCTGCCCTTATTACTTTTATTATTAAAACCTGCTGCCAGTAACGCACATACCCGGTTACGTATTCCAAGCTTTGCCAAACATAACTTAGCCAGCCAAAGCCTTGAAAAAAGCGCACGTAAACTAACTATTTTTGAATGGCTACTTTGGCTATTACTGGTCACTGCTGCAGCCAACCCGACATGGTTAGACGACCCTATTTCATTACCAAACGAAGGGCGCGATATAATGCTTGCGGTCGATTTATCTGGCTCAATGACCGAACAAGACATGGCTTACAACGGCCAATATGTTGACCGCCTCACTATGGTAAAGGCGGTATTGAGTGACTTTATAGAGCAGCGCCAAGGTGACAGGTTAGGCCTGATATTATTTGGCGACACCGCATTTTTACAAACGCCACTGACTCGCGATGTTAAAACCGTAAGTAAAATGCTCAGCGAGTCTCAAATAGGCTTAGTTGGGCGTGCCACTGCTATTGGCGATGCGCTAGGTTTATCGGTAAAGCGTTTTGCCAACAAAGATAAAAGTAACCGTATTGTGGTGCTATTAACCGATGGCCAAAACACCGCAGGTAATTTAAAACCTGAAGATGCCCTACTCCTTGCCCGCGAGGAAGGCATAAAAGTATATACCATAGGTGTTGGCTCAGATAACCCCCGTGGATTTAGCCTATTTAATATGGGTGGTATGAGTGGGGGCAGCTTAGATGAAAGCTTGTTAAAAGACATTGCCGAACAAACCGGTGGGTTATATTTTAGAGCCAAAGATGTAGCTGGCCTTCAGCAAATTTACGCAGAGCTTGATAAATTAGAGCCAATTAGCGCAGATGAGCAAACATTTCGCCCGCAAAGCTCATTGTTTTACTACCCACTACTTATTGCTATTTTACTCATTAGTTTAAAAGTAATGTTAAGCACCTTACGTGCATTAAAGGAGCCTAACTAATGGACTTTACATTTATTCGTCCCGCTGTTTTGTGGCTTTTAATACCTGCACTTGCGTTGTTTTTTATAGCCTTTATTAAGCATAAAAAACAAAGCGCAGATAACCTAATTGCCCCTCATTTGGCGCCGTTTATTATGAACGAGTCAAACACTAAAGCCAGCCAACCACTTTGGCTGGTCGCTGTATTTTGCTGTTTAGCTATTATTTTTAGTGCAGGCCCTAGCTTTGAAGAAAAACAGGTTCCTGTATTTCAAAGTAAAAGTGCCCGTGTGATTGTAATGGATATGTCGTACTCAATGTACAGTACCGATATAGCACCAAATCGTTTAATGCAATCACGCTTTAAAGCACTCGATATGATTGAGCTATTTAAAGAAGGCGACACCGCTTTAGTTGCCTATGCCGGCAGTGCATTTACTATTTCGCCACTTACAAACGATGCCACTACGCTTACTAATTTAATTCCGAGTTTAAGCCCCGACATTATGCCCGACAAAGGCTCTAATGTTTTAGCTGGCCTTGATATGGCAAAAGAGCTTTTAACGCAAGCAGGCTATATTGATGGCGATATAATATTAGTCACCGATGGCATAGACCAAGAAGAGCAAAGCGATATTACAAGCTTTACCAGTAATTCTTCTTATCGGCTAAATATTTATGGCGTAGGCACAGAGCAAGGCGCTCCTATTAAATTACCTGAAGGCGGTTTTTTAAAAGACAGCTACGGTCAAATAGTCATTCCCACCATTAACATAAGCCGCTTAAAAAGCCTAGCGACCCGCAGTGGTGGAAAGTTTGCCCTTTACCAACCAAGCAGCAGTGACATAGCCATTTTTGCACCAAGTGCCAACAGTGAGTTATTAAAAGATGAAAAACAAAGCCATGCCATGTGGCGCATAGACGCAGGTATATATGGGTTACTTATTTTACTGCCCTTAGGCCTTTATTTATTTAGAAGTGCAGCATTTGTAGGGGCCTTTTTAGTACTCAGCGTTTTGCCAACCCAACAGGCAAGTGCATTAGAGCTCCCCTCTTTTTTAAAAAACACTGATCAGCAAGCGCTTGATGCTTATAAAGATAAAGATTTTGAACGGGCCGCCAATGCCGACTCAAGCAGCTTAAAAGGGTCTGCATTGTACCAACAAGGTAATTTTGATGCCGCACTAGAAGCCTTTAGTAAAGATAAATCAGCCACTGGTTTTTATAACTATGCCAACGCGCTTGCCAAATCAGGACAGCTAGAACAAGCCATAGATGCTTACAAACAAGCACAAACGCTACAACCTAACTTTAGCGAAGCCGCTGATAACCAAGCTTTGGTTGAGCAGTTGCTCGAGCAACAGCAGCAACAGCAAGAGGGTGATTCGCAAGATAACCAGCAACAATCTGATCAAAGTGAGCAACAAAACAATCAGCAATCAGATCAAAACCAACAAGGTGAAAATAGCGATTCTCAATCAGAGCAAAGTCAAGGCGAGCAATCACAAGATCAGCAAGGTGAGCCAAGTGATGGGTCTGACACTGAGCAAGACCAACAAAGTGCTGAGTCGGGTTCACAATCAGATAAACAAAATGAGCCAGAACTAGAAACTCAGCCACAAGCTAATCAAGAGCAAAAACAGCCTGAGCAAACAAACGAAGAACAAGCTGAAAATACTCAGCCGCAAACAGCGCAGCAGCAAACGTTAACAGATGAGCAAAAGCAAAACGCTCAACAACAAGCCGCGCAAGCACAAACGCGTGAGCTCACCAACGAAGAGAAAGAAAAAGCCCAGCAGCTTAACCAGTTATTAAGAAAAGTACCGGACGATCCGGCAATTTTATTACGGAATAAAATGCAATTAGAAGCCCAAAAAAGACAATATCAACGTCGCCCTACAGGAGTAGAAAAATCATGGTAATGCGATTATTTTGCTGTTTATTGCTATTAAGTGCGATGCCATCATGGGCCGCCACCAAATTAGAGGCAAGTGTAGATAAAAACCCAGTCCTTGCTGGCGAATTTTTTATGCTTAACATTTCAGTGGACGACACAATAAAAAGCGAGCAACCCGACACCTCGGTGTTACTTAAAGACTTTGTAGTTGGGCCAACAAGTTTAAGTACGCGCACCAACATTATAAATGGCAGCATTAATAAGCAAACAACCTGGTCTGTTAAGTTAATGACCCGTAATGAAGGTGAATACACCATTCCGGCATTTAACGTGGCCGGTTTAAGCTCGCAGCCAATAAAATTAAAAGTGGCAAAGCGCGCTGCCGATGCTGATAAAAATAACGATATTTTTTTAAAAACATCGCTCTCAAGTGACTCGTTGTTTGTTCAAGAAGCTGGCGTATATACGATTAAACTCTACCTAGCAAAAGAGCTGCTTGATGGCAGCCTAAGTACGCCCAGTATGCAAGATGCACAGCTTACACAATTAGGTAAACAAACCGAAAGCTATGAGCTTGTAGATGGTAAACGTTATTTAGTGATCACCCGAGAATACTTACTACAACCGCAAAAAAGTGGTGTATACACCATTGTTGGCCCTACGTTTCAAGGCCGTGTACAGCAAAATTACCGCCAATTAGAGGTGTCGGCTTTAGGGGATGATCAGCAACTTGAGATAAAACCTATTCCGGCAAACTATAAAGGCGCATGGCTACCCAGTGAGTTAGTTAATATTGATGAGCAGTGGCAGCCTGATGAAAATACAGTAGAAGTTGGCACGCCTATTACACGCACTATTACTTTAACCGCGTTAGGGGTTACTAAAGAGCAACTGCCCGAAATTGATATGAAAACCATTGCGGGAATTCGCAGTTACCCCGATGATGTAGAAACAAACAATGCCGTAAGAAACGGACGGGTTGTATCTCAGCAAACAGCGTCATTTGCGTTATTACCACAAAAAGCGGGCACCTACACCCTCCCAGAAATAACACTGCCTTGGTATAACACCAAAATAAACCGCATTAGTTACGCTACATTGCCTGAGCGCACTATAACGGTAACTCCTAGCGCCAATGCTATAAACCCAGGTGCTATTGCAAACGACAACCTTAATACAGGTGAGCCAACTTTGCCTGCTAATAAAGTAAGTAATACACAGCAGCCCAATACAACAATAGCCGCGCCGCAAAATGTTATTCCGCTTTGGTTAATTATTGTTGCCGTGCTTGGGTATATTTTTTGGATAATCACTGCAATTTTTTATTGGTTAAGCCGTTCTACTAATAATGAGCAAAAAAATAACAGTGTATCTGTAAATAAAGCCCAAACGCTTTCATTAAACGCGCTTAAAAATGCAGCTAAATCAAATAATCTCAATGCATTTTATAGCGAAATAAATGAGGTAGCGATTAAGCTTACGGGCAAAAAGGTGGCTGCGATAGATACGTTAATACACAACATCAATAATGATGAACTGGCGACGCAGGTTAACCGTTTACAGTCAGCTCTTTATGCAAATAGCAGTGCAGATGTCGATCTTAATGCTATTATTAACATAATTGAGCAGCACCAAGTTCAACGTACAAAGTCGCAACAAGCTGTATTAAAAGACCTTTATTAACTAGTTTGATAAATTTAGGTCTTTTCATGCATTAAATAATAAATTTTAATTAAAAAAGTACTTATGCTTGGAAAGAAAAAATCAAATAATCAGGTCTTAGTTGATATGGCAGAGAAACAAAAGCGCTATGAAGCCTTGGTCCATGTATATAATAAGGAGCTTTATCGCTTTGCTTATTGGTTATGCCGTGACCCACATATTGCAGATGACCTAGTACAAGAAACGTTTTTACGTGCTTGGCGCTCGCTTGACTCATTATTGGATCAAAAAGCCGCCAAGCCTTGGCTGCTTACTATTTTGCGTAGAGAAAATGCACGTCGCTTTGAGCGCAAGCAGTTTGACTACAGCGATGTAGAAAACGATACACTTGTCGATGAAACCAGCCATTCGTTAGATGATGAAATGGAGCAAACGGTTATCCAACGCCAAATTGCGCTGCTATCTGATGAATACAGAGAACCCTTACTTCTGCAAGTTGTTATGGGGTGCTCTGGTGAAGAAATAGCAGAGATTCTCGATTTAAATAAAAACACGGTTATGACTCGTTTATACCGTGCCAGAAACCAACTTAAAGAGGCTTTAAGCCGTGATGATGAACAACTTAAAGGGGCATCAAAATAATGGATGAACTTGAGTTTCGTCGACGCACTATTGCGCAGCCAAACGATTTAGATAAGGAGCTTTTAGAGTTTGCTAAAGAGAGCTCTGAGCGACAAAACTTTATAAGCGATATGAAAGACTTTGATAAACAAATTCAAGATGCGTTAGATGTGCCTGTGCCTGACAATCTTGCTGAGCGTATTCTTTTAAACACCTCGTTAAAAGAAAAAGCAATGCAAGAAGAGCAAGCAACTGGAGATAACGTTGTAGATGCACGCTCACGTTTTAAGTTTGACCGTGTTCACTTAGCCCTAGCCGCGTCTTTTTTTGTAGCTATTGGCGCATTCTTTTTTAGCACAGAGCAACACATTGCTCATGAAGCAGGCGAACATGCTTTAACCCATGTTTACCATGAGATTACCGCCCTTGAAAAAACCAATGCTATTAGCCTACAAAGCGTTAACGATAAGCTTGCACTGCTTGGCGCTCATATAGAAGAGCTGCCAGGTAAAATTACTTATGCGATGTTTTGCGACTTTAAAGGTGAAAAAGGTCTGCACTTAATTTTTGAGTCGGACTTTGGCCCCATGACGGTCTTTATTGTTCCTTCTGAGAATAAGTCGTTTGGGTTTGGCGAAGATGATTTTCATGATTCGCGCTTTGCAGGTCATATTAATCGAGGCGACAAAGCCGATACTATTTTAGTGGCTAATTCCGGCGCGCCAATTAATGTGTACAACGAGCGGGTTACCAATGCCATTCGCTGGCTGTAACTAGCGCTTAACGACTAAAAACCGCTGAGTAACACTGAGCGGTTTTTTTGTGCCTATTCAGCGCTCATTTTTCATCCAAAACAATTGATTTTAAATGTAATTATTAATTTTTACTGAAAAGTTAATTATACTCACCGCTCAGTTTAACTTAGGGAATTACATGAAGAACATCATCGTTATATTTTCATTACTTGCACTACTGTGTACAGCAAGTTTTGATGCACACGCACGCAAAAAGTTTGGTAGTAGTAAACGCGGTACAACCCCAGCAACACAACAAACCACACAAAAGCAAAAAGCCGATACCACAGCACCTGCAGCCAAGACAAAAAGCAGTAAAAAAGGCATTATGGCCGGCGTATTAGGCGGACTGTTAGCCGGCGGTTTAATTGCCGCTATGCTAGGAGATAACTTCGAGGGCATGCAGCTATTAGAAATTATTTTATTAGCAGGCGTTGCCTTTATTTTGTTTAAACTTATTACGGGGTTTATGCGCGCTCGCCACTCCCCGCAATTAGCCGGTACTCACGCTACGGGGCACTCTGCTTTTAAGCAAACAGCCACAGAGCAACTTACTAACAGTGGTTTTACCCAGCAAAGCGCACACACTGAGCAAGTACCTTTCAATTTACCCCCTAATTTTGACGTAAATGGCTTTTTACAAGGCGCGCGTAGCCACTATCACACTATGCAAACTGCGTGGAATAATGCTGATTACGCCACGATGGCTGAGTATTTAAGCCCATCGTTAGCTCAAGAGTTTAAAACTGAGCGCGAAGCGATTGAACGGGTAGCGACTGAGGTGATGTTTATTGATGGCGAGCTTGTACGCGCTGAAACAACAGCAAATTCGTGGCAAGTAAGTGTGCAATTTAAAGGCAAATACCGCGACTTAGACGATAAAAAAGAAGAGCCTATTTTAGAGATTTGGCACCTTGAGCGTGCTACCACCTCAGATGCACCGTGGCTGATTGTAGGCGTAGAAGACTTAATCGATAGCGAATAGTGCTGTAATTATAGTTATACCAATTCGCTTAATTAAGTGATCTACTTTGAGGGAGGATAAACGTGTGAGAGCTCGGCAAAAAATTCGCTATTTAGGTGTTCTAAATGAGAGCTTTTTAACGCAGGTAGCGACACGTTTAGCCCGTAAAATGATTAAGTATTATTGCAGATTGGTATTAGCTAATTGGTATAAATAGCAGCTAAAAAAACCGCCCAGCCTAAAGTTTAGGCTGGGCGGTTTTTTATTACTGCTAAGTAAAAGCGTTATTTACAAACGTCAGCAACGGCGTTTGCGAAATACTCAATGTTAGTATCACTAATACCCGCTACATTTACGCGGCTAGAACCAACAATGTAAATACCGTATTCTTTTTGTAGGCGCGCAATTTGCTCTTTATTAATACCTAAGAAAGAAAACATACCGTGTTGACGTTCAATAAACGAAAAGTCTTGATCTATCTCTTTTGCTGCTAAGCTTTCTTTAATTAAGCTGCGTAAACCATTAATACGATTACGCATTTCATCAAGCTCACTGTGCCACATTTGTGTAAGCTCTGTGCTGCTTAAAATAGTGTTTACAATGTCAGCACCGTGCGCTGGAGGCATTGAGTAAATACTACGAACAACGCTTAATAGCACTGAATTTGAAATATCAGCGGTTGCAGTGTCTTTTGCAATAATTGAACACGCACCAATACGCTCACGGTATAAACCAAAGTTTTTAGAACATGATGAACAAATAATTAGCTCTTCTACTGCATCAGCTAAAATGCGCAGTCCACGTGCATCTTCTTCAAGTGACGAGCCAAAGCCTTGGTAAGCAATATCAATAAGTGGTGTAAAGCCAACTTCTTTTGCAAGCTGAGCAACTGTGTTCCACTGTGTCTCGTTTAAGTCCATACCACTTGGGTTATGACAACAAGCATGAAGTAGCACAATATCCCCTTTTGGTACTTGCTTAAGGGTGTTTATCATGTCGTCGAACAATAGATCTTTGTTTTCGTAATCGTAGTACGGGTATTCTTTAACGTTTAAGCCAGCAGCTTCAAACAAGCTAATGTGGTTTGCCCATGTTGGCGTTGTTACCCACACTGTTGCGTCTTTATTGCAACGCTTAACAAATTCAGCCGCAACGCGAAGTGCACCTGTACCACCTGGTGCTTGTGCAGTACGTACGCGGTTTGCTAAAAGTGCTTGGTGCTCACCTAGTAATAGGTTTTCCATTTTTTGACAGTAGTCTAAGTTACCCGCTAAACCAATGTAAGATTTGCTTGTTTCGTTTTCTAAACGAAATGCTTCAGCTTTTTTTACCGCTTTTAATACCGGTGTGTTGCCTTGCTCATCTTTATAGACACCTACACCTAAATCAATCTTGTTAGGGTTTGTATCTTGTTTATAGGCTGCCATAAGGCCAAGAATAGGATCTGTTGGTAATGGTTTTAATTCTGAGAACATTAGCTATCTCTTATCATTAATTAGGGGTTGGCTGTTGTAGTAAGCTTAACATAAAAGCTTACCTTCTTGGCTAGTGATATTTACACTAGAAAGTGAGGAATTTTAATGCAGCACGCAACTAATACAGCCAGTGTACGGCTATCAAAAAAGTCGTTACTAAATGCCTCTGCATCTATAATACCGACGCATTCATGTTGCTCATTAAATAAGGGTAAACAGGTTTCAGCTTTCACTTTAGGGTCGCACGTATAGTACTCGCCACCTTGTGCTAAATAGTTTTCTACGTTGTTAATTACACGCCCGCGCTTAGACAATGCAACTTGTACATTATTGCTGCCTGCTGCAAATGCTTCAGTAAGAGGAAACAGTGGACGGCTTGGCGCACCTTGATACGCCAGCTTTAATAATTGCGGACCTTGCTCAGTGTCAACCGCTTGATAAATACCATACCAATCGACCTGTGTTTGCTGCTCTATGTAATTAACTATATTTTGTAGGTTTGCTAGTTTTTGCTCGTTTTGAGAAGTCGCGCTCACGTGATCAGTAAGTTTAAATGGCTCATCTTGTAAATAACCAAACAAACTACACGCACCGCCTTCACCGAGTTCAGGAATTTGATATTCCCAACGTACAGACGGCAGCGCGCTTGCAGCAATATACTGTTCTAGCTGCTCTAGCTCTTTGGCAATTAATTGTGGGTCTATATTTAATTGCGCAATATCAAGGTAAGAAGAAATCATTTGGCCATCCATACATCTAAAATTTTCTAGATAATAACATGGAAATTTTTTCTGAGCTATAGCAACTTGTAACACATTTCGACTTGGTTACCACTTGCGTTATACGTGACTTTTTCTGCCACTTCTTCGAGTAACGATAAGCCACGGCCAAACTCTGCGTTGAGTTCGGTACGTGTAGAAGAGTCACTTGAGAACCCCCTACCCGAGTCACAAATAATAAAGTACAAGCACAAGGTATCTGGGCAATAACGCATATCAATAATAATCATCGCCTCTTTCATTTTACTCAGTGCTTGCTCTCTTAATTCATAGTATTTAAAAAAGCCATCGTCTTGTTTTTTTATGTCTGAATCAAGGCCTAACACACCATGATCAAGTGCATTGTTATACGCCTCAGAAAGCAATAAAAATATATTTGAGCGATGCGACCTAAGCCCCTCAACACTGCTTAATACATTAACAACATCATACACAGGGTCTGTGCATTTAATTTGCTGCGCGTTTAAGCTAAGTGAAAAGTTAAATGCCAAATTAGAATACGCCTCTTTGGCCTCAGGCTCAGGGGTTAGCGGCAAACAATTAAGCAGCACTAAGCTTAAGTCGTCTAATTGCTCACTGCCATTGGCAAAGGTATTTACATTATCTATAACACGCTGACTGCTGATCATCGGCTTGCTTTTAAGTGCTGCTAAAAAGCGCTGCTCACCATAAAAAATATCCGCGTCGTTGTTAGTTTCTATTATGCCATCGGTTGAAAGCACCAAGCGGGTGTTTTTATCAACTTCTAAATTAATTAGCTCATATTCAAATTCATCGCGGTCTAAAATCCCCAGCGCCATATGTTGCGACTCAAGCGTTTGCTTTACTTCACCATCGGTATTTATTAAATACGCATCTGGTAAGCCACCAAGCCAGGCTGAAATACTTTTTCCCGAGGCACTGAGTTCAATAATAGTCGCCGCGCAGAACATGTGCTCTGGCAGTAAATTATGCAGTAATATATTGATCTCAGAGGCGATATCGTTAACAGCCATGCCTTTTTGCACCATAGTGTAAAACACCCGTGATGCAGGTAATGCTCCAATCGCGGCCGCTAACCCATGCCCGGTAAAATCACCCAACATGCAATATAAATTGCCTATTGGGCTTTGCGCGACTAAAAACATGTCACCGTTAAACATAGAAGCAGGAGAAAGGCTAAAGTCTAAATGGTCTTTAAACTTATCTTGGTTTTCGAGCGAGTTATTAAAAATGTGCTCAATTATTTCGTGCTCGCGCTCTATTTGATTGCGATGATACTCAAGTAAGGTGTTTTGTTGATGGGCTTTTTTACTTAATTCGCGCGTACGACTGTGCGCTTTAATTTTTGCGTTTAAAATTACTTTTTCAAACGGCTTTTGAATAAAGTCATCCCCGCCTACTTCTAAACAACGCTCAAAGCTGCTTTGATCTTCCAGTGAAGTAATAAAAATAATGGGTAGATAAACGTCGTTGTATCGCTGCTTTATCAGCTTTGCAGCTTCAAAACCATCCATTACCGGCATAAGTACATCGAGTAGAACAATATCAATCGCTTCTTTTTCTAACACCTCAAGTGCTTCTAAGCCGTTAAACGCAATTGATATTTTATAGTTTTCTTCGAGCAGCATTTTTTCGAGCAGGATGCGATTAAGCGCCTGATCGTCAACAATAAGTACGTGGGTCATTAGTTAATATCAAACTTCTTATCAAAACGTGATATTTGCAGTATTTTTTTAAGCTGAGGCTGACAATTACTGATCTCTATTGTTTGTACCTGGCTTTCAATGGTTTTTTTCATGTTAAGCAACATACCAAGAGCAGAGCTATCCATGTAGTCGGTCTCTCTTAAATCGATAATCACTTTATTTGTTTTAGGCTCAATTTGGGCATAGGCTTGGCGAAATGATTGCACTAAATTAAAGTCAAATTTGCCTTTAATTTGTATCGTTAAAGTACTTTCATCAACCGATAAACTCTTTGTTAAACTCATTATAAACTCCAATAATATTTCCTTTGACCTAAATATAACCTGTTAAAAGTATTTAGCAAAAATAAAAACACTCGCCAGCAAATTTGTTATTATTTCATACATCAATAAAAACGTTTATTTAGGTAAATTATGAGTGATAACCGCTTAGTATATTCAACCGATATGGGCCGAATTAGCCAGCCAAAGGTTGAGCAAGAACCCACTGCAAAACTATTTAAAGATGGCTTTATCCGCATAGAGCGCCAAACTAAGGGCCGAAAAGGTAAAGGTGTGATGTTGGTTGTGGGTATAGATCCAAAAGCGCACGAGCTAAAAAAGCTAGCTAAAACCATAAAAAGTAAAATGGGCCAAGGTGGCGCGGTAAAAGAAGGGATTATTGAAGTTCAAGGCGATGATCGCGAAAAATTAAAAGGGATTTTAGAAACCCTTAAATTTAAAGTAAAAATTGCGGGTGGCTAAACCCGCAACTTTTTATTTGCTACTAGCAATGTTAGGCGCATCGTTTAATTTTTTGTATAACACTGGCAGCTCGCTCTCAGCAATCGGTTTGCTGTAATAAAACCCTTGCACAATATAACAATTATTATTTTGCAAAAACTCTACTTGTTCTATCGTTTCAACCCCTTCTGCAACTACGTCTAATTTAAGCTTTTGCGCCATGGCTATAATAGCGGCGGTAATTTCCATGTCATTAGAATCAGCAGGGATATCTTTTACAAACGAGCGGTCAATTTTTAATATGTCGACCGGGAATCGTTTTAAGTAACTTAGTGACGAATAGCCAGTACCAAAATCATCAATCGATATTGAAATGCCCAGTGCTTTTAGTTCGTGTAATTGCGTAATGGCAGCTTCAACATTGCCCATTAGCATACTTTCGGTAAGCTCCAAGTGTAACCGCTTAGCACTTACCCCTGTTTGTTTTATAATACTGCTGAGCATGGGCACTAAATTAGCGTCTTTAAACTGACGTGCCGATAAATTAATAGATACGTTGTTATCTCGTCCATCTTGCGCTAAACGCACGGCAAACTCGCACGATTGCTGTAATACCCACTCACCGAGTTCAACAATAAGTCCTGTTGCCTCAGCTATAGGAATAAACTTGGTCGGCGATATAAGCCCTTCTACTGGGTGGAACCAGCGTAGTAGCGCTTCATAGCCTACAACGTGCTGAGTTAATGAGTTTATTTGCGGCTGATAATAAACCTCAAACTGTTTTTCTTTAATCGCATGGCGTAATTCGTTTTCAATGAACAGCCTTTCATTGGCAGCCGCGTTCAGCTCTTGGCTATAAAAGTGGTAAGTATTACGCCCTTTGGCTTTTGCCTCATACATTGCTAAATCAGCATGTTTTAAAAGCTGATCTTCTTCTAGGCTATCGTAAGGGGCCATTGTAATACCAATACTAGCGCTGACTATTACTTCGTTATTGCCAAGCTTTATAGGCACATTAAGTGTTTTTTGAATAGTATTTGCGACATCACTGGCATGCTCTTGGCTTTCAATACCACTGAGTAATACAGCAAATTCGTCGCCCCCTAGGCGGGCAATTGTATCTTCGGCGCGTAAGCGTGCTTTAAGGCGGTTAGCAACTTCAATTAGTAGTTGATCGCCTGCATCATGGCCTAACGTATCGTTAATGCGCTTAAATTCATCTAAATCAAAGTAAAAAAGTGCAAACGCATAATGGCCGCGCTCAGCCAAAGCCATTGATTTACGCAGCTGCATTCTAAAAAAGGTTCTGTTTGCTAAGCCCGTTAACGTGTCAAAGTACGCAAGCTGCTCCATTTTGCGCTGGCTTTCTTTAACAAACGAAATATCTTGTGCGGAGGCTACATAACTGGTGATCTCACCGCCGTCTTCGCGAATAGGAGAAACACTTAACGATACCCAAATAGGCTGTTTATCATTGCCCTGAATCAAGGTATCACCACGCCAATAGTTTCTACTGCGAAGGTCGATATTGATATCTTCAACCAAAATGGCCATCTCAGATGCGATAATATTCAACAGCGGCGCGCGGTTAAAGTGGCTCTCTGGGTAGCCTGTCATCTCAAGCATTTTGGGGTTAACGTATTCTATAACAAAGTTTTCATCGGTGATCACCACACCGGTTCCTGAGAAGGCAACGGCTTTAGAGAGCCTATTAGCGGCTTTCTCGGCAATTTCTTTTTCTGTAATTCGCTGGTTTAACCCATCTATAAGCTTACGAATTTCTACGGTCATATCTCTAAATGAGCCGTTTAGCGTGCCTATTTCGTCTTTGTTCTCTGGCGGGAATTCGGTTAGTAATTGCCCTTTACCAAAGCCAGTAACTGCATGTACTAATGTGTGAATTCTGCGAAGCACTAGCTGATACAGCGCTTGGTGTAACAATAAGGCAACCAAGACCGCATAAAGCACAAACAAGCCAAAAAACTTCAGTTTTAAATCTTGCAGAGCAGAGAGCGTTGATGAGCGTTTTTTATAAACCCCAATATACCAGTCTAATTTATCAATTTTACGAATATTAATAATGTGTGCTTCATCGTTTTGTACAAACGAATTAGCATACTCTGGTAATTTCATGGTAATTGCTTCATTTATAATGGCTTGCAATTGCGGATTAACAAATTCGTTTGTTGTTATTGTTTTATCTTTGCTGCCATAACTTGCTTGTAGCGCTGGGTTAAGACTCGGGTGCGCAAGCAGTTGGCCTTTTTTATCAAATACCAGTAAATGTTTTTCTTTATCGCCCACAGGTAAAAATGAAATCAACGTGTTTAAATCTATATCGCTGCCGGTCACGCCTAAAAATTCATTATCAACATACAACGGGACAAGCAAACTAATAACCCATTTATGCCATACTTTATCGTAATAAACCTTAGACCACACAGGTTCTCTGCTGGGGTTTAAATCACTTTGTACATACTTAAATGTTGCACCATTAGAGCCTCTGAGTTCAGCCGGTGCGTTTAACGCCCAATTGGGAGGCGAGACACGGATGAAATCGTCTTTGGTGATCATATAAAAATTAAAAAAGTCGTGAATTAAGGTTGGTGAAATGACTTTCCATAACGACTCTGAGTTATTAAATAAACGCTTATAAAAAGGAGAATAATGCTGCTGAGGAAGAAATGCGGCTGAAAGGCCGTCGCTCGATGCACTGCGTATAGTGCCGTCGCTATTAAATTGTAACTGGGTTTTGTTAGATAAATTGATTGCTGAACTATCACTAAATAGCTGCTCTGACACAACATTATTAGCCTGTTTGGCAACGGCTGATTTTGTTTTGATTAGTGCGTCAAATTGCCTGATAAGTAATTCGGTGGAGCTTTTAAGTACTTCATGCTCTTCGAAAACTAATTGTTTCTCTTCAGATTTAAGCATCAGCGCGGCAGCGCACACACCGGCAATTAAACAAATTGCAGATATAAGCAACGACAGCTTTACACTTAAAGAATTTAGTCCAAAACGCGATGGAGGGCGTCTATACACCACAGGCCAACCTTACTATTTTAGTTGTTGTTATTTTTAGCTAATACCTGAAATATACCAGATCCCTATTCATATTTATAAACTATTTGTAAATTTTATCTAAATGTTAGCTAGGAGCTGATAATTATTCATTATGTCTATTTAAACTGGCTTGCTTGTTGACTTTGCTAGTAACACCTCATACATTAACAGCATGAAAATTATCTTATCTTGCACTTTTTTTTCTTTTTTTAGCTTCTTTATATAAAAGAGGCTGAACTGTTTGTGAGATAAAATCAATCGAATAGCAAAGCCTCCCACTTGGGAGGCTTTTTTGTTTTAGTTGCACTAAGCAACTTATTTTTGGAATGAGGAAACCAAAATGACCAACGATGTTTTAAACGCACTCAGACACGACATTAACGAAATAGACTCCGATCTATTGGTGTTATTAGCTAAGCGCCGCCGTATTAGCCACGGTGTTGTTGAGTATAAAATTGCGAATAACAAACCGATTCGTGATGAAGCGCGCGAACTAGCCTTACTCGAAAAGCTGATTGGTTATGGCAAGTCGCTTGGTCTAGATGCGTATTATGTAAATAACGTTTTTCAAACCATTCTGGAAGACTCTGTGCTGCATCAGCAAGCCATGCTGCAAAAAAACTTAAACCCCGATGCATTAAGCGAAACACATCGCGTTACTTACTTAGGCGGGCAAGGCTCGTACAGTCAGCTAGCATGTCATAAATACTTTAGCCGCCGCCCTGGCAAGTTAGTCGAAATTGGCTGTACCTCGTTTGATGAAATTACGGGCAAAGTAGAAAATGGCCAAGCAGATTTTGGTTTGCTGCCTATAGAAAACACCAGCTCGGGCAGTATTAACGAAGTATTTGATTTATTACAACATGCTCAAGTATCAATTGTAGGTGAAGTTACACACAGTGTAGAGCACTGCTTACTTGCTACCCCAGATACTGAGTTAAGCCAATTAACTAAGATTTATGCCCATCCTCAGCCATTTGCTCAATGTAGTCGCTTTTTACAAGGCCTCGGTGATTTACAACATGAAACCTGTGATTCAACCTCAAGTGCTCTTCAGTCAGCTTTAAATACGCCAAATAGTGCGGCTATTGGCTCAGCGCAGGCAGGTAAAAACGTTGGCCTTGAAGTGATTAAATCAAACCTTGCGAATCAAAGTGAAAACCACAGCCGCTTTATCGTTGTGGCGCGCAAACCTCTGCAGGTATCTAAACAAATACCGACTAAAACCAGCCTTATTATGGCTACTAAACAACAAGCAGGTTCATTGGCTGATGCGTTAATGGTGTTTAAACAACATCAAATAAACTTAGTTAAACTAGAGTCTCGTCCTGTACCGGGTAACCCGTGGGAAGAAGTGTTTTATGTAGACTTAGAGGCAAACCTTGCCGATAGCCAAGTGCAACATGCCTTAGAGGAGCTAAAAGAGCATACTCAATATGTGCGCGTTTTAGGCTGTTATCAAAGTGAGTCTTTACAAGCTGTGAGTGTAAATACCTAACCTAACACGCAAATACTAAAAAGGGCCTAAGCAGGCCCTTTTTTAATCGCTCATTTAAAAGGCTTTCAACGTATAGCTTAAGTAACTACACATTTTTAACCCTTTTAATCTAATACCTTGGCGTCATTTGCTTTATTTAGCAGGCTACGGCTTTGCGTTAAAAAGTGCGCGGTCGAGTCTGAAAAATACGCTTTAGCATCAGCAAATGCATCGATGAGTGCGCCTTTATCTCCCGCTTTTAGCTTTTCAAGAGTTTGTGCAAAGGTCTCTTGATACTGCGCTAATAAACTCTCAACATTATCAAACTGGGCCAACATTATATCTGAGTATAGCTCAGGAGATTGTGCAAATAAGCGCCCTACCATCATCAGCTCTAACTGATAAATAGGAGACGAGCAGCTTCTTAGCTCCTCAAGCGTATGGCTTTGCTTTGCTAAAAACTGCCCATAAACAAAGGTCGTTAAGTGGCGCATTACTTGTATAATTTGCATTGCTTCATCATGCTTTTTAGCATCTAGCTCAACAAGTTGGCAACCCCATACTTGCAACTGCTGTAGTAAGCCTTTTGCAGCATCATGCGCTCGGCCTTCACACACAACAACAGTTTGTTTAACCCAGTGAGAAATATCAGGGCCAAACATAGGGTGCAGGCCAACAACGGGCCCAGAGTGCGCCGCCTTTAATGCCTTAATGGGTGATTGCTTAACTGAGGTAATATCAACAAGCAAACAGTCATCATCAAGTTTAGGTAGCTTAGCAACAACGGCCTCAAGTGCATTGATAGGCACGCTGATCATCACTAATTTTGCGCCAGCTAAAATGGCTTTAGCATCGTTTTGCTGATCTTTATCTAAAATCTTAACTTCATAACCTGAACGAATAAACTGCTGAGCAAATAACTGGCCCATTGCCCCTTGCCCACCTACAATTACAATAGGTGATAAATCAGGGGCTGCACAGGCAAGTTTAGCTTGTTGGTTTTGATAGGCTTCGCGCATCATGCGCCTTAATATGTCTTCAACAAGTTCAGGGCTGACTCCTTGTTTAATCGCTTCATCACGACGAGCAGCGAGCAAAGCCGCTTCTCTTTCAGGGGCATGCAGGGGGGCGCCATTTTGCTGCTTAATAGCACCAATTTTTTGGGTTATTGCATTTCGCTTTGCAAGTAAAGCAACTAATTGCGCATCGCATTCATCAATGCCATCTCGTAATTGTGATAAATCACTTAATTCAGCCACGTTTCTCATTCCACCTATAAACAACTCATTTCGTAAATATATATTTACATTTAAGTAAACTAATCAATACGTTAAATACTAACAGGATCAAGTATGGGTTAAAAGGCTAATGTAACAACGCGAGTGAAGATTACTTAATACAGAGGGGTGCTTTTGTGAAGAGGTAGTATGTTATTTAATGCTTTAAAAACCAAAACGGGTTGCAACCGTGAGGCTGCAACCCGTTTTCTTTGCGTTGATAAACAGCGCGTATTAGTTAAGTTTTTCTCTAATACGTGCAGATTTACCAGAACGCTCACGTAGGTAGTAAAGCTTAGCACGACGAACCGCACCGCGACGCTTAACTGTTACGCTATCAATAAGAGGGCTGTGCGTTTGGAATACACGCTCAACACCTTCACCGCTCGAAATTTTACGAACTGTGAATGCTGAGTGAAGACCACGATTACGCTTAGCGATTACAACACCTTCAAAGGCCTGTAGACGCTCTTTGTTACCTTCTTTTACACGTACCTGTACAACTACTGT
The DNA here is from genome assembly GCF_028599265.1 of Pseudoalteromonas sp. Angola-4. Lineage (NCBI taxonomy): Bacteria > Pseudomonadati > Pseudomonadota > Gammaproteobacteria > Alteromonadales > Pseudoalteromonadaceae > Pseudoalteromonas > Pseudoalteromonas sp. Angola-4. Next base: position 267,717 of record NZ_JAQREK010000001.1, on the reverse strand, counting down.
ATCACCAGCGCCGAATGCTGGTACGTCTGTTTTAAGCTGCTCTTCTTCAAGCGCTTTAATAATATTTTGGTTTACTTTTGCCATTATGTTTCTCACTTTCCTAGGTGTAACTGTCTTCTAGCCACAAGCTTTTTGGTACTCTTGCTGAAATTGTGCGAGTAATACCGCTTGCTCCTCAGTCAGAGCTAGGTTATGCAACAAGTCAGGACGTCGTAGCCAAGTTCTGCCTAATGACTGCTTAAGCCGCCATTTTGCTATCTCTTGGTGGTTTCCACTGAGTAGTACAGCAGGCACCTGTTTGTCGTCCAATGTTTCTGGCCGTGTATAGTGAGGACAATCTAGCAAGCCATCCGAAAATGAGTCTTGCTCTGCTGACTGGTTATGACCTAACACGCCTGGCACTAATCGCGCTACTGCATCAATTAATGTCATGGCAGGTAATTCACCACCACTCAAAATAAAATCACCAATTGACCATTCTTCGTCAACGTATGACTCTATTATTCTCTCGTCTATACCTTCATAGCGACCGGCAATCAAAATCAGCTTTTCAGAGTTTGCGAGTTCGCTAGCCCCTTGCTGATCTAATTTGCGCCCTTGCGGGGACATATAAATTACTTTTGCGCCATCACCTGCCGCTTTTTTAGCGTCAAGAATGGCTTGTTTTAATGGTTCAACCATCATTAACATACCTGGGCCGCCCCCGTAAGGACGGTCATCTACGGTTCTGTGCTTATCTAAAGCATAGTCACGTGGATTCCAGCAGTTAAAGTCAATTAAGCCATTTTTCACTGCGCGACCAGTGACACCTTGGTGTGTAATAGCATCAAACATGTCTGGGAAAAGGCTTATCACCCCTACCCATAATGAACTAGTTTGAGTCATTAAAACCCAGGATCCCAGTCTACGGTAATTTCTCTCGCTTCGTATTTAACTTCTTTAATTACTGAATCAGTTAAAAAAGGAATCAAACGCTCAGCTTGACCAAATGCATCTTTACTGTTTGCCTTAACAACCAGTACGTCATTCGATCCTGTCTCCATCAGGTCATCAACAGTGCCTAAATTGTAACCTTTATCAGTTACAACCGACATGCCAATGAGATCTCGCCAATAAAACTCGCCTTGCGGGAGTTCTGGTAATTGCGCTGAATCAACAGATATTTCTGCATGGGTATAAGCCATTGCTTCGTCTCTGTCGTTTACTTGTGCAATTTTAGCGATAAAGCCTTTGTTGTGGCGACGCCAGTCGACCACTTCTAAGGTCTGCCATTTACCTTGTTGCCCTATCAACCACGGGCTGAAATCGAAGATCCCTTGGGGATCATCAGTAAATGAATGTACCTTAAGCCAGCCCTTTATACCATATGGGGCACCGAGCTTTCCTACGACAATAATTGATGAGGTGTTCTCTTGACTCATGGTTACACTTACGCCTATTAAGCCGCTTTACGAGCGTCTTTAACTAACTTAGCTACACGATCAGAAAGACCTGCGCCCTGACCTACCCAGTGATCAACACGAGGTAAATCTAAACGAAGTTTTTCTTCTTGACCTGAAGCAATTGGGTTAAAGAAACCAATTTTCTCGATGAAGCGACCGTCACGCGAGAAACGGCTATCCGCAACCACAATTTGATAGAAAGGGCGTTTTTTAGCGCCACCACGTTGCAAACGAATAGTTACCATACCGTCCTCTAAATAGATTGACTGTTTTCATTAATAAGATTTACTCCCCAGTATGGGGAGCTGGGGAATTGTACGAGTTTTTAGCAACAATGCAAGTAAGAAGTGAAGCAAAAAGCCACTTTAGTAGGTTAAACTGTGATCTGAGCCACAATTAATAGATTATCATGCACCACACGCATAATTTATTCAACAAAAAAGGGCCAATTAGCCCTTTTGTTATACATTATATAGCGGCTATTTAAGCGCTATATTAAAATTTAGGGCCACCGCCACCCATCATTCCAGGTGGTAACATGCCTTTCATGCCGCGCATCATTTTTTGCATGCCGCCTTTACCTTTCATTTTTTTCATCATTTTTTGCATTTGCGTAAACTGTTTTAGCAGTTTATTTATCTCTTGTACCTGTGTACCAGAGCCTGCGGCTATACGTTTTTTACGGGAGCCTTTAATAATCTCAGGACGCGCACGCTCTTGTTTGGTCATAGAGCTGATGATTGCTTCCATTTGAATGAAGGTTTTGTCACCCATTTGGCCTTTTACAGCATCGGGTAAGTTTTGCATACCAGGCAGCTTATCTAGCATCGACATCATGCCACCCATATTTTTCATTTGCTTTAATTGCTCTGCAAAGTCATCAAGGGTAAAGCCGTTGCCTTTAAATACTTTTTCAGCGACCTTAGCTGCTTTTTCCTTATCGACTTTCATTTCGACTTCTTCGATTAATGAAAGTACATCCCCCATGCCTAAAATACGCGATGCGATACGATCGGGATGGAAAGGCTCTAGTGCATCCGTACGCTCACCCACACCCATAAATTTAATTGGCTTGCCGGTAATATGGCGAATAGATAAAGCAGCACCACCGCGTGCATCACCATCTGTTTTAGTTAGAATAACACCGGTTAAAGGTAACGCTTCATCAAATGCTTTAGCGGTATTCGCCGCATCTTGACCCGTCATTGCATCAACCACAAATAATGTTTCGATTGGGTTGATTGCTTTATGAAGGTCTTTAATTTCGCCCATCATTTCGTTATCTACGTGCAAACGGCCGGCGGTATCGACTAAAACAACGTCTATAAATTTCTTTTTAGCATGAGAAATAGCAGCGGTGGCGATATCTACTGGCTTTTGCGAAATATCACTTGGGAAAAAATCCACGTCAACTTCGCTGGCAAGTGTTTCAAGCTGTTTAATAGCCGCCGGACGGTATACATCGGCACTAACAACTAGCACTGACTTTTTCTTACGCTCTTTTAAAAACTTAGCAAGCTTACCAACACTGGTTGTTTTACCCGCACCTTGTAAACCAGCCATCATAACAACGGCTGGCGGCTGTGCATTTAGGCTAAGCTCTTCGTTGGCTTCACCCATCGCTTTTTCAAGCTCTTCGCGCACTATTTTTATAAATACTTGGCCAGGGCTTAAGCTTTTAGTTACTTCAACACCTACGGCACGTTCTTTAACTTGCTTTACAAACTCGCGAACAACAGGCAACGCAACGTCAGCTTCTAAAAACGCCATACGTACTTCACGTAACGTATCTTTAATGTTGTCTTCTGTTAAACGGCCGCGGCCACTAATATTTTTTAAGGTTTTACCTAATCGTTCTTGGAGGTTCTCAAACATGTAACGGTTCCGATAAGACGTTTATATTGACCCAATAAGCTCACGCTTATTTGCATTTTACTTATTAGATGGGAGCAATAGTATTAAATTTCAATTAAAAACAGTATACCGTAAATGATGGCGCACAATACAGTATTGAAGCACAGCTTATTGAGTTTCTTTTTTTAGGTCTATGCAATTGCTTTGCTATAAAATACAATGTGTTTATAACAACAAGAATTATTTGACTCTAATTATAAGTGGCCCAAGCACAATGCTGATTATTAGTTTAACTATTATTGCCAGTTTATTTTATGTGTTAGCAACGTCTCACGTGTTAACACGCCTGTTTCATCAACAAGGTCCTAGCCAAAAGGTAACGGTTATTTTAAGTACCGTGGCTATACTAGCGCACATGCTGCTGTTGGTTAATTCGGTGTTTCGCTCCGACGGGCAAGATTTAAGTATTGTTAATGTTGCACTGCTGACCTGCTGGGTTATTGTGGTGTCGGTTACTGCTGTGTCGTTAAAGTTCCCTGCTACATTGCTATTACCGGTCGTCTATGGCTTTGCAGCCCTACTCACCATTGCGAGTTTGTTTATACCGCACCATATTTTATTACAAAGCTTTAATATTGAAATAGGCCTTATTACACATATATCGCTATCACTATTAGCATATTGCGTGTTAATTATTGCCACTTTATACGGCGTGCAGTTTTACTTTATTGATAAACGCTTAAAACGTAAAGATTTAGCAATTGTGCACAGCCATTTGCCACCATTAATGGTGGTAGAACGTCAGCTCTATCAACTATTAAACTTAGGTACGGTGTTACTTACCTTTGCCTTATTAACAGGGTTTGTGTTTTTAGATGGGATGTTTGCAAAAGAATTTATCCATAAAACCATTTTATCGCTTGTCGCATGGGTTATTTTTGTCACTGTTGCGCTTGGGCACATGAAAAAAGGCTGGCGTGGTAAACCTGTGGTTATTACCATCATGGTCGCTGCATTTATCCTCACACTTGCTTATTTTGGCAGCCGTTTTATACAAGAAGTGGTGTTAAATAAGTTTTAACTTGACTCTGTCAGCTCACTCTAGCTTAATACGCATTGGTTTATAAAAAAAGGATCCATCGTTGGACGACATATCGACAAGTACCTTGTTTATCATTTTAGGTTTATTGGTGCTTTTTTCTGCTTATTTCTCGGGTTCAGAAACCGGGATCATGTCAATTAATCGTATACGCTTGCGCCACCTTGCAAAAGAGGAACATCGCGCAGCTAAACGAGTCAGTAAATTACTTAGCCGTCCTGATAGACTCATTGGCCTAATATTAATTGGTAACAACCTTGTAAATATCGCTGCTGCCCAGGTAGCCACTATCATTGGTATTCGTTTATACGGTGATTTAGGTATTGGTATTGCAACCGGTGTGTTAACGCTAGTCGTACTAATATTTGCAGAAGTAACCCCAAAAACGCTTGCTGCGTTGTACCCTGAAAAAGTAGCCTTTCCAAGCTCTATAATTCTCAAAGGGTTACTCAAAATACTATTCCCATTTGTGGTTGTTGTTAACTGGATGACCAACGGTATTTTACGTCTATTTGGTATCAGCTCAGCACAAATAGATGAGCACAGCATGAGTAAAGAAGAGCTTAAAACAGTGGTGAATGAGTCAGGCGCATTACTGCCAGCTCGTCACCAAAGCATGCTGACCTCTATTTTAGACTTAGAGCAAGTGACCGTTGAAGATATTATGATCCCTCGTAACGAAATAGTGGCGATTGATATTAACGACGATTGGAAGCTCATTAGCCGCCAATTAACTCATGCTCAGCACACCCGTGTATTACTTTATCGCGACAATATTGATGACGCGGTAGGTTTTATCCATTCGCGTGACGCTCTTCGTCTTTTAACCAAAGAGCAATTTGATAAACCGTCATTATTGCGTGCTGTACGTGAGATTTACTTTATTCCTGAGGGGACGTCCCTAAATACCCAGCTATTAAAGTTCCAACAATCAAAAGAACGTATTGGTATAGTGGTTGATGAATATGGCGACATACAAGGTCTCGTAACCCTTGAGGATATTCTTGAAGAAGTGGTTGGCGATTTTACTACCACGCAAACACGTACGCCAAGTGAAGAAGTGACCACACAAAGCGATGGCTCTTACCTTGTTGATGGCGGCGCTAACGTGCGCGACTTAAACAAAGAGATGGGCTGGGAGTTTCCTCTTGATGGCCCTAAAACACTCAGCGGTTTAATTGTGGAATACCTAGAAGATATTCCAGATGCTAATTTAAGCCTTAAAATAGCCGGCTACCCTGTTGAGGTGTTAGAGGTAAAAGAGAATATGATCAAACAGGTAAAAATTAAGCCAAATCAACGTAAGTTGTAAGTTTAAATAATGCATTAAAAAAAGGAGCCTTGGCTCCTTTTTTTGCTTTTAAGATATGTAGTTAGCCAAAAAGCAGTCGCTCAAACCAGCCTTTATCAAGCTCCTCTTCACAACGTTTAAGCTGCGCACCATAACGGCTTGCGCGGTGTTTTACTTTATTAGCAACACTCATTAGCCACTTTTTCTTTTTATAGGTACCGCGTTTATAACCGCCCCACCCTTCGTGATAATTTAAGTATTGGGCGTAAGCATCCCACTTAGAGATACCATTTACTTTATGTGTTTTATAAACAAACCATGCCATAAAGTCGATTGCATCGTCAAAATCATCTCTATCAGCCCCACTGTTACCCGTTTCACGAATATAGTCAGACCAAGTTGGAGTTTTTGCTTGTGAGTACCCGTAAGCATCACTGGCACGCCCAGTTGGAATTATCCATAAAAAATACTCCATGGGTGGTGCGGCATCATGACGAAACGAACTTTCTTGGTACATCATGCTCATAAGAACATGTTTAGGTGAGCCCCATTTTTCTTGTGCATCTTTTGCATCAAAGTACCAATCTGACTTTTCTTCAAAAATTTTACAAAGATCATTAGGTTGCTTTGGCGGCGCAGTGGCACACCCAGCTAAAGAGAGGGCAAAAGATAAAATAATTGCATTTTTTTTCATTTTTATAAGATCTCACTGAACTTTTTAAAAAAGCGTGGGTCTGAGTATATGAATGCAGCAGTATAGCATTGTTTCATCCCTGAAGAATATTTACGCAGCCACCTTGGGCTGCGTTTTTTTTGCTTAAAAAAACTTAAGCGGGTGCTTTGGCATTAAAATATTCATCTAAAAAGTCAGTAAAGCTTAGCGTGTCGGCGCGCTCTATTTCTTCTCGCGCTTTATCCGAGAGAACAACTTGTTGCTCTAGCCATTCTTTAGAAAACACATTGTAGTTGGCTTGCGCATGGCTTTGCTTATATTTATTAGCTAATTGAATAGCAAATAAACCGTTATCTATACCCGCACTTTCTAGCTCGCGCACATAGCGCCCTGAAAAAGTCAGCGCTGGGTTATCAACCCAAGTAGCCATTTGTGCGATGGTTTCGCTGTAATAGGTCACTCCATACGCCTTATCCATATGCTCAGCGACTTCACTTAGTTGGTCAAAAATTTCTCTCCCCCAACTTTGTAACGTACGCTGTTGGTTGTTGTCGTTAAGCATAACACCTAACTGACGCCCCTGATTAACCACTGTATCTAAATTCTCTGTGCTGCGGGCTTGCTCTTTCCACTGCATTTCTGGAGAGTCTTTTAACAAACAATACGTTAAAAACACATCTAAAAAATGAATTTGCTCTATATCAATGCCGGTTTCACTAAACGGGTTTACATCCAGCGCTCTAATTTCAACATATTCAATGCCTGCTCTTAATAATGCATCCGTTGGTTTTTCACCACTTTTAGCATTACGTTTAGGGCGGATCGGCGAATAAAATTCGTTTTCGATTTGCAGAATATTTTTATTAAGCTGCTTAGGTGTTGCTGTGGTGTAGTCGTCAATATCGCCATATAAGTCAGAAGGCGTGTTGATTGCTTTTTTAAGCCCTGCAACGTACTCATCAAGCGAGTTATACATTACGCGTAATGAAGATTGCGCACTGTTGGTGTAACCTAAATCACCCAAGCGTAGCGCGGTTCCTACTTCTAAATAAAGTGTGCCTTTACCTAGCTTTTTAAACGGTAGGTCAGTTTTGCGACCTTGTAAAAAAGAATTACATAATGCAGGTGAGGCACCAAACAAGTAACTAATTAACCAAAGCTCGCGTTTAAAATTACGAATAAGCGCTAAATAACCATCCGAAATAAATGCTTCTAGGCTTTGCTCACTTTGCTTTAAGGTGTGTAAAGATTGCCAAAGTGTTTCTGGAAAAGAAATATTAAAATGAACACCCGCAATCGCTTGCATCATACTACCGTAACGGTTTTTTAATCCTTCACGGTATAGGGTTTTCATACGCGCAGTATTTGAGTTACCAAATTGAGCCAGTACGATGTCATCTTGCTCTTCAATAAAGCATGGCATACTGATGGGCCATAAAAGCTCATCACCCATGTGCTCAAGTGTAAACTTTTGCAGGTCTTTTAATTGCGCTAAGGTTTCTGTCGCTGATTCACTAACAGGGGTAATAAATTCAAGTAATGACTCTGAAAAGTCGGTAGTAATATGTCCGTTTGTTAATGCACTACCTACGCCTTTAGGATGTCCTAAAGTGGAAATGGCGCCATTACCTTTAATACGCAACGACTCTCGCTCAATACCACGTTTGATCCCTTTAATTGCGTGCTGATGCGGTGTTGCTGATAACGCGTTTAGCGCGCTAGATAAATCATGTATAGTCAAAAATGCTTCCTCGGCCACGTGGCTTAATCTTAGGGTTATGGGGGCTAATTGCCCATACTCAAGATTAAATTGTTAAGAACAATATAATTTTTCAAAATTTTTAGCTATTTACCCTGTTGAGCATGCGCTTGATACAACAAGCATCAACCAGCAAGCTAATCTTGCCACTGCTCACGCTAATATACAATCGCTTTGCTAGGGCGTGTTGGCCTTTGTGAATTGAAATTTGTCCAAACTAAGGGCGATTCAATTGCAGCGCGATATTTGTAACCTAATGGGCTCGATAACTGCCCTGCGTTATTCTAATGACTTACATCCATGTAAGAATAAGTAAAAACCGAACAAAGCTTTCGCGTCCTGCTCATACCCCTTGCCTAAAAACCAAACACACTGCTGTAAATTCAGCCACCAAAAACCCTCACGCCCCAAACATAAAGACCCTGCATTAATAGATTACACTTCATAAGCTTTAACATTTTAAACGCAGTATTTGATATAGATCATAAAAAGTCGCAATTTTGATGACAATTTTATTTAGCGCAGCACCTTTACTTCACCTCCTTTTGTTTACCCAATACAATGACAAGTTAATTAAAAAGGATGGTTAAAACTAACATGCGTCATAATCAAAGCTTAATAAATGAAGAGGTTCACTTTAGTGATGCTCAGCAATTGGTATCCACGACCGATTTACGAGGAGTCATTACGTATGCAAATAAGGCATTTTGCGATGTAGCAGGCTTTAGTGCCCAGGAGCTCGTTGGTAAAAATCATAATATTGTGCGTCACCCAGATATGCCCAAAGCAGCATTTAAAGAAATGTGGAGTACGCTAAAAAGCGGCCACTCATGGCGCGCCATAGTAAAAAATCGATGTAAAGATGGGCGCTATTACTGGGTTGATGCATTTGTAACCCCTATCTTTGAAGGTGATCAGTTAGTTGGCTATCAATCTGTACGTACAAAACCAGATAAAAAACATGTTTTAACAGCCCATAAACTATACGAAAAATTAAATAGCGGTAAAGCCGCTTTTAATTTTAAAGAACGCACACACTTGCGCCAAATGCTTACGTTAGCCATTGTATTTAGCTGGCTAATAATGAGTGGGTTTGCCTTTTCAACCATCGCAGCGGTTATCAACGTATTAATTTGCGTGCTTATTTTGGCCTTAAATTATCAAGAGCTTGTGGCAACCCCTGCTAAATTAAACACCTATAAACAGCATTCTGACTCTATCTCGCGCTATGTTTTTTGCGATAACTCACCGCTAAGTGTGAGTGACTATAAAGAGCAAATGTTACTTGCTAAGCTCAGAACTGTATTGGGCCGCGTAAAAGATGCTACCTATGCCTTTAATAACATTGCTGAAAACCTAGATGATAAATCGACGCTCACCGAAAAAGGCATTGAGGCGCAAAGCACACAGCTTACACAAATCGCCACTGCTATGGCGCAAATGACCGCCACTATTGGTGAGATTTCTAATAGTACAACAACTACCGCCGACAAAGTTAATTCTACTCAGCACAGCTGCGCGGATATAAAACAACATATTGCTGATAACAAAAAAATGGTATCTGAGCTGGCAACTCACGTAGATCATGCTGCCAATACGGCTAATAACCTCGCGCAAGAAGCAGATAAAATAGGCCAAGTAATGAATGAGATAGAAGGTATTGCTGAGCAAACCAATTTACTAGCGCTTAATGCAGCAATAGAAGCCGCAAGAGCAGCCGAGCATGGCCGTGGTTTTGCCGTAGTTGCTGATGAAGTACGTGCTCTTTCTTCTCGTACGCAAAGTGCTACGGGGCAAATTCACAGCTCGATTAAAGATATACAAGATACATTGGTTAATTGGTCAAAGGTAATGCAAAGTACAAAACTACAAGCTGAGGGCTGCGTACAAACAACCAAGCAAACACACCAAGAGCTCGATAGTATATTCAATCAAATTAGTGAAATAGCATTACTTACAAACAGTATATCGACGGCTGCAGAGGAGCAGCAGATGGTGAGCCATGATATTGCTAATAATGTAGATAATATAAAAGAGGTGAGTAACGAAAACTTAGCTTTAAGTTATGACGTTGCTAAAGATGCCGCAGAATTAGTTGCCGGCTCTCAAAAAGTAAACAACCTACTCTATACATTTAAAGTATAAAGCAATGCAATAAGCCGCCTGCTTGGCGGCTTATTGTGCGTCTATATTAGCGTTTTGAAAAAATCAGGCCTTGCTCATTTGCATCTATCACGACAATATCACCAGGGTTGTACTCCCCCCCTAATAGCTGCTGAGCCAGTGGGTTTTCAATTTTTTGCTGAATAGCTCGTTTTAATGGCCGAGCACCGTAAACAGGGTCGAACCCGCTAGAGGCAATTTTTTCAAGCGCCGCATCACTGATCTCTAATAAGTAGCCCATTTCTGTTAAACGCTCACGCAATTTAACAAGCTGAATATCGGCAATTTCTTTAATATGCTCATTGGCAAGCGGATGAAATACGACAGTTTCATCAATACGGTTTATAAATTCTGGCCTAAATTCGTTAACGAGCACATTCATAACTTTGCTCTTAAGCGTTGCGTAGTCGTTTGTACCCGCTTGCTCTTGAATAATATCTGAGCCTAAATTTGAGGTCATAATAATAACCGTATTTTTAAAATCAACCGTACGCCCTTGCCCATCAGTAAGGCGGCCATCATCGAGTACCTGCAATAAAATATTAAATACATCGGGATGCGCTTTTTCTATTTCATCAAGCAAAATTACAGAATAAGGCTTACGGCGAACGGCTTCGGTTAAATAGCCGCCTTCTTCGTAACCAACATAACCGGGAGGCGCCCCCACTAAACGTGCTACAGCGTGTTTTTCCATAAACTCTGACATGTCGATACGCACCATGGCATCTTCCGTATCGAACATAAAACCTGCAAGCGCTTTAGTAAGCTCTGTTTTACCCACCCCAGTGGGTCCTAAAAATAAAAATGATCCTATTGGTCGATTAGGATCGGCAAGCCCCGCACGAGAGCGTCGTATCGCATTCGCGACCGCTACAACTGCTTCGTCCTGCCCTATCACTTTACTGTGAAGTTGCTCTTCCATTTGTAACAGTTTTTCTCGCTCACCTTGCAGCATTCGCGATACTGGGATCCCGGTCCAACGAGAAAGTATTTCTGCAATTTCGTCTTCGCCTACTTGGTTTTTTAGTAAGCTCATTTCTTGCATTTCAGCTTGCGAGGCTAAATCAAGTTTTCGCTCAAGCTCTGGAATTCTTCCGTATTGCAGCTCCGACATACGCTGTAAATCGCTCGCTCGGCGGGCAACCTCTAAATCAAGGCGCGCTTGTTCAAGCTCAGCTTTAATTACTTGCGTGCCTTGTAACGAGGCTTTTTCTGCATTCCATACTTCATCAAGCTCTCGGTATTGCGCTTCTAAGTCGGTAATGAGCTGCTGCATTTCGCTGCGCCGCTTTTGGCTTGCATCGTCTTTTTCTTTAGCTAAAGCGTTATCTTCAAGTTTTAATTGAATAATACGGCGCTCAAGCTTATCTAAAGACTCAGGCTTAGAATCTATTTGCAAACGAATTGACGAGCCAGCCTCGTCAATTAAATCAATAGCTTTATCTGGTAATTGTCGGTCACTAATATAACGGTGCGATAAATGCGCAGCGGCGACAATTGCCGGGTCGGTAATATCCACAGAGTGATGTAACTCGTAGCGCTCTTTTAAGCCGCGTAAAATGGCAATTGTGTCTTCAACTGAGGGCTCTTCAACCAATACTTTTTGAAAACGACGCTCAAGTGCGGCATCTTTTTCTATGTATTGGCGGTATTCATCAAGCGTAGTGGCGCCCACACAGTGTAGCTCCCCTCTAGCAAGCGCTGGCTTCAACATATTGCCAGCATCCATAGCGCCGTCGGTTTTACCTGCGCCCACCATAGTGTGAATTTCATCAATAAATAAAATCACTTGGCCTTCTTCTTTAGCCAGCTCGTTGAGCACTGATTTTAAACGCTCTTCAAATTCACCGCGGTATTTAGCACCCGCCACCAGCGCGCCTAAATCTAGCGATAAAACACGCTTGCTTTTTAGGCCCTCTGGCACTTCGCCATTTATAATGCGCTGTGCTAACCCCTCAGCAATGGCCGTTTTACCTACCCCTGGCTCACCAATAAGCACGGGGTTATTTTTAGTACGGCGCTGCAAAACTTGAATCGTGCGACGAATTTCGTCATCTCGCCCAATAACGGGGTCGAGCTTACCTTGCTCTGCGCGCTCGGTTAAATCAATGGTGTATTTTTCAAGTGCTTGTCGGGTTTCTTCGGCGTTAGGATCATCGACCTTTTGGCCACCGCGAATTGCTTTTATGGCACTTTCTATTTTAGTTGCAGTGATATTAAGCGCTCTAAAAATATCACCTAAAGGGCCTTTGTCGTCACAGGCCGCTAATACAAATAATTCGCTCGAAATATACTTATCTTTACGTTTTTGCGCGTACTTATCACATAAGTTAATAAGCGAAGCCATGTTATTAGAAAGCTGTACGTCGCCCCCTACTCCTTCAACTTTAAACAGCTTTTCTATTTCTTGAGAAAGCTTGGTGTTGAGCTCATCCGCACTCACGCCTGCTTGTGCAAGCAAGGCGCGCACGCTAGAGCCATTTTGCTGTAAAAGCGCATACATTAAATGTACGGGTTCAATAAATTGATGATCGCGCCCTAATGCTAGCGACTGAGCATCTGAAAGCGCAGATTGAAATTTACTTGTGAATCTATCTAAACGCATGAGGGTTTACCTATTTAATAAACTAATTGCTTAATAAATGGGTATGTTAATAGAATTGTTCAAGGTGTTAAGAAGAATATTGTGGGGAAATAGTGTTTTATTTGCGCCAGATCAAACTTGCCATACGTCCTGTTTTACCTTCTCGCCGATAAGAGAAAAACAATGATGGCTGAGAAACAGTACAATAATCGCCTCCGCTAATATTAATAACGCCTAATTGCTCAAGCTCAATGCGAGCGATTAGGTAAATATCGCACAAGTATTTATTATTGCTTTGTAATTTAAACGCCTCTTTAAACAACGAGGATTTTGCAATAAATCGCGTAGCAACCTCGGCACCAACTTCAAATTGCTCAGCACCAATAGCAGGCCCAAGCCACGCAAATATTTGCTTACTAGGCGCGCTAAAACAGGCAAGCGTATTTTTTATGATCCCTTTTTCAAGGCCGCGCCAACCACCATGCACTGCTGCAACTTCATGGCCATCATGACTTGCAAACAGAATAGGCAGGCAATCTGCACTCATAATAGCAAGAGGCTGATTTTTAACTTTTGTATACAACGCATCAGCACTGTGTAATGTTTGAAAATTAAAATCTGCATCAACGCAGAGCACATCGCCACTATGCACTTGATTAAGCCACAGTGGCGGGTTTGGCAGGGATTGCTCAACCAAAGCACGGTTTTTTAGCACATGCTCTGGATCATCATCAACATGTAGGCCTAAATTTAAGCTATTAAAAGGCGGCTTTGACACGCCGCCTTCTCGTGTGGTACTGAGCGTACCTACCGAGGTTAAATTAGGCCAAGGTGCTGACAAAAAAGCCATTAATACTCTATGTTAGGGTTAGCTTTGGTATCTTCTCTAAGCACCTGAGTCATTGCCACCATGTCATCTGGAATAGGCGCTTGCCAGGTCATCATCTCGCCCGTAATAGGGTGCGCAATACTCAATTTTACTGCGTGTAAGGCTTGGCGATTAAATGTACGTAACATTTCAAACAGCTCTGGCGTAGCACCTTTAGGTGGACGAGGACGCCCGCCGTAGGCTCTATCGCCAATTAACGGGTGGTTGATATACGCCATATGAACACGAATTTGGTGTGTACGTCCGGTTTCAAGACGAAGGCGTAAACGTGTATGAGCACGGAATTTTTCAGCAACACGGTAATGTGTAATGGCAGGCTTACCCATTTCGTGAACTGCCATGTGTGTACGCTGCGTTGGATGACGGCCAATCGGCTTTTCAACCATGCCACCTGCGGTCATAGTACCATTACATAAAGCTTCGTATTCACGCGTAAAGTTTTCGCGTTTTTGCAGTGCTTTAACTAAATGTGTTTGCGCCTGAATAGTTTTAGCCACCACCATTAAGCCTGTGGTGTCTTTATCTAGACGGTGCACAATACCAGCACGCGGTACGTTAATAATATCCGGAAAATGATGCAGCAATGCATTTAGTACTGTGCCATCTGGGTTACCTGCACCTGGGTGAACGACTAGGCCCATAGGTTTGTTGATAACCAAAATATCATCATCTTCATAAACAATGTTTAATTTGATATCTTGTGCTTCGTATTCGCGTGGTGCTTCAATGCTGGTTTCAACATTTACAACTTCACCACCGAGTAGTTTTTCTCGTGGTGTGTTATAGATTTCACCGTCAACGGTGATTTTATCATCCAGTATCCATGTTTTTATACGTGAACGTGAATAATCAGGGAACAATTGCGCTAATACTTGGTCTAGACGTTTACCACCTAACTCGGTAGGAACCTCGGCTTGAAGTGAAATTTGTTCTGACATTAGTAACTTTACCCAATTTACCAGTGCAAGCTGTGCCTGACTGGGTTAGAATCGCTTTTAATAAAAGCATAATATAATACGCATAGTTTACTCGGTTTTACCGCCGTGGCCTAGCCGAAGACATCGAAGGTAACAAATAAAATGATAAATAAAATAGGGAAACGTGCATTCGCCATTGTTTTTTCAGCTTCTGTACTTACTTTAGGGGCCTGTTCTTCTGCGCCTGACCAAGAAGATATCCAACGCGTTCCTAACAAATCTGCACACGCTTTGTATGAAGATGCAAAACAAACGCTCGACTCTGGTTTATACGCCCGAGCAATTGAGCTGTTAACCGCTATTGATTCACGCTACCCATTTGGCCCTTTCTCAAAGCAAGTACAAATGGATTTAGTGTATGCCCATTACCAATCAGGTAATACAGAGCAAGCATTAGCGACCATTGACCGCTTTATTCGTTTAAACCCAAACCACAAAGATTTAGATTACATGTACTACATGCGTGGCTTGGTTAACATTAAAGCAGATAAAAATGCCTTCCAAGAGTATTTTGGTATAGACAGAGCTGACCGCGATGCAAACCGTACACGTGTTGCATTTACCGATTTATCAACGCTTGTAAAACGCTTTCCAAAAAGTGATTACGCACCAGAGGCTAAACGTCGCTTAGTGTGGCTTTTAAACCGCATGGCGCGTTACGAGCTAAAAGTGGCTAATTACTACTACGAACGTGAAGCTTACCTAGCGGCCGCTAATCGTGGTAAGTACGTTGTTGAGCATTACTCGCAAAGCAGCTATTTAGAGCCTGCGCTTGAGATGATGGAAAAAAGCTACGAAAAGCTTGGCCTGACAGATTTAAGTGAGCACGCAAGACTAACGCGTGAATACAATGAATCTAACAAATAAGAATGGCAGAGGTTTTTATTTAAACCTATGTTGATTGTTTAAAAGCCCTCTCTGAGGGCTTTTTTATTGCCTAAAAATAAGACTAGTTGATGCCTGTAGCGCTTTTTAATACTTAGCGATTAGCCTTCGCACCACACTAAATATATCAATAGCAATTGCACTACACGATTGTATAGCGCTTGTTACAAAAAGATTCGCTGTTGATCTAAGTTTTGCTTTTTACAGGTGAAAAAAAAGGTAAGCCTAAGCTTACCTTTTAATTAACTCATTGCGGGTTATTAAAGTTCAAAGTCTTTTTTGAATTTTAAACCAAACTCGCTACGGTCATTACTGCGCATTACACCAACAAAACCTGACTGCTGTAAACGACCTACATCGTAAACCTCGTTTAATACGTTTTCACCGTATAAGGTTACTTCCATATCGCCATAAGGGTTAGTGTAAGAAATATTAAAACCAACTAACTCACGCGAATCAATAGTCTCGCTTTCATTGTAAACTGACTGGCCTTGCATTTCGCTTCTGAAAGAGTAGTTAGCGTTAAATGCAACGGTTGCACCACTGTCTAAATCCATAAAGTAAGAAGGGGCAATCATTACAGTCCAACGTGGTGTTAATGCCGGTGAATCGCCTTTACCAATACCTTGTACGCCTGCATCTACTTCTGTAATTTCAGAATCTAAGTAACCTACAGAGCTGCGAATTGTGAAATCGTCTGTAATGGCAACGGTAGTTTCAAGCTCAATACCTTGCGCTTTAGACTCACCTGCATTTTCAACAATCGTTACAAAACCACCGCCTGCAGTAGGGTCAGAAAATGGTAAAGCAAGGTCAGTGTAATCAGTTACAAATACAGCCAACATCATAGATACATTTTCATGTACTTGGCCTTTTAAGCCCATTTCGTAGTTAATTGCTTTAGTTTCATCAAACGATACAAACTGATCGGGGCCGCCAAATGGACGTGGAGGGAAACCGCCTGTTTGGTAACCTTTTTGAATTTGACCATAAACATTCATGTTATTGCTGATTTGATATGATGCGTTTACATCCCATGTTACAGCGTCAAACTCTGCACTTACGTATTTACGTTCAGCAAATGTTGGGAAAATCGCATCGGCATCTTTCTCATCTTTTGAGTAACGAAGGCCACCACCAATACTTAAATCATCTGTTAAATCGTAACTTGTATTAAAATATACAGCGTATGAGTTTGTTTCTTGGTTAATTTCAAAATCGCCATAGCCACCAAATGAAGGTGTAACACCATTGTTTAATAAGCCATTAGGTGTATTGAATGGGCTAAATACAAATGGACCTGAACGTGTAAAGCCATCTTCATTAAAGAAGTAAAGGCCTGATACAAAGTCCATATTGTCGTAAGTCGCATTTAGTTGAATTTCAAACGAGTATTGGTCTGCACCACCCTCTTCTGGGAATTCAGATAAATTAAGTGGTGAGGCATCATCATCAAGTCCACCTTCGTATTCAGAAGTACGGTAACTTGAAATAAATTTAGCCGTGTACGTATCATCAATTGCCCAATCAGCAGTAAATGACGTACCCCACCCTGAGTAAGACGTAGATTCAATACCTGCAACGGTAGTGCCTAAATCATCAGGGTCAGATGGGATCATATCCTGTGTTAATAAAGGAAAGTCACCATTAAATACATCATTTGCATCAAGCGGCTCAGTTAACTCAATAGTGTAAGGCGATTGACCCGACTCGTTATCAACACCGTCAAGTGAAAAAGTAAACGCTAAATCGCTATTGGCTTGCCATTTAAGGGCTACGCGACCGCTAAACTCTTCTTCTTCACCAATTTCTTTTTCTGGGTTAGCTAAATTGACAGCTTCACCAACACCATCGCGCGTTTTGTATGATGCACTTGCAGACATACTTACTTCATCTGTTAGCGAGTTATTAAAATATACATCGCCAGCAATACGTCCGCGGCTACCAATTTTAGCTGTAGTTGAAACAATCCCTTCATCACCTGGTTGCTTAGTAATTACATTTACTGCACCACCTAAGGTATTACGACCATATAATGTACCTTGAGGTCCACGTAGAACTTCAACACGCTCTACATTTGGTAACGATAAGTTTGACCCCATCTGACGGCCTAAGTAAACACCATCTAAATAAACACCTACACCCGGATCGGTTGTAATTATGTGATCTTGTAGACCAATACCACGAATAAACACAGAGGCATGCGCCGCATTACCTACACCGTAGCGAGTGATATTTAAGTTTGGAACGTATTTACCAATATCTTCTAGGTTACTCATATTGGCTTTATCAATTAGGTTAGCACCAATTGATGTGATAGCGGTTGGAGATTCAAACAAGCTCTCTGTACGTTTACGAGCTGTAACTTCGATTTTTTCAAACGCGTCTTGTTTTGCTGTTGTTTTAGCTTCTTCAGCATTTACTGAGGTAGTTAGTGCAGCGACAATTGCGAGGCTTAACTGTGAGAGTTTGCGTAGTTTCAAAATATTCTCCAAAGGATACCGTATAATTTAGTTATGCGAACTTATTGGCTTGAGCAATAAATTTTGGGCATAAAAAAAGACGCCTAATAGCATCTTTCCTCTGGAAGGGCATTATATTACATATTTGTGAAGAAATGTATAAAAATTTTCATTTAATAAACATACAGGTACAAATTAATTATAACTTTTGATTATTGTTGGATAACCTACACAAAAAAATGGGCCTTTTGCTAAAAAGTAATCACGTTATACACACTCTAATTTTGTGCACCTTTTATGTTTACATATAAGAGAACCATTATTCCATAAAGCACATTAATTAAAGCTTCGTATAGCTTATCGAACTATGCACTATGATTGATATTAACCAAAAATAGCAATATAGTATTACTATTGCATCTACGGACAGAAATTATGGATATTAAAAATACTCCAATACGCTATATAAAGTGCTTTAATAGTCCAGACTATACTTCACTTTTCTGTGTAGCAGCTAACTACAACATTTTATTAGTTAATTACCAAGCACTTAATGTAATCACAACTTATGAACTTATCAATAAGTTTATGCAAGATAACGGTTATAAAAGCTTAGTTATTTTTGATGTTCCAAAAAATAGTGACGTATTAGCTTTAAAAGAATGGCCTAATTTAAAGGGACTTTTTTACGAAAGTTCAGATGACTCCCTTTTTCAACAAGGCCTTGAAGCTATTGAACAAGGTAAGCTCTGGTTTCCCCGTGATGTCACTGACAGCTGGATGAGACAAATGTTAGCCACTGAACAGCAAACCACCCTGCAATCAAGTAACCTTACTTGTAAAGAAATTAAAGTATTAAACTTGCTTTTCTCCGGTCTACACTCCAGTGCTATTGCAGATAGCTTATTTATAAGTGAAGCCACTGTCAGAGTGCATTTACATAAAATTTATCAAAAAATATCTGTAAAAAACAAACAACAAGCATTGCTTTGGTGCCAAAAAAACTTAAGTAAAGTTAATAATTAAGTGGGCTTATTTGAAAACGAATAACATCTGAATACTCTCCAGCGGCTTGACGTGTGAAGTCCTCCAATTGAATGCTAAGCGGAATGTAAAACTCAGTCTGGCCAGAATACGAAAAGTTTAGACTTGAAGCTTTTACTAAGTTAATTTCTTCTGAGCCTAACTGCAATGTATAGCTAATACCATATTTATTACTAAAAATAGAGTGTAATAAACGACTTTTATTCTCTGAGGTTACATTAAGTTGAACATCCGTATTAGTCACTATTTGTAAGCTAGGTAACATGGTGTATTTTTCTGCTGGCTTCAATTCTCCCAAATAAACAGTATTAGAAAAAGTGTTATAACCTAATAAAGATAAACTAGTTCGGGGTTGAATATTAGTTTCAATCTCGATTTCTATTTCATCTACGGTTTGCTTATTTTCATCATAGAGTCTCAACTCAAGCCTATCAGTGTAATACCCTGCTTTTACTGGCGTCCCTGCGGGGATCACTAGCCTGATATCTACTTTGCTATTGTTAAGCTTAACCTGATTGATGCTCCTACTTAACAACTGATTTTCTAGACGAATTTGATAGTCAATAAATTGAGAGTTACTTTTAAGGTATCCTTGGTTTTGCGAAGAAAGACTAAAATACAAAGTACAATCCGACGTATTTATTGTGTCTACTCGAATTGTCTTCTCAGCATCGACTTGTGATTTTACGTGATAAAAAGACAGGTCATCAAACAAATATTCAATTTCCCCAATACTTGCATCACACTGAGCATTAACTCTACTTGCCATAGTTAGTAAAAATATACTTATTGCTAAATACACAATTTTAATGAACATAAATAACCCCTTTTCGTTGAAGTTGCTCTGCATCACGAACCTCTATTAAAAATGTAGTACTATCTTTATTTTGTAAGGTCACTTTATACTGGCAAGGAGCAAGGCCAGTTATTGCAAAGCGGCCCCGCTTATTTGTGAAGAATGTATACTCTTTGGCCGATGCTTTATCTTGACAAATAGCCTTTCCAACCATTAAGGCTAAGGGGCTCTCGTCCTTACTTCGAAGAGTTGCAATAACAGAAATATTTGCTGCAGTCCCAATTATTGCCTTATGTCCAGTTTTGTATTTAGGGTAAAAGCTAAGCATGCCAGAGCCCATATCATAGCCAGGGGCTAGATCATCAATATCAACAGGAATGTTAATATTGTCATATGAGCTCAAATCATTAAGTAATATAGTTTTGAAATCTCTATTATCAGCTCTATAGTCATTTTCAACTCGGCCTAATGTTATCACTTTATTTTCTAAACTTTTGTGGGCGTTAACCAAAGCAAAGCTATCGTATATAGGCTTTCCAAATGCCCATGCATCATCTGCAAAAGCTATGCTAGATGAGAGGCTTACACGACTTTGATGATAAGCAGAGCGAGCATTTAAATCTTTATAAAAACTTGCATGTTCAAGGTTAGCAGCAAAACGGTTTGCGTTATATTGCATGTTTAAATCAAAGATAGTTTTATTTAATTCGTTGCTCTCTAAACCAGCTCGAAAGTTCAAAGCACCGACAAAACGCTGATTACTGTCTTGGGTAAATTCTAGCCTCGTTTTATCACGTCTAGACTGGTGGGATAGTTTAACTCTATGCTGGTTATTAAATTTATAGGTAAATGATAAATTTATACCCCACTCTCGCTCACCTTTTAACTCATCCCATTGCGCCCCTGCAGTATATCTCCACTGACTATTTACCAAGTCGCCTGAGAAATTGACTCCCAGCGATTTATCAAATTGAACACTTTGATGATCTCGGGAAATATTTGTAAAAAAAGAGGCTAACGTTCTATCGTTAACATAATAACTATAACTCGCCTGTGCATAGTGTTCTCTATAGCGGTTATTAAACGTATCTTGAGACCTAAAACCTAAAGCTGTAAAGTCTTTTGAACTGTATTCATAACCGAGCGTTAGCTCACTTCCTAAGTTGCTTATATTATAGCTACTATAAACAGTACGGTAAGCGTATCCTTGGCGTTCCGCGAAGCTAAATGCGCCCTCAAATGCCAGTCGCCCTATTTGAGCTGCATAGATTTGTTTAAAGCCAATTTGTTGCGCGTATTTATCTCCCTGCGCTGTAACTCCTGCAGTCCAACTTGGGGTCAGGCCATAATCCAGATAGGCACTGAGGAAGGGAGAATCTGGTTCATACTCGAGTTTATCGCCAGCTTCAGCAGGAACGCCTAAGTGAATTTCATATTCAAGCTGCCCTTGTGCAAATAGATCTAAGCCAGTTGCAACATCAAAGTTTACATAGCGCACAACGCCAGCTATATCAGTAATTTTTAGAGAGATATTATTGCTGCCTTCGCTCAAAGGTATGTCATCTAAAGAATAAATACCCGCAACCAAATTAAGGCGCTGAATAATTCGTTCATCGACATATACCTCTACACTTGAAGGGCTTTGAAGAGTAAAGCTACGTGAAGCGGTTGGCCTTATGGGCCTGTCTGATAATAGAGAAAAGTCATGTGCTATTGAAAAACCTAACAAGCGAGAGGAGTTTTGGAAATAACCGCCTGAACTAAAGTTATCCCCTAGAGAAAGGCGCATGCCTAAGCTAGGTAGATCATGAATAAGCCTAGTTCCTTGCCGCTTAAAGTTTGATGAAGCAGGCTGCGATATTTTATTATATTCAAATTCATTTTCTAACACCCACCCTTGCCAACTAGCTACAATTTCTGAGCGTAATGCATATTGCTCTTGAACTTGCTGCTGTTCCTTATCATCTTGATGTACGTAGCTTGCATAAGCGTTAATAAAACCACTAGTGTTAGCTGGCTCGATAGCCTTTAACTTTTTCCTTCGTTTTTGCGCACTTAATTTTTGTGGGCGAGTTAACTCTACGGGAACAACAACGTCCAAACTAAAATCGCTCATATCAAACTCAACGCTAAAACCCAGTTCCCTTAATGAAGTTACCGCTAAAGTATTGTCTTTTAATATCTTTAATAGTTCTCTCTCTTTTTCTTCAAGTAAAATTTCGCTAAGGTGTGGCTCTAACTCGTTCCACTGTAAAAAAAGTGCATCATCTTTATCGACTTTAAGTGAGACTTGACCTATTGGACTTTTATTTAATTGAACTGACACATTAAGTTCAATTGTCCTGCTAGAAGGGTTTATTTGTGCTAACACGCTAAGTGGTAAAAAAAATATAGCGAAGAGGAACACTGCTGAAGTTTTCATTGCACCAGATCTAAACTTAAATGCCCTACCTCACGGCTCTCAATATTTTCAGGTAGCTTAACTTTTATGGTCTGTGTGGCATAAGGCGCAAAAAAAACATCGTACCCCTTCTCCAATAAAGCTTGTTTTTCAAAAGTAGCTACAACGGATTTATTTGTAGTTACTTTAATTTTATAGTCACTGAGCCGCGCAGCCCCTTCTCCTTCATTTTTGATTTGGGCTAAAAGCTCCCCACTTTCTATTTTAGAAGTCAGTATTTTTAAGTTAGGTGAATATATATCCCTGTCTACATGAACAACTAAATTTACATTCATTAATATTTTAAGTTGCGAGGTATCACTACCAATATTAGAAGCCAAAGGCTGCTCAACTAAACTTACTTGATAACTTTTATCATATTTCGGAAAACTCTCAGCAACCCACCTAAATTGAATTTTCTGACCTTGCCCCTCTTGTAAAAATAAAGAGGGAGGAAAGACCCATAATGGAGAATCTTCCAACTTTTTTAACGATGGGCTAGATTCAGAAAAATTAATTTCAAACACTTCAATATCAAATGCAATCTCTCTAGGTAATTGATTGTAAATAAAACTAGAAGGTATTTTTGAGGGTTTATCCGGTGATAATGTGATCACCATAGGTGTTACTTCCAGAGCCTCTACCGAAATAGAAATACTACATATTAGTATCATTAAACATCGGGAGAACCACTGAACACAAAACATTAGAATATAACCTCTAACTCACTATCAGCAGCTTGAAACTCTTTTGGTATTGAAATTGAAATATTGCTTTTTGAATTTGGAAGTAAAATCTTACCTGATAGGGCTCTACTTAGATCCATTCCTTCTAAAATTAACACTTTACCCTTAGATTTAATATTCCACTGAGCTTTAGAAAGGCGTACATATTTATTTCCATGGTTTTCTAGCAACACACCCCATTGATTTTCTGCTAATTGTTTTTTTTCTTTAATTATTAGGTTAGCTTTAGCATTATCGGGAACAACGTTAAATAGCGTTCTAAAACTGAGTGACATACCAACACCAGATTGGGCATTTTCGTTCAAGTTAACTGACACTTGTTCTACGGTGATTCGATAAGACTTAGAGTGGTTAATAATAGGTTCGCCAATATATCTAACAATAACCGATTGACTATTTCCCGGTGGGATAATCGTTGTCATAGGAATAATTAAGAAGTCTTCTTCGTTTATCTCTAAAGACTCAACACCAGTATCACTTATGTTCATATTAAATGCTGAAACATCAATAGTTAATGGTTTATCAGATGGGTTTGTAATTCGAAGTGTTTGCTGTGACTGACTCCCCTGCGAGCTGAGATCGGCTACCATGGGTATCACCTGAAAGGCACTGACTGAAAAAGAAAGCAAACAAAATATAAAGATAAATAAAACATGCATAGAATTCCCTCCTAAATAAAGGCAGTGCATAGTCACTGCCTTTTTATTTAATTTATTTAACTTTAGTTTGCTGTAACAGTTAGCATTAGAGTATCAGCATAAGTACCTGCGTATACCGGTGTCTCAATTACTTCTAAGTCAATCATTCCTGCAACGCCCGACGTTGCTAATGTATTGTTGCCGCCATTACTTTGAGAAACGCTTTGATCATTGATGCCATTATCAGCTGTCAAAGTAAAGTCATATGCGCCTGCTGTTAAGCGAGCGGTGTACCCTATCCCTCTGTCTTCATGATCAGCGTTTTGAAGATGACCCTCAGAAGTGGTTAAAGTAAGTGTTGCACCATCCACATCATTACATTTCAAATCAAAGTTAACGCTTGTTGTATCCCCCATTGCAAGAGTTGGAAAGTAGTGATTTGTTGCAATATTACTTACTTCACATACGGATGCGACTGCACCGCCTACGTTTAAGTTATCTGCTAGTGCTGAACCAGATGAGATTGCTGCGATTGCTGAAATTACGATTAGTTTTTTCATTGTTATATTCCTTATCCATGTGACATATAGTTTGTTTTGTTAAATAAATGTGCGTTTAAAGCACGCCACCCGATACTACTGATGGTGTCATTTCTATGCGGATCACATCCTGGTAGCTTCCTGCATATATCAAGGGGTCATCTAGAGTTAACTGAATCTCAGCAATGCTATCAAATAAGATATCATCAATATTAAAGCTATATGTCGATTTGGTTGCCTGTGCCGATACAGACACACTTTTGTTGGCACCTTCCAATGACCAGTTAATATTATATGAACTTACTCTACTGCTTTGCTCATGACTTAAACCACCATTAAGAGACTGCATTGATATTCTCATTGGCGAATTACAGTTTATCTCTAATGTTGTATTAGCAACGCCACTAGAAGAAAACTCTAGGTTATTATTTTGTGAGGTAAATTCACACACCGGAGAAATATGCCCCACCAATGTAATACTTACTTCATCGTTACTATATGCATTGGATGCAAAGCAACATAATACTAACCATGCAAGCCTCTTCATCACTGTCACTTCCTTTGAACTACCTTGCTAATACAGTGGTAATGTTAAGCTAAAATTCAGGTTTAGAAAGTTGTTATTTGATTACAAAACAAAGGGTAAGACTAAATACACTGTAGCTAAGCATACCGTTTGGTATAAACATTTAAGTGACTCGTAATCGATAAAGGTAGCCTCTTTATTATTATCACTCTCTTAAAGTCCGCTTTAACGCTATGTTTAATGTTTATAAACAAGCAAAACGTAAGATAAATAAGAGATAAACAACCAATTAAACAGTAATTACTATTTTATAAATTATTAGATAAACAACTTTGATAAATTTAAGTAATTTTTAACTTCAATAAAATCAACAACTTTGATTGCCAAAAGCCGATAACCAACAATTGTAAACTTCAATATAAACAAAATGCTTAATTCTTTTTTACTAACTAGCTAAAATTATTAGATAAAAACTAAAATCACTTCTATAATCCCCATGAAATCAACAGCTAAATGACAAGTAAGAAATATATATTAAAAAACTATCTGTAGCAGTAGCAATATATGCCGTACTTGCACCTAGTTACACGAGTGCTGAAGTTTGTATAAATGGCTTTGCATCTATATTAGGTGGCAAAAGTCTAGACAGGGAGCAAACTTTATATGGGTATGGTGACGATATCTCATTTAAAAATGTGGGTGTATTTGCATTAATAGTTATCTGCCAATCTTCAGGAAATGATCAGCGGAAATAATTGTGCGTGATAAAGATAGCTATGGCGTTACTTTTGATTAGGTGTAAGTTACTTATAAATATAGTGATAGCAGCGCTTTATTATCTGATGAGGGAGCCAATGAGAAGCAATGTAGACTAGTTCATTCAACAATACTAAAGTAAATTATGCTTTTTAAATTATGTGCCTACAAAGCATTGTAAGTTAATAAACCTTAAAAGGAATAAGCGATTAATAAGCGAGCAAGTTGAAAATTTCCCATAAAAAAACCAGTAGCATTGCTGCTACTGGTTTTATAATTTGGTGCGGATGGGGGGACTTGAACCCCCACGCCCGAAAGCACTACCCCCTCAAGGTAGCGTGTCTACCAATTCCACCACATCCGCATTTTTAAGCTTTCGCTTAGGTGTTAAACTTATTGACTTACATGAGGAGTATAAGTCGTTCAACGTTAGCTTTACGCTAAATTAGTTTGGTACGTCAGAGCTCTGCTGTTGAGTAACAGGTACGTCTTCTTCTGCTGGCGCTACAGTTTCTACTGCAGGTGCTGCTTCAAGGTTTTCCCACTCATCGGTCTTTTTAATTTGACCGGCAGTTAAGTTACCTAACACAATACTTAAAACAAAAAACACTGTTGCTAAGCTTGTTGTTGTTTTGGTCATGAAGTTACCTGCACCTGATGAGCCAAAAACTGTGCCCGAAGCACCGGCACCAAATGAAGAACCCATGTCTGCGCCTTTACCTTGCTGGATTAAAACCATACCAACTAAAGCTAAAGCAACAACTAAATAAACTACTAATAAAATTTCGTACATCTTATACGGTCCCTTTTGCACTGTTACAGATTGCAGTGAACGAATCTGCTTTTAGACTAGCTCCACCAATAAGGCCGCCGTCTATATCTGGTTGTGCAAATAATAATTCGCTATTTTTTTCGTTAACGCTACCACCATATAAGATGGTAAGCCCTTGTGCTAAATCGCTATCTAATGAAGCAATTTTGTCACGGATAAATTTATGAACAGCTTGTGCCTGTTCTGGCGATGCAGTCTTACCTGTGCCTATGGCCCAAACGGGCTCGTATGCTATCACAGAATCTTTCAGTGCTGCTACACCTAATTTCTCAATTACTGCATCAATTTGTGCAGCAACCACGTGTTCGGTTTGACCGTTTTCTTGTTCGCTCTCGCTTTCGCCGATACACAAGATAGGTGTTAGTCCTACTTGCTGTGCACGGGCAAATTTTGCGGCTACGGTTGCATTGCTTTCTTTGTAAATACTGCGTCGCTCTGAATGACCTACGAGTACATACTTAGCACCTAAATCTTTAATAAGCTGAGCATCCACTTCACCAGTAAAGGCGCCTGGGGTATTTTCACTTAACGTTTGGGTACCCGTGGTAACACCACTGTCAACCAGTGCTGATACTAATGGAAATGGAGGAAATAAAACAATGTCTATCTCATTTGATTTAACACTGTTAATGGCATCAGACAGTTGAGTGACAAGCTCTAAAGAGCCATTCATTTTCCAGTTGCCTGCGACCATTGCCTTACGTATTGCCATTTTCCACTCCAGATTAGAAAGCGGGCGAGATATTAACTTTTCTCGCCCTAAGTTACAAGAGGTTATTGTTCTCAATCAGTTTATTTGCTCATAGATTCGACAACTGCTGCAATTTTTTGCGCACTGTCTATGACTATTTTTTCTTGTTCGGCTTCAACCATAACACGTACTACAGGTTCAGTGCCTGATTTACGAAGTAAAACACGGCCTTTTTCGCCTAAAGCTTGCTCTACTTGCGCAACCGCATCTTGTACTTCTGGTGCTTGTGTAGGGTCTGTGCCAGGTGTGTAACGTACATTAATCATTTTCATTGGGTACTTTGTAAAACCAGCCCCTAAATCTTGTAATGTGCGATTTTGAGCCACCATTGCAGCCAATACCTGAAGGCTTGAAATGATACCGTCGCCCGTGGTGATTAAATCGAGGTTTAATACATGGCCTGAGCTTTCACCGCCAATTCTCCACCCCTTTTGCTGCAGCATTTCCATTACATAACGGTCGCCAACTTTACTGCGCGCAAATTCAATTCCTTTTGCTTTTAATGCATTTTCAAGCCCCATGTTCGACATAACCGTGCCAACAACACCACCACCTAGCATATGATCTTCAGCCGCTTGGCAGGCAATAATGTAAACTAAGTCATCACCGTCAAATACGCGACCGTTGTGATCAACCATCATTACGCGATCACCATCACCATCGTAAGCAATACCCACATCGGCTTTATGCTCTAGCACTTTGCGCTTTAACGTATCAACGTGTGTAGCACCACATTCATGGTTTATATTCACCCCATTAGGCTCACATGCATGAGTAATCACTTCAGCGCCTAGCTCACGCATTACCGACGGTGCAATATGGTAGGTTGCGCCATTGGCACAATCTAGTACAACTTTTAAACCTTCAAGTGATAAGCCTTGTGGAAATTGGCTTTTACAAAATTCAATATAGCGCCCATCAGCACTTACTAAGCGCGAGGCTTTACCAAGTTTATCTGAGGCAACACAGGTCATTGGTTCATCAAGCATCGCTTCAATTTGTAGCTCAACGTCGTCATCCAATTTTAAGCCTTGGCCATTAAAAAACTTAATCCCGTTATCGTAATATGGGTTATGCGATGCACTAATTACAATACCTGCTTCGGCTCTGAACGTTTGCGCTAAATATGCAACAGCGGGCGTTGGCATTGGCCCAAGCAGTACGACATCTATTCCTGCGGCAATTAAACCAGCTTCAAGCGCGGTTTCTAGCATGTAGCCTGAAATACGGGTATCTTTACCTATAATTACTTTTTTTGTTCCACTTAGAGACAAAACTCGACCTGCGGCCCAGCCTAATTTCATTGCAAACTCAGGGTTAATTGGAGCTGTGCCCACTAAACCACGTACCCCATCGGTACCAAAATATTTTCTTTCGCTCATTATAAAGCTCCTTTTTCGCAAGCTTGGAGTACACCAAGCACATCTGCTGTTTCTTTTACATCGTGTACACGAATAATTTTTGCGCCATTTTGCGCGGCAATTAGCGCACCGGCTAAGCTGCCCGCTAATCGCTCATCTGTTTTTCTGTTTAGCAAATTACCTATCATCGACTTGCGTGAAAGACCTGCTAAAAGCGGTAGTGCAAATTTATTAAATGCATTAAATTTAGCAAGTATTTCAAAATTATGCTCTAGGGTTTTGCCAAAGCCAAAACCTGGGTCGAGGATAAGTTGCTCCACCTTAATACCCGCTGTTTCGCATGCGCTTATACGCTGCTCAAAAAAGAGGTTAATTTGCGCTAGCAAGTCAGTATAAGTGGGTTCACTTTGCATTGTCCGTGGCTGCCCTTGCATATGCATCAAACAAATTGCTACATCGGGATACTTAGCGAGTGTGCTAAGTGCGTGGGGCTCTTGTAATGCACGTACGTCGTTAACTATATCAGCACCTGCTAAAATCGCCTGCTCCATGACCTGCGCTTTACTGGTATCTACCGATATAACGCAGTCACTTTTAGCTCTAATGGCTTTTATTGCAGGTATCACACGATTAAGTTCATCGTCTAAATTAACATCTGGCGCGCCTGGGCGTGTAGACTCCCCGCCAATATCAATGATAGTTGCACCCTCGTCTAGCAACTGCATTGCCTGTTGCACCGCGTGCGCTGTATCTAAAAACTTTCCACCATCAGAAAATGAATCTGGGGTCACATTTAAAATACCCATCACACATGGTTTTTCTAAATTAAGTTTACGCCCACGGGGAAGGTTTATTATGTTAGTCATCGCCAACCTTTTAGTTATTTGATACAAAAAAGCCCCGAAGTACGGGGCTTTTAAAGTATTATTTTAACGATTATTCAGCTTTATCATCAAGGTTTGTTTCATCTTTTTTCGATGAATCATCCGATTTTTGGCTTTCATCAACCGGCTTTTCTTGAGGTGCGACTGTTTTAGTTGGCTTATCGTCTAAACGGTCGTGTGCATCACGTGGTTCACGCACAGGCTGACGCGCCATTAAATCATCAATTTGTTTAGCATCAATTGTTTCATATTTCATTAATGCATCTTTCATCGCATGAAGAATATCAATATTTTCTTTTAATATATCTTCTGCTCTTTGATAATTACGGTCTGAGAATAAGCGTACTTCGGCATCAATTACTTTAGCTGTTTCATCAGACATGCTCATTGCGCGACCACCGCCGCCACCCATGTACATCTCGTTTTGATCTTCAGCGTAAAGTAACGGACCTAGTTTTTCACTCAAGCCCCACTGCGTTACCATTTTACGTGCAATATCTGTTGCACGCTCAATGTCGTTACTCGCACCCGTTGTTACTTTGTCTTCGCCATAAATAAGTGCTTCAGCAATTCGGCCACCGTAAAGGCTTGAAATCATTGACTCTAAAAGCTCTTTAGAATGGCTAACACGGTCCTGTTCAGGCAGGTACATAGTTACACCAAGGGCACGGCCACGTGGAATAATCGACACTTTATAAACTGGGTCGTGCTCAGGCACCATACGGCCAACAATAGCATGGCCCGCTTCATGGTAAGCCGTCATTTCTTTCTCTTGCTCACTCATCACCATGGTCTTGCGCTCAGCACCCATCATGATTTTATCTTTAGCAGCATCAAATTCAGCCATACTTACAACACGTTTATTACCACGTGCGGCATAAAGTGCGGCTTCGTTTACAAGATTTGCTAAATCAGCACCAGAGAAACCAGGCGTACCACGTGCAATAACTGCCGCTTCTACGTTATCGCCTAATGGCACTTTACGCATATGTACTTTAAGAATTTGCTCACGGCCACGAATATCAGGCAAACCAACCACTACTTGACGGTCAAAACGACCAGGACGAAGTAATGCAGGGTCTAGTACGTCAGGGCGGTTAGTTGCCGCTATAACAATAATACCTTCGTTACCTTCAAAACCATCCATTTCTACTAACATTTGGTTTAGTGTTTGTTCACGTTCGTCGTGTCCCCCACCCATGCCAGCGCCACGCTTACGACCTACAGCATCAATCTCATCTATAAAGATAATACAGGGTGCAGCCTTTTTAGCTTGCTCAAACATGTCACGTACACGCGATGCGCCCACACCAACAAACATTTCAACAAAGTCAGAGCCTGAAATGGTGAAAAACGGTACTTTTGCTTCACCGGCTACGGCTTTTGCAAGTAATGTTTTACCTGTACCAGGAGGACCTACCATTAGTACGCCCTTAGGAATACTACCACCAAGTTTTTGGAACTTAGAAGGGTCACGTAAAAAGTCTACTAACTCTGTTACGTCGTCTTTTGCTTCATCACAACCTGCTACATCAGCAAAAGTTGTTTTAACTTGGTCTTCGCTCATCAGGCGCGCTTTGCTTTTACCAAACGACATTGCGCCTTTACCGCCACCGCCTTGCATTTGACGCATGAAGAATATCCATACACCTATAAGCAGCAACATTGGGAACCAAGAGATAAAAATACTTGCTAAAAACGATTGTTCTTCAGGCTGAACGCCTTTCACATTTACATCATTTTTAAGTAAATCATTAATTAAGTCTTCATCGTACATTGGCATTGTGGTTTGAAAACGCTCACCACTGCTTTTAGTACCTGTAATATTACCCGTTCCACGGTCAATAATAACTTCTTGTAAAGAGCCGCTACGCACGTCTTTTACAAATTGAGTGTAACTTGTTTGACGATCAACTTGATCGCCGCCATTAAAGCTCTGAAATACTGACATTAGCACAACTGCAATAACCAGCCAGAGTATTAGATTTTTCGCCATATCGCTCAAGGGGTTAACCTCTTGTATCCAATTAATTTAAATTCAACTAAACGCCAAGCAACTGTACTACAGTTTGTAGCCGGTCGCTACTATATATACTTCCCGAGAACGGGCACGTGAGGCATCAGGTTTGCGTATTTTCACTGCTTTAAAACTATTACGAACGTCTTGCAAGTATTGATCAAAGCCTTCACCTTGAAACACTTTAACAACAAATGCACCATTTTTCTTTAATACTTGATGACACATATCAAGTGCTAATTCTACCAAATACATGCTACCCGCTTGATCTACCGAGTTATTACCGCTCATATTTGGTGCCATGTCAGAGAGTACCACATCAACATTTTTACCATCAATGCGTTTTAACAATGCATCAAGTACGGCTTCTTCACGAAAATCGCCTTGTAAAAAGTCAACCCCCGCAAGTGAGTCCATAGGTAATATGTCACACGCAACAACCTGACCTTTATCAGATACTTTCTCGGCTAAGTATTGTGACCAGCTACCAGGTGCAGCACCTAAATCAACAACGGTCATACCAGGGCGAAGCAGTTTATCTTTATTTTGGATCTCATCTAATTTGAAAACAGCTCGAGAACGCCAGCCTTTTTTTTGCGCTTGCTGAACATATTGATCATCAAAATGTTCTTTCAGCCATCGCTTTGAACTGGCTGAATGTTTTTTATTTGTCATAAATTAACACGCAACTAATTAGTAATATTCTTTAGATGGCGTTAGAATACCCTTAATTCAAGCCATATTCAGCAAAATTTGTATAAACATGACATTATCAAACAAACAAAAGCAGTTTTTAAAAGGTCAGGCACATAGCCTTAAGCCTGTAGTTTTACTAGGTTCTAACGGTTTAACCGAGGGCGTAGTAGTCGAAATTCAAAGTGCATTAGAAATTCACGAATTGATTAAAGTAAAAGTACCTACTGACGATCGTGAAACAAAAGCACTTATTTTTGATGCAATCGTTCGTGAAACCGGCGCTACTAAGCTACAAACAATAGGTCACACTGTTGTATTGTATCGTCAAAGTGCAGAAAAAAAGATTCAATTACCACGCGCATAAGTTAATTGTGCAGTGAGCTTTTTATAAAAAACCAGCATTAAGCTGGTTTTTTTATTATATGTGCTTATTTATGCCTTTTACCTTTAAACAATAAATTTAAAGCACGGCGCTTTTTAAGCAATTTTAGGCCTGTTTTATTTAGTGCGTTTGTATTTTAATAAACGGTCTAAAAATTCAGTAGTTAATTCATTTATCACGCCTGTTTCCGCGTTAACAATCAAGCTAAAACCCACATTTAAATGCGGTATAACCACCAAGTCACTGCGATAGCCTTGCACCCAGCCACTATGATAATAAAGCGTTTCATCGTTATAGTTATAAACACGCCAGCCTAATCCATAATAAGCTTGTTCTAATTCCTTTTTCCATACTCGTCTATAACGCTCTTTTTTTGTAAGTGTGTAAGGACGTGTTTGTGTAGCAAGTGTATCTAAAGAGAGTACATCTAGGTTTTGCCCTAATTGCGCATTTAACCATTTTGCCATATCGGTGGCACTTGCATTTACGCCCGCAGCCGGGCCGACTTTATAATAGTTTTTTTTCAGCTTGGCTGTGTACCAACGTTTTTTGCCTCTAACGTGCGGCAGCGCATAATTTTTATCCTGCACCATTGCATCGTAGCCTAAGCTGGTATCGCTCATTTTTAATGGTGTAAAAATTCCCTCTTGCAACCACTGGTCATATTTTTTATTGGTACTGCTGTAAATTACATCATCAATTAAACTAAACATCACATTTTGATAGCCATAGCATTGGCCTGGTTCGCAAATGGGCTTTACTGTTAATAGCTTTTCGACAATATCGGGGTAATTCATTCTTGATTCGATTAAATTGTCATACGCATTAGGGACCAACCCGCTGGAGTGGCTTAATAAGTGAAACACTTTTAAATTGTCTTTATAAACCGTGCCTTTAAAAGCAGGTATATACTCACTTACCGGTTTAAATAAATCTATTAACCCTTCACTTGCAAGCTTTGCAGTTAACGACCCTGCAAATGTTTTTGACACAGAAGCCAACCTAAAGCGGGTGTGGCGGTTAACCTGTGTGCCACTTCTTGCCTTAGTGCGGCCCATGGTGTGGATATAATCAGCGTTACCAATACTCACTATCGAAAGCGCAGCGCCAGGAATACCTTTACTGTTGAGTTTTTTTTCTGCGTAGCGTCCATACTGTTTTACGAATCCATCCCAGCTTGAGTCTGCTTTAGCTATCGCCTGAAGCGGTAAAGATAGACAAATAGCGACCCAAACGTACATAAAATTAGTGAGATACTTCATTCGTTACAAATTTATTCTTTTTTAACTACATCTATGTGCATAATATCATGAAGTTTTGATAGGACTAACGTACAATGTTGCGATTATTGGCTTTTTAAGTGGGTGTTAAGTATTTATGCGTTTTATAGTTGTATCACTTTTTATATTATTATCAGCAGGTTGTGCAATTACCAAACAGCCGGCCGAGCCTTTGGCTTTACCGTTAAAGCCAACATTAAAGAGCGAAACTTACCAGCTTGAGTATAAAACAGAGCACGCATCGCCAAAAGTTAAGTCTGTACAGTTACCGGCGCACAAAGTAACACGCGGCCAAACAGTGCGTATTACAACCGATAAAGCAAGCGTAACTGACACGCTATTAAAGCAAATAACCCAAGCCTTGAACGATAAAGGCTTAGAAGTGACTGATAGCAAAAACAGTGACTACACGTTAGCTATTCATCAGTTAGATTTAGCATTTACTGACGATACAAAATATGCGTTAACTCAACCTGAAAACCCTTATCCTTTATTTGCCAAAGTAGCACAGCAATACCCTACCCAGCAATGCGCCACCATACTAGCGCAAGTGAGCATGCGCATTACGCACCGCGCCTCTGGCGATGTGGTATGGTTTGCAAAATCATCAATAGATAGCGCAAGCTTCCACCGTGAGCCTTTATTGTTTAGCTTTGCCCAAGAGCAAAAAATTACTAATGAGTTAGAAGTGGCAACATTTGTACATCAACAAAATACCGAGCAAGCCCGCATAGCGCGCGCAGGTAAGGAAGTAACTGTGCCGCCCTTTAAAACCATTACTAAATTAAGCAGCTTAACTAAACTACAAGGCCCATGTACGCGTACAGAGGTGAGTGCCTTAACGCCTATGATGCAATATTACTTAAGCAGTATTTTAATTGACAAAATAAAAGTGCAATAACGTAAAAAACTACATTTTTTTACAGATTCAAGGATTCACTTACCAATATAATACGCTTAATAACAAATAATAATTAGGTCCCCAGGGATGAAAAACGCTTTCTTACAGCATACTTTTATTAATAGCGTATTGCTTTGCGCCAGTTTTTTGAGCTTTCAAAGCCAGGCAAGCAATCGATACTATGCTGATAACACGCTAGAGCCCACCCAAGGTTTTGCGTGGGATTGGAGCGCTGGGGCTGGTTATTATGTAGAAGACTCTTACCTAATTGGCCTTGATTCCTACGACGATGGCATTGAACTCGATTTAAGCCTGGCTATTTCCTACGAAAACTTTTATCTCGACTTTGATCATAACCAGTTAAGCGGCGGCTTAGTTGTGGGTTACAGCCTTATAGATAAATTTGATTGGGGCTTGGATATATTAGGCACCAATACTCAAGCTGGCTTTGATGACAAAGGCTTAGGTTTTTACAACCACGGTGTAATAGAAGAGCTTGCGGGTATAAAATCGCGTAATTACGATTTTGATGCTGGGCTAAGATTAACGCGCCGCTTTGAAAACTCGCAAATTTCGTTTGAGTTTTTACATGATATTACAGGTACACATAATGGCTGGGTGTTTAACACCTTTTTTAGCCATATTTTGCCATGGCGTAATTGGGAGTTTAGATCTGGGGTGGGTATTAGCGCTTATTCGGGCAGTTTTACTAACTATTACTTTGGTATAGATGCAGACGAAGCCACCGCTAATCGCCCTATTTACACCCCTAATGGCAGTACCAGTATTATGTTTGAGTTTCATGCTGAGTACCCTATTTCTCAAGATTGGGTATTTTTGTCTGGCTGGTTAACAACGTGGTTTTCAAAAGAAATAGACGACAGCCCCATTATTTCTCAAGGGTATCAACATAAAGCCAAGGTAGGCCTACGTTATGTATTTTAGATGGATCTGTTTATTATTGATCTTCCCTGCTATTTCATCTGCAAAAACAACAGATAAAACGGCCCCATTAATTGCGCTGCCCGACACCTGTGTTGCACTACGTGAGGGCCGTAATTGCTACGCTGATGTAACGCTTAGCTGGCAGCAACCAACTATTGGTAATTACTGCCTAAGAGACGCAACATCAAAATATATAATGCAATGCTGGTTAAAGCAGCAACAAGGCGTATTTGAATATACCTTCGACTCCCAGCAAAGTATTTCTTTTGAATTGTTTGATAGTAATACAGCCCAAGTTATTGCCACAACAGAGGTTAAACTGCAGTGGGTTTATCAAAATAGACAAAAAAAACGCCGCTGGCGCTTGTTCTAATTAGAGGTGTGACCTTTCGTGATTGATTTTACAGCAATATGTTTGGTAATTAATTAAGTCAGCGTTTATAAAATGTGGTTGTTCAGCTAAGTAGTTACTAACGCAGCATAAACCCCAAACCTATGCAGCCCTTAGGGTTATTTAAGGGCTAGTTTCAATCCACACACGGCAACCCTCTAACACTAAGGAAGCTTTATGGATAATTACGGCACTATTTTATTAGTTGAAGATGACACCTCTTTAGCCCAATGGGTTGCAGAGTACTTAACCGAGCAAGGCTATACCCCCCATGTTTGCCACCGCGGCGATGAAGTAATAAGCCAGGTAAAAAACTTAAACCCTAACATAGTCCTGCTCGACATTATGTTGCCAGGGCAAGACGGTATAAGTGTGTGTAGAGAGCTACGTAGCTTTTACACCGCGCCCATTATTATGCTAACCGCCCGCGATGATGAAATGGATGAAGTAATTGGTTTAGAAGTAGGTGCGAGTGATTACATCATGAAACCAGTGCGCCCTCGCGCATTACTGGCCCGTATAAAAGCAGCACTGCGCCTTACCAGCGAACCGACTAAAGTAACCACTAACGAGAGTGTGATTACTGTAGGCGCACTCAGTATTGATACTCAATCACGCAGTGTAACGCTTAATAATCAAGATATGGCTATTTCTAGTGCTGAGTACCTCCTACTGCACTATTTAGCCAGTAATGCAGGCCAAGTAGTCTCGCGTGATGCTGTGTTTAAAGCAACCAAAGGCCGTGAATACGATGGGCTTGATAGAAGTGTTGATGTACTAATATCTGCGCTGCGCAAAAAGTTTCATGATGACCCGCAAAACCCAGAAAAAATTAAAACAATTTGGGGGCGTGGTTATTTACTTGTTGCCACTGCGTGGGAATAGTAACCGTGGCGGTTTAAATGAAAAAATTTTACATTTCACTACTCGGTAGTGCGCTGCTTTCTATTGTTGTATTGGGCTGGCTAATCGATGCATTTAGCCAACAAACTCAAACACCGCATGATGAATTTAGCCTACAAAGCCAAATGATCAACGGCTTTAGTAAACATTTAAGTAGTGTAGCGACCTCAGAGCGCGCAGCTTATGTAAAGCAATTGGCAAACGACTTTAATGTAAAGCTTGATTACAAAAATAATGAATCCCTAGCCCTGCCGCCGTCTTTAATACTACAAATGCATACCCAAAGCGGTCTTATTTTAGAAGACCAGCAAGGTTTTTATATGCTCTACAGTAGCGAAGTATTGTCGCCTTATCATCTTTCCATGCGCCTAGATAAAGGCCTTGAAACAGATCAGCGCAACGATATTATTTTAACTTTGTTGTTTTATGCTGGGCTCTGCATTTTTATGGGCTTTATTATTGCCCCACTTGCTAAACGCTTAACAGTATTAAACGATGCAGCTAAAAAATTTGCCGCAGGTGATGTACAAGCGAGAATAAAGGTCTCTCACTTTACCTACATAAGAGATGTTGAGCTTACATTTAACCGCATGGCTAGCCAGATAGAAAAGCTCGTGGCGGAAAACAAATTAATGGCATCGAGCTTATCGCACGATATTAGAACCCCTATCGCATGTTTACGCTTTGGCTTAGATGCAGCGCTCGACAGCGCAGATATGCCTAAAGTTAAGCAATACCTTGTGCGTATGGAAAACGATCTCGATCATATGGAATCGATGCTTAAAAGCTATTTAGCCTTTGCAACCCTTGAGCAAAATGCCAACCAGCTCACCTACTCGCAAACTAATTTATCGCACTATCTTGAAGACTTACTTACTCAGCTTTCGCCTAAAATTGAAACCAGCCAACTTAAAATACAACTAAACAGTAGTGACGATATGGTTTTTGCTGACTTACATTGGCTTGCTCGGGCTATTAGTAATTTAATTGGCAATGCCTGCGACTTTGCAAAAGACACTATTTATGTCAGTGCAAAGCGCGATGAGCATTATTTATATATTACAGTTGAAGATGATGGCCCAGGCATCGCACCAGAGAACTTTAATAACGTTTTTAGCCCGTTTTTTAGAGAAGAAAGCCACCGTAACCGTGCTGATAAAAGCTATGGCTTAGGCTTAGCCATTGTTGCAAAAGTGGCAGATTGGCATCACGGCAGTGTAAGCGTTAGTAAAAGTGCGCGGCTTCAAGGGGCGTGTTTTACCCTTAAAATTGGCCAGCATCACGATTCGTAAAATATTATTTACACAACTGTAATTAGGGCCTGTTGGCCTTTTAGGGTTATAATTTGTTCTATCTAGGGGCTGTTTAATCGCGGCGCGAGGTTTGTAACCTAGTGGGCTACGTAAAAACCGAGTAACAAAGAGTAAATAGCCCCTAGGCAGAACCCTTAGGGCAGCGCCTGTTTGGCATTTATACGTCGTTATCGCCTATTTATGGGGAACAACCACACTACATAGGCTCTGCCTTGCCTAAACACCAAACAGACTGCTGCAAATTTAACCTCGAAAGGTAAACAGGCCCTAAAATTTATTACACAAAATCAACTCCTTATTCTAAACCTGTTGATAACATTAATTAAATGCATCGCGTGATAGACACACCAGACGATAATTATTGTCACAATTGGGCAAATAAGTACTTTTTATTTATTTGCAATTCCAGTAGATTGTCAGCGCCGTCAAAAAATAGAGAAGTACAACAATATGAGCGCAGTTAGAGGTGAGTTTAGCTCTCGCTTTGGATTTATAATGGCCGCCGCAGGCTCTGCAGTAGGTTTAGGTAATATTTGGGGTTTTCCTACCCAAACAGCAAGCAATGGTGGTGCCGCTTTTTTAGTCGCTTATTTGGTACTCGCGTTCTTTTTAGCATACCCCGCACTTATGGCTGAGCTTATAATTGGCCGCCACGGACAAGCTAATGCGGTGTCTTCTTTAACAAAAATAACATCACACACGTGGCAAAAGCGCTTTGCTTTTATCGTGGGTTTTGGCGGGATTTTATGTGCGGGCTTTATTTTAAGTTTTTATGCCATTGTGGCAGGCTGGATGCTCAGCGCGACAATCGAACCTCTCACTACATTAGCTGGTGCAAACCAAGCTTCAACGTGGTTAAGTGAGCAGTCACTTTCACGAAACATCATTTTTACAGTGATATTTATCATACTCACCGTGGCTATTATTAGTCGTGGCGTAGAAAACGGCATAGAAAAATGGTCTAAGCGTCTGATGCCTGCGCTTTTAGGTATTTTATTTGCCTTAATTGCCTACGTTATGACCCAAGAAGGTGCTATGCAAGGGCTTAAAGCCTATTTAGTGCCTGATTTTTCATCTATATTTGATGCAAATTTACTCGTAAGTGCACTCGGCCAAGCGTTTTTCTCTTTGTCATTAGGCACCAGCGTGATGATTATTTATGGCTCTTACATAAGTAAAAAAGAAAACCTAGTCACGCTAGGCGCTTATGTAACATTAATAGATGTGTTTATCGCGTTTGTAGCGGGCCTTTTAATTATACCAGCCATGTATGTCGCACAAGCTCAAGGCGTAGAAATTTTTTCATCTACAGGCAAACTTCTCTCTGAAGACACACTGGTGTTTCAAGTGTTACCAGCATTGTTTGATGGTATGGGCTCTGTGGGTCTATTTATAGGCTTTGCATTTTTTGCCCTAATGAGTATAGCCGCACTTACCTCCTCTATTTCAATGTTAGAGGCGCCGGTATCGTATACTGTGGAGCGCTTTGCAATGAGCCGCCTGCAGGCAACATGGCTAATTGGCGCGCTAATAAGCGCAGTGAGCATTACCATAGTATGTAACTTAGGAAGCTTATTTGGTTTAGTGATCACCCTAACAACTAAAGTTGCTCAGCCTTTACTTGGCTTAATGTGTTGTATTTTTGTTGGCTGGATTTGGTACCGTGGCTCACTACTAAAAGCAATACAGCAAGGTAACCCTGAGGTTCATAACACACTATTTTGGAAAGTATGGCCTGTATACACTAAGTTTGTGTGCCCTATAGCTATTGGTGCTGTGTTTTTACATTCGGTGTTAAGTTAAAACGTTATTTTTAACTAACCCGAGTTCAGGTTAAGTTCTAAATTAAGTAAAGCCCACGCGTTAAGTGGGCTTTTTAATAGCTTAAATTTACTCGTAATAAATTAGCTTAGTGTATTTAACACCATATCTTGATGAGGGATGCCATCTTCTAGGTATTGCTCCCCTACTTCTGTAAAGCCAAAAGAGCGATAAAATGCTAATAAATAGGTTTGTGCGCCTATATAAATATGACGCTGTGGCCACTGCTTTTTACAACATGCTATGGCCGCATTTACAAGCTCAGTTGCCCGCCCTTTACCTCGCTCACTTTTGCAAACCAGTACACGGCCTATTGCACTGTACTGCTCGTTTTTTTCATAGCAGCGGGCATAAGCTAATAAACTATTATCTGCAATTACATATAAATGCTGAGTACTAGGGTTAATGTCTACCTCATCAAGCTCAGGGTAAGGGCATGTTTGCTCTACTACAAATACATCAACACGACCGCGCATTATCGTAAATAAAGTACGCGTATCAAGCGCATCAAAATGCGCACATTTAAACGACATATAAAATCCTAAAATAAAAAACCCAGCCTAAGCTGGGTTTAGTTAAACTACGCATCACTTAGGCAAACAAACGCTCTAATTGGTCGCACAACTGCGATAAATTCACATGGTCGTGCTCTATGGTTAAATCAACATAACCATCGCCTCTAAATGCTCTATCCAGCTCAATTAAAACATGCGTTTTGTGTGCTTCTGGTACAAACGATAATTCAATTTCTTGAATCCCAAATAAGCTGCGGCTATTAGGCTTGTACTCTAACTCTTGATAACACCCCGATACCGACTGAAAAGTAGGCGCACGTAAATGGCCTTTTTCAACATCTGCTTTTAATAAACTAAACCCTAATTTATCCATTGCTTGCATACAGGTTTTAACAGCTTCGTTAGGGTAAATATGCAAGTGGTCTTTATCTGTAGGGTCTAGTGCTAAATCAATATCAAGGCCTGTTTCAATCCATACATGTGATTGGTTGTAGCCGGCATTAATTTCAGTAATTGGGGTTTCTGGATGAAGGCGCGCTTCAAATGGAATGCTTTTAACTTCACCTGGCTTAACAGTGCCTATGTCGGTTATGCGCCACTGATCAATTACGTGATTAGTAAAGTACTCACCTTCTTCGCCATCAACTTTAACGCGAGTCATTAAAAACAAATCAAGGCCAGCAATTTCTTGAGCCACATCGCCTGCAGTTATAACGATATTAGCGTTAAAAAGTTGCCCTGGCTGAAGATGCTCAGTTTCTAAAATTGTATCTACTTTTGCAGCGCCAATACCTACCGACGCTAAAATCTTTTTAAACATATCTATCTCCTTAAGCTGAGCGGCTCAGTTTGTTGCTCAAGCTTAAACTCCTTCGTTAAAGCATCTTAACCATATTTAAAAGCCAATGTCAGTGAAAAAATGTTATTTACATGCTATTTACGATTAAATACGTGTTTAATGTGCATTTTTTATACGTAGCTGGGCAAGTAATTGATTAAACGCGCTCATTTTTAGGGCTATTTTTATTTTCAATGGTATAAAATTTTCGCTACACTGCAATCCCAAATGAAGTGATATTAAGAATTATGGAACTAATCTATTTTGCCGCCGCGTTTGTTTGTGGCTTTGGTGTTTATCAATTAAAACTTCCTCCCCTTATTGGCTTTTTACTTGCCGGTTTTGCATTAAATTTATCTGGCTATAAAAGCACCGAACTACTCGATACCATTGCGGCACTGGGTGTAACACTTCTTTTATTTAGTATTGGCTTAAAACTTAAAGTAAACAGCTTAATCAAGCCCCAAGTATGGGCACCCGCTACCCTACACATTATTTTTAGCAGTGCATTATTTAGTGGCTTTATGTTACTGCTAGGTATTTTTGCTGTGCCTATGTTTGTTGATTTAAGCTGGCAAAGTGCCTTATTAGTTGGGTTTGCGCTAAGCTTTTCAAGCACTGTATTTGCGGTAAAAGTACTTGAAGAGCGCGGTGAAATGGCAAGCCTACACGGAAAAATAGCCATTGGCATTTTAGTTATGCAGGATATTTTTGCGGTTATATTTTTAGCCATTAGCACCGGCAAAGTACCTAATATGTGGGCTCTTGCTTTAATTATTGCACTCCCTTTAGTACGCCCGCTTATGTATGCAGTGCTTAACCGCTCTAAACATGGTGAGCTATTGCCGTTATTTGGCTTTTTCTTTGCGTTGGTAGCCGGTTATAACGCTTTTGATTTTGCAGGTTTAAAGGGCGATCTAGGCGCGCTCATTATGGGGATGATGTTTGCCCCACATAAAAAGGCGGGAGAACTTTCAAAGTCGCTGCTTAATTTAAAAGATA
Source organism: Pseudoalteromonas sp. Angola-4 (assembly GCF_028599265.1). Classification (NCBI taxonomy): domain Bacteria; kingdom Pseudomonadati; phylum Pseudomonadota; class Gammaproteobacteria; order Alteromonadales; family Pseudoalteromonadaceae; genus Pseudoalteromonas; species Pseudoalteromonas sp. Angola-4. The sequence continues at coordinate 225,322 of NZ_JAQREK010000001.1, read as the reverse complement.
TTTTGCTGGTCGGTTTTTTCTTAAGCATTGGTTTAAACGCAGAGCTTACAGCTAATTCATTAATTGTAGCGTTAATCCTTATATTTGTTCTGCCAGTTAAAACCTTACTTTATTATGTGTTTACGAATACCTTTAAGCTCAGAGCGCGCACCTCGTTACTCACTGCATTTAGCCTTGCTAATTTTAGTGAGTTTGGCCTTATTGTGTGTGCTGTGGCAGCCTCTACAGGCATGATCACCTCAGAGTGGCTGGCGGTAATGGCTATTGCGGTGTCTATTACCTTTGTTATTGCATCGCCTCTTAATAAACGCTCAAACGAGTTATACGTAAAAATTGAGCGCTGGTTATTAAAATTCGAAAGCAAAACCCGCTTAGCTGAAGAGCTACCCGTTAATTTAAACGACACTAAAATCGTTATATTTGGTATGGGCCGCATAGGTACAGGTGCCTACGAAACAATAAATGCGACTCACCCTAATGTAGTGGCGGGCATTGATATTAAACCAGAGGTGGTAGAAAAACATATTAAACGCAATAGAAAGGTACTCCTTGCCGATGCCACCGACCCTGACTTTTGGCAGCGCGTTAACCACTCTCATGTTGAAATGGTCATGTTAGCTATGCCAAAGCATATGCAAAATATTTTTGCACTAGAGCAATTACAAGCCTCAGGCTATAACGGCCAAGTAACGGCTATCGCCAATTACCCAGATCAACAAAAAGAGCTTGAACAAATGGGCGTAAACTCGACCTATAACTTTTATTTAGAAGCAGGAAGTGGTTTTGCCGAGCACGTAAAGCAAGAGCTATTCGAAAAATAGTACTTTTATACCAAACAATAAAAACAACCAAATGAAAACGCCTTATTTTTAATAAGGCTTTTTTATTAGTTTTAGTTTAAAAACTCATTTTATTTACATTCCTTTACATTACTTCTCTCTATCTGTAAAAAAAACAGATAAACTACCGGTGTTGTTTAAATAAACGCCTTCGCACCTGTGTCACATAATTAGACTCCAGCTAATTAATGCAAGGTAAGCATTTATTTATCAACACAAATTTATTCAATCAGAGGGCCTACTCCCTCGTTCAATAGGCTGTTTCTTGCCCGTCACAGCCTATTTTATTTCTGTTTACTTGCCCGCTTACCCAGCCGCTATTTAATGCGTTTATTATTAATAAGCAGTAGTATTACTATTATACGTTTTATCAATTACTGACTTATTATGGATACAGCCGAACTCAAGCTCGCCATTAATACAATTATGCCCTTTGGAAAATACGCAGGCAGACCCCTGTTGCTTTTGCCAGAGCCCTACCTAGTGTGGTTTAAACAGCAAGGGTTTCCAGAAAGTAAACTCGGGGCGCAGCTTGCAATGATGTACGAGGTTAAATTAAATGGGCTTGAGCAAATGCTGATGCCCCTACTTAAAAAAAATGAAAAATAATTGAGAACTTTTTCCACGTAGCCGGGTCTACTATTTTGCTACTTGTTGATTTTGGTTTTTAACCACAAAAAGCGCCTTAGGCGCTTTTTTTATGTCTGGCGTTTTTAGGTGAATTGCTTTTATACCAATCCGCATAATTAAGTAATCTATTTTGAGGATGGAAAAACGTGTTGATAGCTAGGCAAAAAATTTGCTATTTAGTTGTTCTCGGCAATTGCTCCTGCATTGCTCTACCTTCTGCATTCATGCAGTCGTAAATGGGAATTTTTTAACGTAGCTAGCGACACATTTGGCCCCACAAAATGATTAAATATTATTGTGGATAGGTATTAGGTAAGGTAACTATAAACTTAGCCCCACCAAGCGATGAGTCAGTGATTGAATAGTGCCCTTTATGCCACGATACAATTTTTGCCACTATTGCTAAGCCTAAACCAAAGCCCCCTGTGCTTTTATCACGGCTTTTATCTAAACGAGTAAAAGGTTTAAATACGCTTTCTCTGTCGCTTTTTAAAATACCTTCTCCGTCATCTTCCACAATAAAGTAAATTGCATCACCCTGCGCTTTGAGTGTGACATCAACACGACTAACAGCGTACTTTAACGCATTGCCCACTAGGTTTTGCATTACACGCGCAATAAAGTGCGCATCACACTTGTACACTAAAGCCTGTGGTAACACCGCATTAAACTCTATGCCGCTTGCAAAATTTAGCTTATTAATGACCGATTGTGTTAAGGCAGCCAAATCAACGTCGCTTCTAGCTAAGCTTGGTTGCTGCGAATCAAGCCGAGCATATTCAAGCATTTCACACACAAGCGCTTCAAGTTCGCTTATATCTGCCTGCATATTAGTTAGGTAATGTTGCCCTTTTTCCGATTGCAGTGTTTCTTCTAACATGGCTATACCAAATTTTAATCGTGCAAGGGGCGTTCTAAATTCATGAGATACAGAGGAGGTCAGTTCTTGTTGCGCACTAAGAAGATGCTCTATGCGCTGCTGCATTACTTTTAGAGTATCAGTAACGGGTAAAAAAAACGATTTAGAAGGACTGCTTAAGTTAAAGTCTTGCGAGCCATCTACCGCTTCGCACGCATGGCTTAATTTAGAAAAATCACGCCATAGTAAAAAGCTCCACAGCCCCACAGGTAACCCTACAATAGCCAGTAACATTAAATACGGAATAACAGAGCTTTCAGGTGCTTTTATAACGCCTACAGGACCAATTTGAAGTAGCTTGTTATCACCAAGCTCAACATACCACACTATGCGCTGCTTTTTATCATACAGATACAGGTAATGGTTTTTATCTAATGAGGCTTGCTGCTTAAGGGGTAAAATAAGATCTTTGCGGGCAATAACTTGGCTTTCAAAGCTGTGTTTTAGCTTATCTAGACCATCATCGGTTTGCGATAATAACCAAAGTGCTTGGCCAAACTCATCATCTAACAGCACTTGCTGCTGCGTCTCTTCGTAAGGCCAAATTTGTTCTATAACACCACTAACAATAAATAAAGAAACAATGATATAAACATATAAACTTATAAATAGTTTGCCCATTATTCCTTATTTACCTTCATATATTATTTTTCCCAGGCGTCTGATACAAACAAGTAACCTTGCCCCCACACGGTTTTTATACGGTAAGGTTTATCGCTGTTATCACCTAGCTTTTTACGAATTCGTGACACGCGTACATCAACGGTACGGTCAAGCCCATCGTATTGACGACCAATCATATGTTGATGAACATGTTCACGGCTTAGTACTTCGCCTGCATTTGAGGCAAGTAGCCATAGTAGCTCAAACTCATGCGATGTAAGTACTATTTCGTTTTCGTTTAATTTAACAATTCGGCTGGTTTTATCAATGACTAAATCACCAAACTGAATCTCTTCTGCGGCCTTAACCACGGGTTGCCCGCGACGCAGTAATGCATTTACACGCGCCAGTAAAACACGCGGTTCTGCAGGTTTTACCACATAGTCATCTGCGCCAAGCTCTAAGCCAATCACCTGATCAAAGTCTTCACCTTTTGCAGTAAGCATTAAAATTGGCAACGAAAACTTATCACGTACTTGTCGACATACGCTAAAGCCATCTTTACCTGGCAGCATAATATCTAAAATCATTAAATCAGCAGCGTTATTCTCAAGATAACTAAATACTTCATCACCACGGCTTAATACGTCTACTTCTAAGCCATTATGTTCAAGATAATCTTTTGTTAGTTGTTGTAAACCTAGGTCATCTTCAACAAGTAAAATTTTTGGCATGAGTTGCTCCTAAATTAAAAATAGCTCCATGGAGAGCGAAGCCTGCGCCTACTTTTTTTAGCATCAGCACTTTGCACTTCAACGTGTGTTTTAGCAATTAACACACCGGTATGAGGATTGATTAAGGAGTATATGGTCTCTACCTGAACACGCGCTTTATACTCAAACTCACCAACAGCCTGCTGTTGCCAGCATTTAATCAGTTTGTTTTGTTGGTACAGGCATGCATCGCTTGGCGATGGTTGCTGCCAATTAAACTTTAAATCGAGATCGCAAAACGCTTGCTGCTCAGACACAACACACACTTTGGGAGAGACCTTTAAAGACGCATTTTGCGCTACAACGGGAGGGCTAAACAGAAAAACTGTAAGCACAATCAACATTAAATACTTCATATTAAAAAGTATGATCGAATCCTATAAAAGCAGTCATTGAATAGTTACGTTCAAAAAGCGGACTGCCATCCATAGCTGAATAGTCGTAATATGCTACATGAAAACGAAGACTGTTAGCCTCACTCAATGGCCAACTGGCGTCGATTTTAGCATAAGGTTGCCAGCTACTACCAACGTCAATTTTACCTAATGAGGTTTCGTGTGCTTTTAAACCATAATAGTAGCTGTTTAATTCAGCTGATTTATAGTTAACCCCAAGCGTTGGCTTTAACTTTAAACGCCCTACTTCACTGTGGTACTGCCATTGTATAGCGCCCCGAGTACCGTTATAAACATTACTTATATCGTGTAATAACTGTATCGATAGCACATGGTTTTGCTGCACATAATGATAGCTTCCCCCGGCATCTAGGGCTAAATGGCGATTATCAATATTATCGATATTTATTTTTTTAGGCTGGGGATTATTTTGCGCTAATGCAGAAGCACCTGCGGTTGCTGGTAAAACAAAGAGGTTATTAGGATGCCAATCAATAAAAAAGCGTGACTCTGCGTTCAGTTCTGAAACGATATTAAAATGATGCTTTTGATTTTCTTTAAGTGTGTAGCCAAGGCGACCATTATCGAAAAACCAACGCTCGCCATAAAAAGCAATGCGCGGGATCACAGGGAGCGGGACGTTTTTTCCGCCATGCAGAGGGTTGGTAATAACACCCGCGCCGGCACTTAGATTTACATGCCACTTCTTAACAGTAATATGTTGCTGCGCATACTCTTGTTCGTTGTAGGCCTGCGAAGCTGTGCTAGGCACGCAAACAAGACACATCACAAAGCAAAAAATGTAAATAAAAGTATTGAGCCGCATTAACCTAATCTAAATGAGTAAAATAAGTAAGTCACCCATACTAGCAAGGTAAGCACAAATGTGCGCCACCTGGTTACAATCATTCACAATTTTTATACATGCGTATCACATTTAAATATCAGGGGCTATTTCAATACGGTTGCGACCATGTGTTTTAGCTATATATAAAGCACGGTCGGCGCGCTCAATAAGTACCGAACCTTTCGTGAATGGACGCAAAATAGCGAGCCCAAAACTTGCAGAAATTGCACGTTTAGAATTTACATCGTCTTTTTTACGGATAGTTAATGAGGCAATATCTAAACGAATTTTATCAGCAAACACCATAATCTCGTTGATGCTGTCAAAATACCCGGTAATACAAAACTCCTCACCACCATAGCGGTAAACATTCAGGCTATCGGAAATATTTTGCGAAACTTTTTTGGCTACTAATTTAAGTACTTCATCGCCTTTTTGATGACCAAAATCGTCGTTAAAACGCTTAAAGTGATCAATATCAAACATGATTAGTACCGCCAATACGCTCTCGTCAGCTTGCTCTGAATAGGTTTGACAAAACTGCTGAATATCATCATCAAACTTTCTTCTATTAAAAAAGCCTGTCAGGGGGTCTGTATCGGCTGCTTCTTGAGAAAGGTTAAGTGCTTCTTTTAAATCTTTAATTTCGTTATAGGCTACCGCAAGCTTAGTTTGAAATTCTCGCGCATAGTCTTGCATAGCCACCGACTCGTCGGTTAAGCGTTCAACACAACCGAGTATTTCGTTAAACGAATTTACATTAGCTAAACTTGCCAACTCATTTTGAGAATCTACCAACGACGTGGTAAAGCTTTTAGAATGATCGAGGGTAACGCTTATATCATGCTGTACTTGCTCCATAGTGCCATGGAAGCGATCAGCCATTTCTTGAAAAAACACTAAGTCATCTTCGCTTAAATGCTTATCAAAAATTTCTTTTGCTTTATTTTGAGTACATGTTTGTTGCTCAGCAATGACGTGATCAAGCTCAGCATTTAATGCTGGCTTACTGCCTTGCACATAGCAATACCAAATAGCGTAATTGATAGGCGTTACCGGCATTCGGTATTTTACCATCAGAGGAATTGCTTTTTTTAAACATTGAGCAGAATGAGCGAGCGATACAGCATGATCCATAATTATTATAAACTCTCGTGCGTCATTATTTTTTATTATTAAGCTTTCATGTTAAGTAATAGTAAACTCATACGCAACTGTTAATCATACTATTTACTGAATTATATTAATCGTTAAAAGCTTAGATAACATTTGCGCCTAAAGTTTGTGCAATATTCCATAATGCACTGATTGCAGGGTCGTTAAGTTCTTTTTTTAGCACCGCCAAACCAATATCAAACCCTTCTGGCTGGTAATTTTCACTGGGCAGTACGTGTACCTTGTCTTGTAGCGGACTATTATCTAGCACTATTTTGGGAACCATGGCGACACCTAATCCTAGGCTCACCATAGACACCATAGCTTCGTGCCCTGCTACTTGTGCATAAATTTTTCCATGCACATTATTTTTCCGCCACCACTGCTCTAACCGCTGCCTAGAAAAACCTTGCTCAGGTACAATAAACTCCAGTTCTGACCAATCAATATGTGGGGCGTTTTTCGCTATTTTTTCGCTGATCGGGCATTGAATTTTAGGTCCAATAAGAACCAGTGGAGAGTGGCCTATATTAACAAAAGCAATTTGGGCAGGCAGTTTACTTGGCCGTGCAGCAATAGCCATTGATTCATGGGCATCCAGCACACGGTTTATTGCCAACGCCGGATCGCCGGTATTTAGCGTTATTTCTATATGCTGATGCTGCGCGCGGAGCTGTTCTAATATTTGATGCAAAAAACTATACGAGGCGGTGACTGAGCAATAAATACTCACATTACCGTAAATATGCTGGGTTGGGTCTTTCACATTCGCTTTAAAGCGCTGCCAATTAGCCAGTGTAGAGGTGGCGTAATCAATAAACGACTCCCCTTCTTTAGTTAATTTTACACTTCGGTTATCACGTATAAATAAAGCAACGCCGACCTCATCTTCAAGCTGCTTAATATTGCGACTTAATGTAGGTGCACTTATATGGCACAGCTCGCTCGCACGGGCAAAATGGAGCGTTTTAGCTAACGCTAAAAAGTAATTTAAATGCTTATGATCCATTACACGCCTCTACGTTTCATTTTTTGAAATACTTTAGTGCAAATATATCATTTTACGCAAGCAAAGTTTTTTTTTATGGTGTGTTTAAGCAAAGCAAATACGCTTTGCATCTAACAAATACGAATTATAGGACACTAACATGGCGAATTATTTTAATACCTTACCTTTACGCGAGCAGTTAGCTCAATTAGCGCAATGTGAATTTATGGACCCAAGTGAATTTACCGATGGTGTTGATGCACTTAAAGGTAAAAAGCTGGTTATTGTTGGCTGTGGCGCACAAGGTCTTAACCAAGGTTTAAACTTACGTGACTCAGGCCTAGATGTATCATACACGTTACGTCAATCAGCAATTGATGAGCGTCGTCAGTCATACCTAAATGCATCTGAAAACGGTTTTACTGTAGGCACCTACGAAGAGCTAATTCCGAGCGCTGACGTAGTATTAAACCTAACACCTGATAAGCAACATACGGCCGTTGTAACTGCCATTATGCCTTTAATGAAACAAGGCTCTACACTTGCTTACTCGCACGGTTTTAATATTGTTGAAGAAGGCATGCAAATTCGTGAAGACATTACGGTAATCATGGTTGCTCCTAAGTGTCCTGGCTCTGAAGTTCGCGAAGAATACAAACGCGGCTTTGGTGTACCTACTCTTATTGCTGTTCACCCAGAAAACGACCCACAAGGTCACGGCTTAGCACAAGCTAAAGCCTACGCTGCGGGTACCGGTGGTCATCGTGCCGGTGTACTTAAGTCATCGTTTATCGCTGAAGTTAAATCAGACTTAATGGGCGAGCAAACAATTCTTTGTGGCATGTTACAAACCGGTTCAATTTTATGTTTTGATAAAATGATTGAAAAAGGCATTGATGCGGGTTACGCATCAAAACTAATTCAATACGGCTGGGAAGTAATTACCGAAGCCCTTAAATACGGCGGCGTTACTAACATGCTTGACCGTTTATCAAACCCTGCAAAAGTAAAAGCTTTTGAACTAAGCGAAGAACTTAAAGTTATTATGCGCCCGCTTTATAACAAGCACCAAGATGACATTATCGACGGTACTTTCTCACGCGTAATGATGGAAGATTGGGCAAACGACGATGCAAACTTACTAAAATGGCGTGCAGAAACTGCCGAAACTAACTTTGAAAAAACCCCTGCTGGTGATGTAGAAATCTCTGAGCAAGAGTTTTTCGATAACGGTATTTTAATGGTTGCTATGGTTAAAGCGGGCGTTGAGCTTGCATTTGAAACCATGACTGCAGCAGGCATTATTGACGAGTCGGCTTATTATGAGTCTTTACACGAAACACCATTAATTGCCAACACAATAGCACGTAAAAAGTTATTCGAAATGAACCGTACTATTTCTGATACTGCAGAATACGGCTGTTACTTATACAACCATGCGTGTTTACCATTATTGGCCGATTTTATGAAAAACATCGACACCGATGTTATTGGTAAAGGCTTAAATGAGCAAAGTAACCAAGTAGATAACCAAACATTGATTCAAATTAACACTGCACTACGTGAGCACCCTGTTGAAATTGTTGGCGCTAGACTACGCGGCTACATGTCAGCAATGAAGAAAATTGTATAACTAGTTTCGCTTGTTAGAAACCAAGCCCACATGCATACGCTGTGGGCTTTTTCGTGCTAGTAATAATAAAAAGCGAGTATACCCTTTTAGATATATTGCAATAATTAGCGCTTAATTAATAATGTGCTAACATGGCTATCTACCTAGTTGTAAAGTTAAATAATATGACGATAAAAAACCTAACTATCACTCAAAAAATCACCATTTTAGGCAGTACCATTGCAATCTGTGTCGCTGCATTAATTGGTTTAACGTCTTTATATAGCTCTGAAGATATTATAGAACGACGTATGATTGAATCTGAGCTACCCAGCAAATTACACAGTATTAGTAATCAAATTGGTGGCGAAATAAACGAACTACTAGGTGCTGCACAGCAACTATCATCAAATGAATTTATCTTAGAGTGGGCGCGCTCAAATAACCAAGACGACACACTACTGCTTAAAGAATTAAACCGCGTAGCTAAGCAGTTTGATTTAGCAACGGCGTCGTGGGCTAACCGTGATACAGCACAATATTGGAACCAACACGGATTTTTACGCGTGCTTAAAAACGACGCGGCTGATGGGTGGTTTTTTGGCTTTACCAACTCAAATAATCCGTACTCAATCAGTATTTATCAAGAATCCCCGACTGATGTAAAAATGTTTGTAAATCATCAACAAACAAATGGGCTTGGATTAGCGGGGCTTGCAAAAAGCATCACCGACATGCAAAAGCTACTACAACAATTTAAAATTGAGCAAACTGGCTTTGTGTTTATTGCAGATAAAAGCGGCTTAATTCAGTTACATAAAGATGCAAATAAAGTGGCTAAAGTAAACATAGACACACTTTATGGCAGTAATGTTCATAGTACTTTGTATAACCCTTCTGGTTTTGCAATTACAGAATTATCACTTAATAACGAAGCCACATTTTTAGCAGCCATGCCAATAGCCAATACCGACTTATACGTATTAGCCCAAGTACCTAAAAGTGAGGTGTTTGCGACTGTAGGTACATTGGAGTGGCAAATATTTACCTTTACGCTAGTGATAGCCCTCGTTGCTAGCATGCTAAGTTACTTGTTAGCACGTTCTTTAGCGTCACCGCTTTCGGATATGGCCGAGCTGTTCTCACGTTTAGGATCAGGCGATGCTAATTTAGCATACCGTTTGCCAGAGTCTAATCAGCCAGAGCTAAACAATTTAAGCCATGGCTTTAACCAGTTTATTCATAAAATTGAAACTGCCATCAAGCAAGTCGCCAACGAAAGTACAGAAATACGCCAAAGTTCTAATCATGTATTTGAACAAGCAAAAAACAACTCGCAGTCTATTGATAATCAAAAAGAGCAAACCATTTCGGTTGCTGCAGCCATTAACGAAATGGGCGCAACTGTACAAGAAATAGCACAAAGTGCGGCTAATGCAGCTAAGTTAACGCAAAGCAGTCAAGAAAACACCAGCCAAAGCCATCAGCAAGTACTGCAAAGCCAAGCTACAATTTCAGCGCTTGCCACTGATATTGACGGCATTACCGAGCAAGTAACACTGCTTTCTAAAAAAACAATTGATATAGCGAGTATTGTTGACTCTATTCGCGGCATTTCAGAGCAAACTAATTTACTGGCCTTAAACGCAGCCATCGAATCGGCACGGGCTGGTGAGCATGGTAGAGGCTTTGCAGTGGTGGCCGATGAAGTACGCGCGCTTGCTAATCGTACCTCGCAATCAACCACCGAAATTCAGTCAATGATTGAAGAGCTAACCACTATTTCTGAAGATGTAGTAAACGATATTGGTCAATCTAAGCAAAAAGCCCAACAAAGCGTAGGCGCAATGCAAAGCTCTGTTGAATTGCTTGATGCGATAAGCGAAACAGCAAATCAAATAAACGATATGGCTACCTTAATTGCCACCGCAACTGAGCAGCAAAGTAACGTGGTTGCTGATGTAGGACGTAATATTGAGCAAATAAGTGAAATTAGTGACCGTGCTATGAATGAGCAAATAAACACCGAGCAAGCAATTCGAGATTTAGCAAATAGCGCTCAAGCGCTTGATGCACTCGTAGCCACCTTTGAAAAACACCACTAAACACGTTTTGTAACACTTTAATAAACCACCTGCGCATATTGCATCTACACTTATAGATGTAATATGTTGGAGGTGGTTTATGAACATATCTTGTTTTAACGCATTATTACTAAGTAGCTGCTTATATTTAAGCGCATGTAACACCACGGTGCGTGAACCACCACCGCTTGCCCTTGCAAACCATCCAACATTTAACCGTATTAACGTTGAAACCGAGCAAGACATATTTAAGCTCGACAAAACAATCACTTCCCAACTTGATGCCCACTTAACCAGTAAGCGCAGCGCGCATTACTTAGCGAACAGTATTTTAAGTTTTTTATTAAAAAACGGCGATAACTCGTTAACCTATCAAAGTGGCGCCACATTGAGTGCATCGCAAACCTACGCTAATTTAAATGCTAATTGCCTGTCGTTATCGATATTAGCGTATAGCTTAGCCGATTATTTAGGTATAAAAGCGCGCTTTCAAAAAGTCCATATTCCTGAATATTGGGCAATGAATAAAGGGGTTAATTTACTGACAGGGCATATTAATTTATCAATTGACAATGCGCTTATGCAAACAATACCAGCCACAATGGTTTATCAACGTGATAAGCAGTTAACCATAGACTTCGACCCGAATATAAGAAAACAACGCTTTAAAACCAGCCCAATAAGCAAAGAGTTTGTTACGGCTATGTTTTATAACAATAAAGGCGCCCAAGCTTTAGTAAATAAAAATTATAATTTAGCTTATAGCTACTTTAGTGCCGCCGTTGAAGCCGCCCCATTATACAGTGGTGGCTGGGGAAATTTAGGTATTGTATTTAGGCAGCTTAATTATTTAAAAGAAGCTGAACAGGCATATAACTATGCTTTATTGCTTGATAAAAATAACCATACTGCCATAGGTAATCTCGCTGTGCTGTACACCTTAAGTAACCGCGCTAAACAAGGTCAGCAAATGCTAAAACAGCTCAATAAAAAGCGCCAAGCTAACCCGTATTACCATATATCATTGGGTAATAGTGAACTGGTACTTAAAAATTACTCTCAAGCGATTAAGCATTTTAAAAGCGCTTATAAAATTGACGCTAAGTTACACGAAAGCCACTTTGGCCTTGCGCGAGCATATTATTTTACCGGCAATATAAAGCAGGCAACACATTATATGCGTTTAGCGGGTATAAACGCCGAGTTTAACTATGACAAAGCCCGCTATCGTAATAAATTAAAAGCATTAAAAAATGCCACAGCTTCACTTAGTCATTAGCTGTTGTACGTAGTGCTCTTTTTGGGCCCTACTTAATTTTTTAATTTGCCACTCTAACTTGCTGGCTTCGCTTTTTGAGCCCACCTTTTGTTGATGAATTAAAACTAAAGGGCCTTTGCCTTTTAAGTTTTTTGCGCCTTTACCCGCTTGATGCGTGGCTAAGCGCTTATCAACATTGGTTGTTATACCTGTATACCAGTGGCCTAAACGCGTTTGCACTATATACAAATACCACGTTGAGGGTACTTTGTGTGCTTTGCTTATATTTATACTTAAACTTTTTTGTATGTTTGTGGTCAAAACTTTACCCTAACCCTCGTAACTAAAAACAATTTCTTAAAAGGGTTTTACCTTCAGTGACTAATCGGTATCATGCAGATTATAAAAAATAAGGATCACAACTAACAATGCAGTCGTTAAAAACTTTTTCTCTTTGGCTTATCGTTGCTCTCACATTCAGCTCTTTAGCAGGTTGTTCTAGCTGGGTATATAGAATCAATATCCCACAGGGTAACTTTTTAGAGCAATCAGATGTAGATAAGCTTCGTGTAAACATGACACGAGAGCAAGTTATTTATGTATTAGGTCGTCCAATAGCAGAAGATGCGTTTGATAATAGTACCTGGCGTTATGTGTACAGCTTTAACAAAGGCCGCGATAATGAGCAGCATAAAGAGTTGCTGGTTAAATTTGAAAATGATCAACTAGTTGCTGTTTCGGGTGATTATGATCAACCAGAAAACTTTGATACTCCGCTAGAGCAGTAAACGCTTTAGTTATTAAAAAAAGGTGAGCATGGCTCACCTTTTTTATTTACTACATTAATGACCTTTATAAAGGACGCCCACCGGTAACTTTATTTGCTCGACCTTCCTCTTTTGCTTTTTCAGCACGCTTTCTTCGAGCATCTTTAGGGTCTGCAATTAGTGGACGATAAATTTCTATTCTGTCGCCATCTTTTAATTCGTAATGCGCTTTTACTGTTCTATTCCATACACCTAAAGTTAGCGCTGTTGGGTCTATTTCAGGGCACTTTTCAATGATCCCCGATTGAATAACAGCTTGTTCGGCTGTGGTTCCTTGCGCTACTTCCACCGTTAATGTGGTTGCTTTAGTCGGTAATGCAAAAACTATCTCAACGCTAATCATTATCTTGCTCCGTATACATCTTTTGCACGTTGCGTGAATGCACTAACCATATTTTTAGCTACATCATTAAAAATTTTACCAAACGCCAATTCTATAAGCTTGCTAGAGAATTCAAATTCAAGCTTAAGCTCAACTTTACAGGCTTTTTTATCTAACGCTTGAAAATACCAACGCCCTTTAAGAGTTTTAAATGGGCCATCAACCAGCCTTAATTGCACGGTTTGCTCGTCAATAAAGGTGTTTTCAGTGGTAAACCACTTTTTTATACCCGCCTTGGATATTTCTAAACTCGCGGTCATGTTATTATTGTGCTGCGAAACGATTTTAGAGTCTGAGCAATTAGGTAAAAACTGCGGATAAGCTTCTACATCATTAACTAGGTCAAACATCTCTTTAGTGCTGTACATAACCAGCGCACTTTTTTCTATTTGTGGCATACTCACTCCCAACTGTGTGGGCGAATTTTAGCAAGCTTTGCGCGTTTCCCCAAATTTTCATGGTCTTAAGTTCACCAGATTATTTTAAAGGCACATATAAAAAATCGATGTAAAACATCTCTTAATACGTATATTATAGGGCACTATGGCTAAGAACAAATCATCAAAATCGAACAGTAATACCATCGCGCTTAACAAAAAAGCGCGCCATGAGTATTTTTTACACGACAAGTTTGAAGCAGGTGTTGAACTACAGGGCTGGGAAGTAAAAAGTATCCGAGCTGGTAAGGTAAACATCTCAGAAACTTATATTCATCTTAAAAATGGCGAAGCTTTTTTATTAGGCAGTCAAATTCAGCCTTTAAATAGCGCCTCGACTCATGTTATTTGCGATCCAATGCGATACCGTAAACTGCTATTAAGCCGCAAAGAGCTTGATAGATTAGTCGGTGCCACTGAACGAGATGGCTACTCACTTGTTGCCACTGCCATGTATTGGAAAAAATGTTGGGTGAAACTTGAATTTCACTTAGCAAAAGGTAAAAAAATGCATGACAAACGTGAAGACGGCAAAAATAAAGATTGGTCGCGTGAGAAAGAACGCCTCATGAAACATAAAGTATAAACACAACGCCTAATTTATTTAGGCGTTTTTTTTAATTTCTCACCGGTTAAATTTAAAACAACCTGATCAAATTACCTTCAGCTTTATTTAATTCATCCCTGTGCATGATATAAATAAATTATTACACTTTATTTATTTTTTTAATTTCTTTAAATGCCTGTCCATTTTAGTGCGCAAATTTTATGGTACAAAGCGAGTAATTTAGCCTTGTCTATCCTTTTTCGTTGTTTCTATTATTGAATATTTTTCCTGCAACACTCTACAAAAACTCATACTAAAATCGCAAAGGGTGTAGATTGATAACACTTAAGTTACATGATATTAATGTCAGCGCTTGTTAAGCAACTAAATTTATAACATATCAACAAGGACTTAAGGATGAAGCAATCAATTGCATTTACACCTAGCATAATTGCAGGTGCTACAATCGCACTTTCAGCAGGATTTACAACAACAGCTTATGCTGCTGAAGAAGCAAAAAAAGTAGAACGCATTGAAGTAACAGGTTCGCGCATAAAACGCACCGATATCGAAGGGCCTTCGCCAGTACAATCTATTGGCAGAGCAGATATCGAAAACATGGGTTACGATAACCTTCAACAACTCCTCGAAAGAATGCCTGTGGCAGGCAGCGGTACTTTCTCAACACGCGGCAACAACCAAGATTCAACTGCAAATGGATCTGCCGCGGTCAGCCTACGTGGTTTAGGTGCTGATGCTACATTGGTACTAATCAACGGCCGCCGTGTGGCTATTAGTGCCTTTGCCGAAGGTATAACAAACTCATTTGTCGATATTAATAGTATTCCGGTATCGGCGATTGAACGCATTGATATTTTAAAAGATGGCGCATCAGCAATTTATGGCTCTGATGCAGTAGCGGGCGTAGTCAACGTTATTTTGAAAAAAGACATAGATGGCGTTGAACTAAACTTAGGCTACGGTGGTACCGATGGCCCTAATTACGAAGAAACAACAGCAAGTTTAGTATGGGGTACAACTAGCGAAAAAAGCAGCGCCTCAATTATTATTGATTACTTTAAAAACACCTCGCTTTCGTCGGATGAAATGGGCAGCTTAGGCACCGCTAATCAATCGCCTTATGGCGGCGAAGACTTTCGCTCTTCTCGTGGCTTTCCAGGCTACTTTTATGTTGATGGTGTAAAAACAATTGACCCAGATTGCCCTGCTGAAAACGCCACATCAAGCGGTAGTTGTTTATTTGATTACGGCCCATTTGGCTACATCGCCCCTGAGTCTGAGCGCGTAGGTGCTATTTCTCAATTTGAATACAATTTTGATAATGGTATTACCGGCTTTTTAGAAATGGCAGTGCAGCATAATACCTCAGTTGCAGCCGGTGCCCCTACTCCACTAGATGAAGATGCAGGTTTAACAGTACCCGCTAGCCACCCTAACAACCCGTTTGGTGAAGATATTCAAATTGGCCGTTACCGTACGGTTGATGCGGGCGCTCGCCAATGGGATATTGAATCAGACACGCTTCGCTTTGTAGCTGGCCTAAGAGGCGAAATTAACGAATGGAGTTGGGAAGCTGCAGTTCAAAAAGGCCGTAGTAAATCACTTCAAACAGGCGATCGCTCGCAAGGTTGGGTTCGCACCGACTTTTTACAACAAGAGATTGATGCCGGTAACTACAACCCATTTGGTGGCACCTATAACAGCCCAGAAGTTATTGACAGAATTACCACAAGCTTAGTACGTCGCGGTGAGTCTCATATGACCTCATTCGACGCTAACATCTCTGGTGAAGCATTCAGCTTTGGTGATGATGTGGTTATGATGGCCGCGGGTATTGAATACCGTGAAGAAGATGTAACCGATACACCGGATGACCAATTTCAGCGCGGTTTAATTTTTGGTACTGAGTCTGTGTCTGCTGCAGCAGAGCGCGACCAATACGCAGCCTATGTGGAATTTTCAATCCCACTTGCTGAAAACCTAGAGCTACAACTCGCTGGCCGTTACGATGATTACAGCGACTTTGGTAATACAACAAACCCTAAAGTCGCTTTACGCTGGGCACCTACCGACGAAATAACCATTCGTGGTTCGTGGGCACAAGGGTTTAGAGCGCCATCGCTTGCACAAGTAGGTTTAGGTCCATCACAAGAAAGTCAGTTTTTTGTAGATACTTATCGCTGTGAAGCAACTGGCCTTGATTGTGACGCGCTAGATTACAACATTGAATTTGCTGGTAACCCTGATTTAGAAGCAGAAGAGTCAGAATCATGGAACGTTGGCTTTATTTGGGCACCTTCTGCTGAGTTTGGTTTAAGCGTAGATGTGTGGAGTATTACCCAAGATAATAAAATTGATGAACAAGAATTTGGCCCAATTTATAACTCTGAGTGTAATAACCAAGATAGCACGGTGTGTGTACGCTTAGCACCTAGTGGTGGCAATAGCTTAGGCACCATTCAAAAAATATACAGCACCTTTGAAAACGTCTCTTCGCAAGAAGTGTCAGGTGTTGATTTATCAGCAAATTACAACCATTCGCTGGATGATTTAGGCTTACTTAAATTTAACTTAGAATGGGCGTACCAAAACAAGTTTGAAAAAGACGGCCGCGATTACACGGGTGAATACAATTACCCAGAGCACCGCTGGATTTTCTCTACTAACTGGGAAATTGGCCAATTTAATACCAACGTAAATATTAGCTACGTAGGCGAGTTTGAAGATACCCCAGATATAGACTTTGACGGTAATTTAGACTTTGATAGCAATACATCGCGTATGGTTGACTCGCAAGCATTGGTAGATTTACAAACATCTTACCGTGTAAGTGATGCAACTAAAGTGTCGCTTGGTGTAAATAACGTATTCGACGAAGAGCCACCATTTGCCATTGGTGATGGCGATGCCGACCTTTACGGGTATGCATCGGGCGTACACAACCCACGTGGTCGTTACTTCTACACTAAAGTAACCTTCTCGTTTTAATTTAATATAGCCCATTATTAAATGGGCTATGCTAAAAACAAAAAAACCGCCATATGGCGGTTTTTTTTATTAAAACGTAGGGGCTAAATTATAGCTCGCCTTCGTTCTCAGATAGGAACTTAGCAACACCTTCAGGGCTTGCGTCCATACCTTTTTTACCTTCTTCCCAACCAGCAGGACATACTTCGCCGTTTTCGCTGTGAAATGCTAGCGCGTCAACCATGCGGATCATTTCGTCGATGTTACGACCAAGTGGTAAGTCGTTCACTACTTGGTGACGTACGTTACCTTCTTCATCGATTAGGAAAGAGCCACGAAATGCAACGCCCGCTTCAGGGTGCTCAACATCGTATGCTTTACAAATTTCGTGCTTAACGTCTGCAACTAGTGCGTATTGAACTTTACCAATACCGCCGTCTGCTACAGCAGTGTTACGCCATGCGTTGTGTGAGAATTGTGAATCGATAGAAACACCAATTACTTCTACGCCACGCTTTTGGAATTCTTCGTAACGCTTATCAAAAGCGATAAGTTCTGAAGGACATACAAACGTGAAATCTAGTGGGTAAAAGAAGATTACTGCTTTTTTACCTTTAATTGTTTCATGAAGGTTATAGCTATCTACAATTTCACCATTACCTAGTACAGCTGCAGCGGTAAAGTCTGGTGCCTGGCGGCCTACTAATACACCCATTTTATTCTCCAAATATTTTGAGTTTGTTGTCGATTGCATACGCAATGCTGATACTTATATGGGCGCTAAAAATTAAAAAACAATAGCGCCAACACATAATTACGTGGAATTTTAAATTTAATAAGGAAAAAAGAACAATCGTATTTAGCGATGTGCACAATCGAAAATACCGAACAGATATTAAAACTTTATTACGCCTATAAAAAAACCTGCATTTGCAGGTTTTAAAAATGGGCTAATCCATGATGTCGGAAGGCATATCGCCTTTAATATTTTGCCAGATTTCACCGGTTTGATGGCCAAACTTACGCATCATTGAAATCGCGCCATCATGCTCACGGTTTTCAGCCAATACTGTTAGGTCTTTATAAAATTGACGTGCTAACTGGCGAGTGCCTGCGTCTGAGAAATAATGACAACCAATTTTAAAGTAAAACCCTCTAAAACCGTTAAGTATAAGTACGTAAATGCGGTTATTACCTGCGACAGCTAATTCGTGGTGTACTTTGTAATCGTAATCTGCAAAAGCTTGCGCAGTGTCTTCAAGTTCATCGCTTTTTGATAAAATCTCAATAACACGCTCAGGGTTAAGCTTTATCGCCGCACGGGTATAAATAGCACTAATATTAGTACGTGCAGATAATAATTGATCGGTCAGCTCTGGCATTTTGTCTTCATCTAAGCGCGCCAGCGTTTCGAGTATGTTTAAACCCGATGTTTCCCAAAAGTTATTCACTCTGGTTGGCTTGCCGTGCTGAATAGTTAGCCAGCCATCGCGTGCTAAACGTTGCAGTACTTCACGTAAGGTTGTTCTGGTTACACCAATTAACTCAGAAAGCTCACGCTCTGCAGGTAGAATTGAACCTGGAGGGAAATCGCCGTTCCAGATAGATTCAACTATATACTCTTCAGCAAATCCTGCTGGGCTTTTAGCTTTAAAAATTCTCATTCAATTCCCACTCGAATTAATCACAACTCATCGTTTTATACGAATAACTGACAGATTGTACCAGATGAAATATAACTAACAAGTAAACTCGTTGATATAAGTGCCAACCAACCGCTGAAAATTTCGCAATAGTAAATAATAAAATTCAACATGCTTAAATTAGGCCTAATTAGCTAAATAAATTAACCCTATTCATAGTAGGTACATTAATACTATTGCTGTTTTTGCTTCACCATTGCATTACTACAATAATTCCCGTGTGCGGCAACAAGCACATTCAAAATATTGCATACAGCAGAGCCTGTTAACTGTAACGTTTAATCAAGCCTTTTTAGCGTACCAATCTTATATTACATGTTTACTTAGCAAATTAAGCTTGACCTTTCCCTAAATAGGATTGGCCATAACCGCTTATTAATTTCATCTTAAAAAAAGCGACTTCGGTAGCTTTTTTACCCTTTTTGTTGCTCGTTACTTTATCCTAGTACATAATTCAACGTCTTATTTCAATGCGGATTTTTTATGAACTGGCTAGCACAACTCCCTACTCAACGTACTCCATGGCTACTATTTACAGGCATTGTATTTTTATTAGAAGTCACCGCACTGTTTTTTCAATACCAGATGGGACTTGCTCCATGCATTATGTGTATTTATCAGCGAACTGCGGTATTAGGCTTATTAGGGGCAGGCATTATTGGCGCAACTAAACCACAAAGTAAATTAGTACGCGCTATCGCTTATTTAGTGTGGGGTGTATCAAGTGTGTGGGGTTACTTTATTGCACGTGAACACATTGAAATGCAAACAACCACCGATCCCTTTGCATTTAGCTGTGAGTTTGAGCCAAACTTTCCTTCATTTATGCCATTGCATGAATGGATCCCAAGCTTTTTTCAAGCCACAGGGGATTGCGGTAATATCGATTGGCAATTTGCGGGATTAAGTATGCCAGCATGGATGGAAATACTATTTGCGTTATTTACTATCACGCTTTTTGTACTTGTTACCACTCGCTTACTTACTAAAAAGACTATTTAATATGTTTACGTTTTTTACCAGTCAGCTGCCTGAACTAAAGCACCTTAAAGTGAGGCAGCGACAAGCCGTTGTTGCTATTGCGCTAAGTATGCTACCTGCCACCGATAGAGTGTTATTAAGAATAGTAAAGCTGATATTGCTCAGCCCATTGTTTTTGTTATTTACTGTTTTTAAAGGGTGGGAACTCATTCCCTTTTTAATTTTAGGTGGCCTGTTTTACCCGCTTTTAACCACCCCGATTGAAATAAACTTCGCTAAAAAATATTTAGCCAAAGCACTTGAGCAGTATTCACAGGGCGCTTAGCGCCCTGCCTATTATAAAGACACTTTTCCTTCTAGTTTAGCTACAAGCTTTTTACCTATTCCTTTTACGTTAGTTAAATCGCTCAGCTGGGAAAATTCACCATTTTCAACCCTGTAATCAACAATAGCCTGCGCTTTTTTCTTACCTATACCAGGCAACTTGGCCAGCATTTCTGAGTCGGCACTATTAATATTAATAACTGGCGCTTGCGGCATTTCAACCATAGGCTTATCTTCAACAGGGTTAGCGTGGGTAAACGCGCTAAAGCTTAAAAAGCTAATAATAAGTAGCGTTAATAGATTTTTCATTTGTTATTCCTTATTTTTGTTTATACCAAAGCGTTATAGTTAAACGGCTAATTTGGCTTTAAACATGTGCTTAATTTTTATTTGAGGAAATAATGTTAAATAAGGAGCAACGCGCATCACTTATATTATTTCCAGTGCATAATCACCTAAATCCGAAAACCTAAAATGCAGCTGGTACAACAAGTGATTGCTTAACTAAAGTAAAGTTACGCTTTTTTGTCAAATTGATGACAAGCTAAAAATGCACCGAATACTTGCAATTTTACACACAAACATTTACTGTATATAAAAACAGTGACCTACGGGTCAGTAACCACATTACCACGCAATCAAGCAGGAGAGATCATGGCTGTTGTTGTTAAATATGTTGTAGAACGAAACGGAGTTGAGCGAATGACGTTTACTACTAAAAAAGAAGCGGATGCCTATGACAAAATGCTCGATATAGCAGAATCGCTTGAAGTAATGCTGGAAAAAGTAGATGTGCCACTGAGCGAGCAACAGGTTGAATCGCTTGCGCTTGAAATTGCAAAGAGTAAAGATGACTTTATGGCGGTGTTAAAAGGCGCAAAAGAGCCCACAACAAAAGGTACAGCTAAAGCTAAAAAAGCCGACAACGTAGCATCAATAAAAGATAACGACGAGCAACAAGCTAGCTAATTTGTGACTATTTTAAATAAAGGGCTGCTACTAAATAGCAGCCCTTTTTTATTAATTTTTGAACAGTTACAAATTTTTTCTGGCTTTTTAGACTGAAATTGATACATTAATCCGGTTAATAGCGAGTGTTTATGTGCCATGTCAGTATTTATTAAGTCTTTTTACCAAAAATTTTTCCCAGCCCGTCAGTTGCTTATTCGTCAAAATGGCGAAGTTAAGCATGTTGTTTTGGCGCCTTGGTTTCAGCTTTTTACAGTACTGCTTATTTTAGGCACTATTACTTGGGTCGGTATTTCTAGTTTTCGTGTTTATAGCCAAACAAATAAAATTACCGACATAGAACAAAGCCAAATTGACAAACAACAAGTGTGGCAAAAGCAGGTCCAAGAACAAAAAGCACTGCACGCTAAGCAATTAGAACAACTTGCTGTACTAGAGCAAAAGCAAGCACTTTTGCAAGGTATGATTGAATCCCTCCCCGCATCTATTAGTAAAGAGACAATAAAACTAGAAGAACAACTTGAGTCGCCTGTTAATCAAGACAAAGGCGAGTTTCATGAACCACTTGTAGATGAAGAGCCGAAAGACAAACATGCCAGCCTTCTAACGCCAATCACTTTTGCCGCACGTTACGAGCGCTTAAATAAATACTACGAGCACAATTTTGCGCTTATTGATGCGCAAATTAATAAACGCCATGATGCAATTTTAGCGATGTTAAAAGGCGCAGGCTTAGAATCAGCCCTTGAACAACATTTAGCACTGGGCGCACAAACCAGTGCGCAAGGTGGCCCGTTAGATGTATTTGACGAAACTAAAATACCAGGGCAGTTTTTAGCCATTGTTGATAAGCTATTATTACTTAACAACCTTGAAAACTTTTTAACAGAGCTGCCTAACTCACTGCCCTTGCCTGCGGCTAAATACTATATTTCGAGCAACTTTGGGTTACGTAAAGATCCGATGAACAACCGCCGCGCTTTTCACAAAGGTGTTGATTTAGCCGGCTGGCATAAAACCGAAATTTTTGCCCCTGCTGATGCACGTGTATTGCGCGCTGGTAAAAATGGCGGCTATGGTAACTTTATCGAGCTAGAGCACAAAAATGGCTTGGTCACCCGTTTTGGCCACTTAAATAAAATTAAAGTGAAAAAAGGCCAAACAATTGCTAAAAATGAGGTAATTGGATTAATGGGCAGTACTGGCAGAAGTACCAGCACCCACTTACACTATGAAGTGTTACTCGATGACAAACATGTCAATCCTCTAAAAATAACAAAGGCGCTTTCTCGTGTTCGGTAAAAAAAAGCAACCAAGTAGTCAAACTACGTTAAAAAGAGTAAATCATACCCCTTCTATTATTTCTGAAGATGTGCGCTTAACTGGCACACTTACCAGCCAAGGCGAAGTGCAGCTAGATGGCCGAATTGATGGCGATATAAAGGCAGAGCACCTGGTAATTGGCTCTACCGGCATTGTTGAAGGTGTGGTTGAAGCTAAAAGTGTCATTGTAAAAGGCAAAATTATTGGCTCACTAAACGCAAGTGAAGTGAATATTCAAAGCAGCGCTCACGTACATGGCGATGTTTTTCACGATACACTAAGTATTGATGCTGGAGCCATTATTGAAGGCAGCTTAAAACAGCGCTTTGAAAAAGAAGAACCGGAACTTATTAGCGAAGATTTAAAGCCGGCTAAAGAAGTAAAAACTTTGCTTGATGATGCTGATAGCGACTTGTCATTTGTTAATAAGCAAGCCGCTGATAAAGCCAAATCTAATTAAGAGCTCATTACTTTTTTTCGGTTATGTACATCGTAATATCTGCAGTGAACACCAGTTCATTGCGGGTATTGTAAAGCTTAACTGGCACCACTAAATCTTCTTTATCTACCCATTGGCGAGGCAAGTCGATTTCTGCAATAGCAGTTACATCGGTATCAACCTTTGCTAAATAGTGTACCGTCATTCCTTTTGGGATCCAGCGATGCGTTTTATAAGGCACGGTGGCATCTACCATTACACCAGCGCACAGCTCAGCTAAGTTACATTGTGCAATAGCATGAATAGTCCCAATATGGTTATGCACACTACGGCGGTTTTTTACGACAGCGCTACAGTGCCCTTCTCTTAAATCGAGCACGTAAGGTTTCATTGAGCCAAAATACGGGGCTTTTATGCATACCGCTTTGCTAAACAGCCAATTGCCAAAAGGTAAGCGTTTAAATTTAAGCCAGGTTTTTAAAAGGGCTGATTTATTACTCATTGTTATTTCCCATTTTGTGTTTATAAATTCAAATTAACACATCAGACCAGTTAAAAAAAGCGCAATTCACTGTGCTGTTAATCCTAATGTCATGAAATATTTATCACAATAAAGCGTGGCTCACTCATAAGCCCTTTCTTTTTTATATGCGGGCACCTAAAATAGCCAGCAAAAGGAGACCTAATGCAAACACAGCCCGCTAAACCTAACTTAATTTTATTACTCATCTTAGCGTTACTCGTAATATTTTGCCCTATGGCAATTGATATTTATCTTCCCGCTTTTCCAACTATTGCCACGCAATTTAACGTAACCGAACAACAGGTTCAGCAAACAGTGGCTATTTTTATGCTTACTGTGGGTTTAGGGCAATTAATTGCAGGGCCGCTTGCTGATAAGTTTGGCCGAAAGCCGGTAGCGGTTGTAGGTGTTAGCTTGTATGCAGGCTCTGCCTTGCTTGCCTACATGGCGCCCTCTTTTGCTGTATTAATGTTTGCACGCGCTCTGCAAGGGTTAGGCGCATGTGCTACGTTTGTTGTTGCTTTTGCTATTGTACGTGATAAATACGGCAGCGAACGTAGCGGGCAAATGATTACCTATTTAAATGGAATAGTGTGTTTTATTCCTGCGCTTGCGCCTATTTTAGGTGCTTGGCTTACCGTGCAATTTGGCTGGCGCATGAACTTTATGTTTTTAACCTTATTTGCGTTAGCGGGCCTAGTCATTACGCTCACCTTATTTAGAGAAACCCGCCCTGCTGATAGTCACTACCAAGGGCATATATTGGACTTACGCCGCTTTGTGCCAATATTAAAAACACCGATATTTTTATTTAATAGCTTACTGTGTATGGTCGCCATGTCGGCAATTCTTGTGTATGTCACCTTGGCACCTGGGTGGATAATTACGCACTTAGGGGGCACTGTTGCCGACTTTACTTTTTGGTTTACGCTCAATGCCGTATTAAGTATTGTAGCCAGCTTTATTACGCCCATTTATATTAAACGTAATAGCCAAAAAGCCCTGCGCGTTGGGGTTACAGTATTGGTGTCATCTGGCATATTAATGATTGCACTTAGCCATATAGAATCGGCCATTGCGCTTATGCTACCTATTTTAATTGCAGCACTTGGCTTTGCCCTGAGCTTAGGCTCTGCGGCCGGTATGGCGTTATCGCGCTTTCCAAAACAAGCCGGTACAGCCTCTGCCTTAATTGGTGCTATGCAAATGAGTGGCGCTAGTGTGCTTGTGTTTTTAACGCAATATTTAGGCCTTAACACACCTTGGCTAATTGCTTTTCATTTATTGTTACTGGCACCACTTTGGTTAATTTTAATGAGTAAAAAAGCCCATACATTGCACCCGGTAAATACATGATCAACCCTGATTTTTTAGCATCATTTTTACTGGCGAGCTTTTTAATGGCGGTGGCCCCTGGGCCATCAAACGCATTTTTAATGGCGCAAACATTTGCCAGTGGCAGAGCGGCAGGTATGCAAAGCGCATTTGGCTTTGCTTTAGGTGGAGTAATACACACATTTTTTGCTGTTATTGGATTAAGCGCGGTGTTAAAAGCCTCGCCCACCGCTTATAGCGCAGTACAGTACTTAGGCGCGGCGTATTTGTGCTATTTAGGGTTTGTGATGATTAAAAGCACTTTTTCGCAGCCAAATACCACGGATTACGCTAGTGAAGATAAGCCCCATGTAAGCACCAGTAAAAAGCCAAATGTCATGTTTCAAGCCATGATGACCGAGGTATTAAACCCTAAAGTCGCGTTGTTTTTTATTGCTTTTATCCCGCAGTTTGTAGACCCAAGCTTATCATCGGCAACGTTTCAATTAGCTTTTTTTGGTCTGCTCTACCCTATTTTTGCTTTCCCAATTGACTGTACGTATATTTACTTTGGCGACAAAATAGCGCAATTTTTCAAAAAGTACCCACATAGCCAACTTTGGATAGACCGAGTGACCGGCATGGTATTTATTGCACTGGCCATTAATTTATTATACTAATTACACTAAATTGGTATTACTTAACCAAAGCCTTAGTTACTCAACAAAATAAGATGCAGCATGGAACAAAAAAAACAATCGCTACCCGCTAATAAAAATATTGCCTTAGTTGCGCATGATGGTAAAAAAGCCGCGCTGAAATTATGGTGCGAAAAACACAAAGAAGCCTTAAGCAGACACACCTTATACGGTACTGGCACCACAGGCCATTTAATCGAAAAAACCACCGGGCTAGAGGTTATTCAGCTATTAAGTGGTCCTATGGGGGGCGATCAACAGCTAGGAGCTAAAATTGCCGAGCACGAAATTCATGTATTGGTGTTTTTTTGGGATCCGTTGGCATCGCAACCACACGACCCTGATGTTAAAGCATTACTGCGTTTAGCTGCTGTTTGGAATATTCCTGTGGCCTGTAATGAAGTCAGCGCCGACATGTTATTAAGCTCGCCCTTAATGGACACTGAGCTTGAACGTACTTTGCCAGATTACGAAAAATACCTCGCAACCCGACAAATCAGTCTTTAAATCCTTTAAGCTACTTATAAAGCATGCTGGCCCATTTTGTTAGGCCAGCCGTTACACTACCAAAGTGATCGCCATTTAGCATTTTAATATCACCTAAATGCTCACTTAACGCCGCTTTAATAAGTGGTGACTGGGCACTCCCCCCTGTTAAATAAATAACGTCTGGGGTGGTTCCTGCATCGGTAATTGCTTGTTTGGCTAACGTTACTATTTGGCTAATACTACTTTCTACTGCAAACGCTAAATCGCTAATCGATAGGTTTTTACTAAGGTCATTATCTAAAAAGCGAAGATCGCAATCAAAAGCATCTGCCGATGAAAGCGCTATTTTAGCCGCCTCACCTTGCTGTACTAACTGATGGCCCTGTTTATTTTGCTGTAAATGAATTAAGCGTTTGAAAAGCACAGGTGCACTGACATCGCGTAATTGGGCAGTGAGTTCTCGATAGTGGCTTTCACTATAAAACTGACTTTGTAAATTTACATCATTAATTTTACAGGCTTGCCAAAAAGGTTGGTTTGGTAAAGGTAGGCCCGATTTAAAGGTACTGCCTAAACCAAGCAATGGCATTAAACCATGAAAACTAAGCGCTATATCTAAGTCATTCCCGCCAACTCGCTTACCGCTGTGGGCTAAAAAGTCATTGTCGCGCTCACTGTTACCTCTAAAGCTTGGCCCCATTTGTACAAACGAGCAATCGCTGGTACCACCGCCAATATCAATAACCAGCACTTTTTGGTCTTCCACTAAACTACTTTCGTAATCAATCCCTGCTGCAAGCGGTTCGTATAGAAACTCCACGTCTTTAAAGCCCGCACGCTTAGCTGCGCGCTCTAAAATACCTACAGCTTGCTGATTTGACTGCTCTCCGCCAACAGCCTGAAAGTTAACTGGACGACCAATAACCGTTTGCGTAAGGGGGGTTTTAAGTGAAAGCTCTGCGCGTTGCTTTATTTTTAAAATCATTGCGGTAGCAATATCTTCAAAAAAATTAATTTGCCCTTGCTTTAAGCCTGTGGCACCAAAAAACGATTTAGGTGATTTTACAAAGTAGCCTTCTTCAGGAAACTGCACATATTCACTAATGGCTTCACGGCCAATAAATAGCGTTTCATCTGTAGGTTGTAAATCAAGATCTGACTTAATACGCGGGAGTGTATTTAATAAAGCTTGGCGCTTCGTTAAAAAGTCATGCTCGTGGGCAGTGCCTTTTACATGCTTTGCCACAAAGTCGACAACTAATGCGCTATGGTGCGTATAAAGAGTAGAAGGTAAATAATGTTTTCCTTGCTCAAGTGGCACTAACTGTACTTCCTCTTGCTCCATAACACCCATGGCACAATTAGAACTACCGTAATCAAAACCTACAAACATACTTCACCATACATTAGAAAAAGGGCGCGCAATTTAGCATACTTTGCCAATATTATAAACGCTAATGACCCTCCCTCACCCTTAAAAAGCTCGCAAAACGTGGTAAGCCATGTTTTGTTAACCCATGGTACCGATACGTTACCGTGCTGCCTATAGCCGGAGGTGTTTGGCGCTGTTTGTTACTAAAGCCCGTGCCTATTTTAAATATTTGCCCATGGGGTGTTTTTACTTTTAATGCACCTAACATACCGGTGTATTTTCCTTTACCCGGTAAATGTGCAATCACAACCGCTTCAGCATCAAGATAGGGCTTTAACTTTAATAATGTATTGCTGCGCCCGCTTTTATATTTAGCATTGGCTAAATGCAGCATCACCCCTTCAGCCCCTTGCTTAGTTAAATCTTCAAAGTACGCTGTTAATTGGGCTGTGCTAGTAAAGCGGTGTTGCTTAACTGCAGTTATATGCTGCTTATTGATTTGTTTTACCAAGGCTTGGTAGTTTTTATAACGCGCACTAAAAGGAAGGGTTGAGTCTGGCATATCAAATATTTGATAGCGTATAGCGTGCCAATCTGAATTACTGGGGCGTTTAGTTCTTACAATCCCACTGACCAAAGAAAACTGAGTGCGCGCTATCCACAGCTCCCCATCTAACCAAACATTTGGCAATGGCGCCGTAAACCAATTCGGGGCGTTAATCGCATTTCCTTTACGGGTAATAAATTTATCGCCCGTCCATATTGCTCTTACACCATCAAATTTTTCACTGACGAGGTATTCACTAATATTGCCATGTTTAGATTCATCATATACTTTTGCCAATAACACCTGAGGCTGCGCCGCAAAAACAAGCGATGAGCCAACTAAGCTGACAATGAAAAGTAAGTACTTTAGCTGAGCCATTACTGCATCCCTGCAAATAAAATAAGGCTTTAACTATAGTTGAGATTCGACCCACTGCCAAAACTCACCTAGGTCAGCCATTTTGTAGGTCGCCTTACTAAAGTCATGGTCAATTGTATGATGATTTGCAATCGCAACGACTCTAACCTGTGCATTAGTTGCAGCACAAACGCCCGTAAAGGTGTCCTCTACAGCAATTGCATGCTCTGGGTCTACATGTATGTGCTCAAGCGCTAAAAGATAAGGATCGCCTGCTGGCTTTGGATTTGTTACATCGTCTTTTGTCACTACAGTATCAAATAACTCATAAAAACCTAGCCCTTTTAAAATAGGCATAGCTTCGCTGCGAGCACTACCGGTAACTAACGCCATTTTTAGCCCACTGTTTTTAACAGCGTGTAAGGTTTGCTTAGTAAAAGGCATAACAGGCGGTAAATTAGTCTTTACGTATTCACCAAATAATCGATATTTTTCATCTGCTAAAAACTGTGCGCTGACGGCTAAATTATGCTCATTTTTAATATCAATTGCTGCTTCTAACGTTGGGCGCCCTGAAAAGCGCTGACAAAACTCCACTTCGTTATAACTTACATTGTAGGGTGCAAGCAGCTGGCTCCAGCACTCAAAGTGCATGCTTTCAGAGTCAACTAGCGTGCCATCCATATCAAACAATACTGCGTTTAAGCTCATCCTCATTCCTTAAATTTTGACGTTAAAAAAGGCGCCTAGGCGCCTTTATAATATTATGCTGTTAAGCCAGCAGGTGGCTCAGCAAATGCTTCTTCACCGGTTTCAACATCAACCAATTCGTAGCCTCGGGCTTTGCGCACAACCTTAAGTACTGGTTTTTCTAGCGCCGTTTTTAAACGATCGGCATCAGCTGCTAGCTCATCTAGCGTTGTACCAAAAGGTGCTGCGCCTGTTTCTGACCAATTAGTTACTTTGCCATTTAAGTTATATTCTACTTCGTGTATTTGGTATTGCGCTGCTTCATCTTTCGTTGCTTCACAAAAAATTACACGGTAGTTCCAAAATCCAGCCATTTTTCTATCTCATCAAAGTTAATTAACGCTACTTTACCAGCTTTATAAAAACATAAAAGCCTGCACAAGGCAGGCTTTTAAAAATTAATAAAATTTAAGGTAGTCTTTAGAAGAAGTTAACTTTAAATTCAGCACCAATGTAGCGCTCTTCATTAACAATACCCGTATTGTTATTGAAGTCTACCGCACCAATTGCTTGTTGCTCATCAAATAAGTTACGAACAAATGCAGATACTTGGTACTCGTAGTCACCTTCAGCCCACTCGTAGCCTGCACGTAAACCTACTTCTGTTAATGCTTTACCTTCAAATTCTACTGAATCGTATAGGAACATGTTAATTTCGCTACGGTAAGAAATATCACCTAATGCGAAGAAATTACCATCTTCAAGTTCTTTCGTATAACGAAGGGTAAAGTTAGAGATCCACTCTGGCGCATGCGGTAAGCTGTTGCCATCTAGTACGGCTAAACCTGCATCGTTAATAGGGTCATTCACGATACATTGAGCACATACCGCTACAGCTAACTCATCATCTTTAATTTCAGTCTTGTTGTAGCTTAAGTTAAATGTTGCATTAAACTCATCGCTTAATACCCATTCTGTATCTAGCTCAAAACCGTAGCCTGTTGTTTTATCAGCGTTAACTAGGCGGTTAAAGTTAACACCACCACCTACAGCAGTAAGCTGCTGGTCGTCCATTGTGTAGTAAAATACCGTTGCATTTACACGACCTTGGCCGTCTAGCACGTCTGATTTAATACCGGTTTCGAATGAAGTAACGGTTTCTGATTCAGCCGTTGTTACGTCATCACCAAATAAAATACGACCTTGTAAGCTAGGCGCGCGGAACGTGTTTGCTACACGGCTGTACCAGTTTACATCGTCATTAACTTTGTAGTTTGCAGATAAATCCCAGCTTACGTGGCTGTCACTTACACTACGCTCTACGTATAAAGCACCACCGCCAATTGGGCTAATTGTACGGTCTGCAACAAAATCTTTTTCGTCATCAGAGTAACGAAGACCCGCTGTTACTTTTAACTTATCTGAGAAGATGTAATCTACTGAGCCGAAAATAGCCCATGCTGTTGTGTCTTGTTGTTGCTGAACATAACCGTTTAAAGCGCCAGCAGGTGAAGAGAACGTATCGTAACTAAAGTTTTCGATTGTAAGCTCTTCATCAAAGTAAAAAAGACCAACTTGGTAGTTTAAGTCACCGCTGAAGTTACTAGCAAGGCGAAGCTCTTGCGTTAACTGATCTTGCTCTGGAATACCATCCGCACTTTCTGAAGAAAACGGAATAAAACCTGGACCCATGTAATCAGGGATATAAGAAGCACCGTAACCGCCATCAATATCTGCACGAGAGTATATTTCTGCACTTTCCCAACCTGAAATAGAGGTTAGCGTGTATTCATCGCTAATATCCCAATCAAGCTTTAGGCTTGCGCCTTCAGATTCAACTTGCTGGGTATTGCGTACAGCGGCATCTTGATAAACAACATCATGCTCGTAGTTGTCTACTAAATCGTTTGAGCCTGATTCAATAACGTTTGCACGAAACGCAATTGGTGAGCCGTCTAGGTCACGCGTGTGGTAGTTTAGAAGAGCAGTAAAGTCATCGCCTTCGTATAAAAACTGAATACGCGCTGCTTTTTCTGTGTAGCCGCCCTGCTCGTCTTTCGCTTCAAAGCCAGGCGCTTGGTTATCGATGTAATCATCTTTATCTTGCCATAGCAAAGAAACACGTGCAGATAAACGGTCAGTTAATGCACCACCTACAGCGCCTTCTGTATCTACAGCGCCACGGCTACCGTAAGAAACAGCACCGTAGCCTTCAAATTCTTGGCTTGGTTTAACAGTATCAAATTTAACTAGGCCAGCCGGCGTATTACGGCCAAACAAAGTACCTTGTGGACCACGTAGTACTTCTACACGCTCAACATCAAATACTGGAAAGCCTTTTAAAATGGCATTTTCTTGAACCACTTCATCAACAACTAATGAAACAGGTTGTGAAGCATTAAGATCGAAATCGGTATTACCCAGACCACGAACATAAAAACGAGGGAAAGAACGTCCAAACGATGATTCGATTGAAAGACTTGGGATTTTCGCACTCATAAAGCGAATATCCATACCAGCAGAACTATAAGCATCAAGGTTATCACCTTGTAATGCAGATACAGCAACAGGCACTTCTTGTGCATTTTCTACACGTTTACGAGCAGTAACTTGAATAACTTCTAATTGGTTATTTTTTTTTGCAGTTTCTTCTTCAGCAGCAAGAGTAGAAACAGAGGTACCAGCTGCAGATAATAAAGCAGCATTAATTATGGTCGCTATTGCAGTTTTTTTGATTGCTTTCATGTCGGGTATAAACCTTTTGTATGCACTCTTGTTCAACGGTTTTTTGTGTTGCGCAATGTATTCATTGCGGGCTCGTACAATTTTTCGCGTCTAGCTTTATGGCGCGCGGACCTCATCACCGAGAGTACAAAAACGGAGTAATGAGGCTGAACGAACGATGGAGATTATACCATCGTATTACAAATTTACTGCATAAATATGTACAAAAAAGTAAACTTTTTTGCAACATTTAACCTCATTTTATAGCTTTTTTACCCGCTTTTAGATGCAAAAGACTAACAATGCGGACATATGTCCTTTCTTTCAAAAGCCGCTTTAAAGTAGCAGACTGCGTATTTTTACAAATAAACCCAAACTAGAAACGCGCAGTTAAAACCCGTTAATGCTTGCTAAATTTTTAAAGGCTAAATTCATTGAGTACGCTTTAACGCAATTTCTCCATCAATGTGAATATCGCGCTGTGGAAACGCAATCACCACATCGTGTTTTTCAAAAACAGCATAGATACTAAAACGGATATCACTACGTACTTTTCTGAGCATGGTTTCTGACTCTGCACAAACCCAAAAAATTGCATTAAACACCAGTGAGCTATCAGCAAAGTCGTCAAATAAAACAGAGGCTTTTGGATTTGTTAGTATCGCATCATGATCATCAAGCACTTGTTGAATTAACGTTTTAACTAACAATACATCGCTGCCATAAGCAACACCTACGCTAACCGAGGAGCGGGCATTACCGTCTATTAAGGTCCAGTTAGTCACTGTGTTTTCTAATAGTTGCGAATTAGGGATTAACATATGCACACCATCGTTACGGCGAATGCGGGTAGAGCGCGTATTAATAGTTTCTACTACGCCCTTTGCATTACCTACTTCTAAAAAGTCCCCAATACGAATTGGCCGCTCCCACATTAAAATCCAGCCACTAATAAAGTTATTAATAATGTTTTGCGCACCAAATCCAACCCCAATGGCTATGGCCCCTGATACAAATGCAAAGGCCGTAAGCGGAATACTTAAAACCTCTAACGAGGTGAAAATTAATATTGCGATACTCAAAATAAAATAAATGCGCGTAAATAGATGAACCGCGTCTTGGCTGATTTTTTTTGCCAGCAGTGTTTTTTTAATAAGTTTGCCAATGCGCGTTACTACAAACCACATAGCAAATAAAATTAAAGGAACTTGTATAACCTTAGCCACAGTGATGTGTACGTCGTTATAGGTAAAAATAACCAAGCTGAGATAATGTTGAATGTGTTCGAGCGTCATGTATTTTCCAAAGTATTATTTATTGTTTGTTATTTGTTCAGTAAAAATGAGTGTGGTTCAGTCTTCGCTAAGCTTAGCACGGCATAATAGTGTTAAAACGCTAAGTTAATAGATTTAACGTTTTTGTTTAAACAATTTATTAACTCTTTATTGCACCGAGTGCTATATAAATAGTGTACAAGCACTGGAGATTACATATGTCACAACTTACTCTAAATCAAAGACTCGCTACTTTGCAGCCGCAGGTAGATTTAAATTTATTTGAAAGCAGCCTAGATTACCGCAATAAAATTTTGTGCCTTCTTGCTGAGCAAGAACAAACACTTGCTACTATTAATAAAGAATTTGGCCAGCAATCTAATAGCTTTGGTTCTGAAAAACGCTTTGTTCTTGGCTATAACTAGCCTTTAAAAAACACACACAATACAATATTTAAGTAGCCTTACGTTTATTTTTAAGGCTACTTTTACCTCCAAATCGCATTTTTAGTAGCTAATTTGCGTTTAAATCCCGCTTAATACCGATAAACTTTATTGTATAAACGCCAAAATTTGATAAGTTAACTGGGTTTTCGACTCGAAAAGCCTATTTCGGCTCATCTTTTTATGGAGTTATTATGCGTAAAACACTGATCGCCACTACTATTGCTAGTGCCCTAATCCTATCTGCTTGTTCATCTAACGAAACTCAGAACACAGCTAAAGAGAGCGCAGCACAAGTGCAAGATATGAACGCAAACAATGTATTATTCAAACCAAGCCCATTACAATACATGGCACCAGAGTTTGATAAGTTTGGTACAAAAGACTACGAAGCAGGCTTTGATGCAGGTATTGCTCAGCACACTGCGCAAGTTCAAGCAATTGCAAACAACCCAGAACCAGCAACATTTGAAAACACACTTGTTGAGATGGAAAAATCTGGTGAGTTGTTAAACCGCGTATCTGCTGCTTTTTACAACCTATCGGGTTTAATTTCAGATGACGAATACCAACGTATAAGCAAAAAAATGGCGCCGGTATTATCTGCTCACTCTGATGACATTTACCTAAATGGTGCGTTATTTAAGCGTGTACAAACTATTTACGACAATAAAGATGCGCTTAACGCTGAAGATCAACGCTTAGTTGATTTCTACTACAAGCAATTTGTAAAAGCCGGTGCTAAGTTAAGCGATGCTGAAAAAGCAAAAATGCGTGAAATAAACGCTCAGCTTGCAGAGCTATCTACTGCGTTCTCTCAAAACATTTTAAAATCGTTTAAAGAAGACGTTATTGTTGTTACAGACAAATCTAAACTTGCTGGCCTATCTGAAGGTGAAATTGCAGGCCTTGCAGCCGCAGCTAAAAAAGCAGGCAAAGACGGCTACATGATCACCTTGGTTAATACCAC
The DNA here is from genome assembly GCF_028599265.1 of Pseudoalteromonas sp. Angola-4. Taxonomy (NCBI): domain Bacteria; kingdom Pseudomonadati; phylum Pseudomonadota; class Gammaproteobacteria; order Alteromonadales; family Pseudoalteromonadaceae; genus Pseudoalteromonas; species Pseudoalteromonas sp. Angola-4. The sequence goes on along the minus strand of NZ_JAQREK010000001.1, from coordinate 190,898 downwards.
TCAGCAGCCTATCTTATCAAGCCTTGAAAACCGTGAGCTACGCGAGCAAATTTTTAAAGCCTCTACAAACCGTGCTGCTAAAACTAACGGCCCTATCATTATTGAAGAAACGAACCTGCGTGCACAAAAAGCAGAGCTGTTAGGCTTTAAAGATTGGGCATCGTATGTAATGACTTCGCGTATGGCACAAACAACCGACAACGTGTACGGTATTTTAGATGACCTTGCACCAAAAGCAGTTGAAAAAGCCAAAGCAGAAGCGGCCGCTATCCAAAAAGTAATTAACGATTCTGGCGAAAGCTTTGAGCTTAAGCCATGGGATTGGGCGTTTTACGCAGAAAAAGTACGTGCTGAAAAGTACGACCTAGATCCTGCGCTAGTTAAGCCATACTTTGAAATGAACTCTGTGATCCATGATGGTTTATTCTTCGCAATGAACAAGCTTTACGGTATCACCTTTAAAGAGCGTAAAGACTTACCTGTTTACCACGAAGATGTAACAGCGTACGAAGTATTTAACGCAGATGGCAGCGCTATTGGTTTATTTTACATGGACCCATACGCTCGCGAAGGTAAGCGTGGCGGTGCATGGATGAGTGCATACGTAAGCCAAAGCGGCTTAAAAGGCACTAAACCGGTTATTTACAACGCACAAAACATTCCAAAACCAGCTGAAGGTGAGCCAACGCTAATGACCTTCGACGAAGTATCGACTATGTTCCATGAATTTGGTCATGCTGCGCACGGTTTATTCTCAAATGTTAAATACCCAAGCCTAGCGGGTACTGCTACAGCACGTGACTTTGTTGAATTTCCTTCACAGGCACACGAAGACTGGATGATTGAACCTACCGTACTTGCTAACTACGCTAAGCATTACAAAACGGGTGAGCCAATTCCACAAGCATTACTTGATAAAGTATTAGCATCGCAAAAATTCAACCAAGGCTTTGGTACTACTGAATACTTAGCAGCTGCTTTACTTGATATGGAATGGCACTCATTTGGTTCTGATAAAAAAATCAGTGATGTTCAAAAGTTTGAAAGCGATGCGCTAAAAGCACACGGTATTGATTACTACCCAGTGCCACCGCGTTATAAATCAAACTACTTTAGCCATACTTTTGCCGGTGGTTACTCAGCAGGTTACTACGCCTACCTATGGACTGAAGTATTTGCAGCCGATGCGTTTGCACATATGGAAAATAACGGTGGTCTAACCCGTGAAAACGGTGACAAGTTCCGTGAAGAAATCCTATCAAAAGGTAACAGCCGCGACTTAATGCAAAGCTACATTGAGTTTAGAGGCCAAAAACCAACGACAGACGCACTTCTTAAGCGCCGTGGTTTGGTTGATTAATAACCTCGTTTATTAATTTTAACCTTATAAAAGCCCGCTTGCGGGCTTTTATTGTTTATAACAGATAAACTAGCCACACTATAAATTATAAAAAACGACAATTATGGGCTATTTATTTGCAGTTACCCTACTTTGGGCTTTTTCATTTAGTTTAATTGGTGTGTACCTAGCAGGCCAAGTTGATGCGTGGTTTAGCGTATTAATACGAGTTGCATTAGCCACATTGGTTTTTTTACCCTTTTTAAAACCTAAACTTACCTCAAAACCACTCGCACTTAAGCTGATGCTGATAGGCGCTGTGCAACTAGGTGTTATGTACAGCTTTTACTATCACTCCTTTTTATTTTTAAGCGTACCCGAAGTGTTGCTCTTTACCGTTATGACGCCGCTTTATATAACGCTTTTAAACGATGCATTTAATAAGCATTTTAACCCTCGCTTTTTTGCGGTTGCGCTTATTGCCGTACTGGGCGCGGTAGCTATTCGCTGGGAAAGCCTCAATAGTCATTTCATCATCGGTTTATTACTGGTTCAGGGTGCCAATATTAGTTTTGCCACCGGACAAGTAACTTATAAACGTTTAATGGCCACTAATCAGTTGGATGACAAAACCGTATTTGGTTGGTTTTTTATTGGCGCCTTAGTAGTGGCAAGTGCTTGCTACGCTTTATTTGGCAATACAAGCAAGTTGCCGAGTACACCTACCCAGTGGGGTATTTTAATATACTTAGGTATTGTTGCCTCGGGCCTTGGTTACTTTTTATGGAACAAAGGGGCAACAAAAGTAAATGTGGGAGCATTAGCCGTTATGAACAACGTGCTTATTCCTGCCGGTATTATTGTTAACGTGCTTATATGGAATAAAAATGCCGACATTATGCGCTTAAGTATGGGGGGGGCAATCATGTTAGCAGCACTGGTAATTAATCAAATAGGGACAAATAAACAGAACGTCACATCCTTGTAGCTAATTTGTCATTGAATGCGATTAGGGTTGAATAAAATAACGTTAAGGAACAAACATGAAACATCTCACCCTAATAACAAGCTCATTACTACTTGCACTACTGAGCGGCTGCGACGACGATGTCGAAATTGTAGAAAAAGACGTAGTCGTTACCAATACCACCGTTGAAGTGGTTGAAGTACCGACGCCTGTAATTGTTGAAGTTGCAAAAGGCGAGGCGCCTGATATTCAATTAGGTACTCGTGCCGACTACTTAATTAACGATATGGCACAGAGCGATTTAAAAACAAAATTAGAATCGTGTACAGATGGGCCATTTTACCGTACAGATTTTTCTATTGGGCATCGTGGTGCACCAATGCAATACCCTGAGCATACAAAGGAGTCTTATATAGCTGCGGCGCGTATGGGCGCAGGTATTGTAGAGTGCGATGTAACCTTTACCAGCGACAAAGAGCTCGTGTGTCGCCACTCTCAGTGCGATTTGCACACCACCACCAATATATTAGCCATACCTGAACTTGCTGCTAAGTGCAGTGTGCCTTTTACTCCAGCTAACGAGGCCAGTGGCACGCCTGCCACCGCTAAATGCTGCACAAGCGATATCAGCCTGAGTGAATTTTTAACGCTTGAAGGTAAAATGGATGGCGCCAACACCCAAGCCACTACTGTAGGTGAATATATGCAGGGCACGCCCAGCTGGCGCACCGATTTATACGCCACAGGTGGAACATTAGTAACTCATAAACAAAGTATTGAGTTGTTTAAAAGCTTGGGTGTAAAAATGACCCCAGAGCTAAAATCGCCGCAAGTGAGCATGCCTTTTGAGGGAATGACACAACAGCAATACGCGCAAAAAATGCTTGATGAATACACGCAATTGGACGTACCAAGCAGTGATGTATACCCGCAATCGTTTAATCTCGATGATGTGAAATATTGGATAAATAACAACCCCGACTTTGCAAATCAAAGCGTATATTTAGATGGCCGTGACAGCGAAGCGGGCTTTGATCCAAGTAACCCTGAAACGTGGCAACCAAGTATGGAAGAGTTAGTAGCCGATGGCGTTAAAATATTAGCGCCCCCTATTTGGATGATGCTCACCATAGACAACGAAAGTAATATTGTCCCCTCACAATACGCCATTGACGCAAAAGCTGCAGGGCTTGAACTGATAGCATGGAGCCTTGAGCGCTCGGGGCCTCTTAACGAGGGCGGTGGCTACTACTATCAATCAATCGCCGATGTTATCGATAACGATGGCGACATGATGACGGTGGTTGATGTACTCGCGCAGGATGTTGGGGTTATGGGTATATTTTCGGATTGGCCCGCGACCGTAAGCTACTACGCAAGTTGTAATAAAATGCCTGCAAGCATTTAAAAAACCAGTATCAGTGGTCGTTTATTTTTTTGCGCTCAGTTACCATAACTTTATTAATTATTTAACTGAGCGCTTTTATGATAATCCAACACCATAATACCGACCTAGCCACCCCAACAGGCTTAATGCGTACTACCGTTTACCGCCCACAAGCAGCTGGCCAATACCCAAGTATTATTTTTTACTCGGAGATTTTTCAGCAAACCGCGCCTATTGCGCGCAGCGCTGCTATTTTAGCAAGCCACGGCTTTGTTGTGTTAGTGCCTGAGGTATTTCATGAGCTAAACCCGATTGGTACTGTACTTGCGTATGATGACGCGGGTAAAGATAAAGGCAATACCGATAAATGGCAAAAGCCACTTGAGCACCACGACAGCGACACACAAGCACTCATCGACTTTGTACAAAGCCAAGATTACTGCACTGGCACAGTAGGCGCCATGGGTGTGTGCATTGGTGGGCATTTAGCTTACAGAGCCGCATTAAACCCACACATAAAAGCCGCATTTTGTTTATACGCCACCGATATTCATAGTGATACCTTAACTGCTAATGCAGGTAACAATTCGTTTGAACGCATGGCTGATATTCAAGGTGAAATACACTTTATTTGGGGTAAGCAAGACCCACATGTACCGCAACAAGGCCGAAGTAAAATTTACCAGCAATGTGTAGCCACGGGTATTAACTACCACTGGCAAGAAGTAAACGCACAGCATGCGTTTATGCGTGATGAGGGCGAGCGTTACGATGCCGCGCTTGCAATTACTATGTACCAGCAAGCAGTTGCATTATTTAATCGTACTTTGTAATTAAGTGCGGTTTTACGTGCTTTTTAGCATGCCCAGTGCAGTATGCTGTTTAACAAAATATGCTTTTAAATAATCAATAAACAACCTGAGCTTTTTGGAGCCTGCCGCCCCAGGTGGAAACACACCATAAAGCTCAATATCTTTTGTTTTATAATCATCGAGTATTATTTCTAACAGCCCTGCTTGCACTTTAGGCCACGCATCATACAGCGGAATGCGCCCAAGCCCGTGTCCAGCCTCTACAAACGCGGTACGCGCTGCGGCATTATTGGTGCTAATGCCGCCTTGAAGTATTACATCGTATTTTTTGCCCTCTTTGCTAAGGGTTAATGTTTTACTGCTAAGTTGGTACACCACCCATTTATGCAAGGCTAATTCAGCTGGCGTTTTAGGTTTGCCAAAATGCTCAAAATACTCAGCTGAGCCACAAATACAGGTACTCATGGTGGTTAGTTTGGTGGCTTGTAAGTTTGAGTCACTTAAAGCGACCCCACGAATAGCAATATCAAAGCCGTTTTTTATAATATCAACCACATCATCGGTTAGTTGCAGGTCTATTTCAATTTTGGGGTATTGGCGTTTAAACGTATTAATTGCAGGCACAATTAGTTGCATGCCTACATTAACAGGGCAGCTAATTTTTAATACTCCTTGTGGCTCACTTTTAATGTTTTCTATTTGCTGATTAGCTGCGTTTGCTTGTTCTGTGATCACTCTACAGCGCTCATAATACGCAATACCCGCCTCAGTTAAAGCCATAGTACGTGTTGATCGATTTAGCAGCGTAACTTCTAATTGCGTTTCTAATTTTTTAAGGTGATAACTTACCACCGCACGCGTTAACCCCAACTGCTTTGCAGCCGCGGTTAAACTGCCCTGCTCGACAATTTGCGCAAATACCACCATGCTCTTAAGTTGCTCAAACGACACTTTCATCACAAACCCACCAATGATTATTCAACCCAATAATTGTATCAAATAATTAAACCAATAAAGTTAAATTTATCATCGTTGTTTAAATCCTTTTAAGTGCATATAGTTATTACAGCACCTTGGTTAACACCAAGCTTTAATTTACTCACTAATCGAAGGAATATTGTTATGGCTAAAAAAATACTTATGGTACTTACCTCACATTCAGAGCTTGGCAACACAGGCGAAAAAACAGGTTTTTGGGTAGAAGAATTTGCAGCACCTTACTATGCATTTGTTGATGCTGGTGCAGAGGTAACACTTGCTTCCCCTGCGGGTGGCCAACCGCCGATTGACCCAACTAGCACGCTTTCTGACTTTGAAACCGATGCAACAAAGCGCTATGACAACGACAGCGCAGCACAAACACTTATGGCAAACACCAAAAAGTTAAGTGAAGTAAACGCCAGCGACTTTGACGCGGTATTTTACCCAGGCGGCCACGGCCCACTATGGGATTTAGTAGATAACAGCGATTCAATCTCACTTATTGAAAAGTTTGTAAAAGAGCAAAAGCCAGTAGCGGCTGTTTGCCACGCAAGTGCCGCTTTTTTAAATGTTAAAGATGCACAGGGCAATGCGCTCGTAGCCGGTAAAAAAGTAACAGGCTTTACTAACTCAGAAGAAGCCGCCGTGCAATTAACAGACGTAGTGCCATTTTTAGTTGAAGATGAACTCATTAAAAAAGGCGGCGATTATCAAAAAACTGACGACTGGGGCGTATTAGCGCTCGAAGATGGTTTAGTGATTACAGGCCAAAACCCAGCAAGTTCAGAGCTTGCGGCGAAAAAACTATTAACTAAATTAGGTTAAAATACCCCCTGTGCGCGGCGCATAACGCCGCGCTTAATAAATCGCTTTTAATAGCGAAAACATACTCCTATACTGGTACAAAATAATCCTACTAAGGCGTTTATATGCCAACTACCCCATCATCATCTTCACTGATAACCAGTACGCGATTTGCAATATTTAGCGTAGTTTTTATATGCCTAATACTACAAGTGATCAATAGTTTACCTGGCATTACGCTTAATGGTTTAGGTATTTACCCTCGCAGCGTTCAAGGGTTAATCGGCATTTTATGCGCCCCATTTTTACATGGCAGCTGGTGGCACTTTGCTAGCAACATGTTGCCTTTTGCTGTACTTAGCTGGCTAATTTGCCAATACAGTGTAAAACGCTTTTATACCGTGTTTATATTTACTGCGTTAATTGGCGGGCTATTAGTGTGGGCCTTTGGTCGAAGTAGTTTTCATGTTGGATTAAGCGGCGTTATTTATGGTTTATGGGGATTTATACTGTGCTATGGCGTGGTTAGGCGCTCATTTAAGTCTATTGTTATTGCCCTAGTAGTGGCAGTGCTTTACAGCGGCTTTATTTGGGGCGTGCTACCACAACGCTTTCATGTCTCGTTCGAAAGTCACCTTTTTGGTGCGTTAAGTGGGTTCTTTTTAGGGTATAAACTTGCCAAAGCAGATAAATTAAAAGCACGATAATTTTTTCATTGCCTTTAATTAATTTTTTACGCCCCCAGCTTGTTATCTATGAGTATATAAATTAATTACATTTTTAAATTGAGGTTATTTATGAGTAATGAACACGAATACACGCCGCCTAAAGTTTGGACGTGGGACAGCGAAAGTGGTGGTAAATTTGCTAATATTAACCGCCCTATTGCTGGCGCCACTCATGACAAAACCTTAGACATTGGCAAGCATGCGTTTCAACTTTATTCATTAGCCACGCCTAATGGCCAAAAAGCGACCATTATGTTTGAAGAGTTATTAGAGCTTGGCCTAACCGATGCCGACTACGATGCCTATTTAATTAACATTGGCGAAGGCGACCAATTTGGCTCAGACTTTGTTGATATTAATCCAAACTCTAAAATTCCTGCGCTAATGGATCACTCTACCACGCCACCAACACGCATTTTTGAGTCGGGTTCAATTTTACAATACTTGGCAGAAAAATTTGATGTGCTAATCCCAAAAGATTTTAAAGCCAAGACCGAGTGCCGTAATTGGCTATTTTGGCAAATGGGTTCAGCGCCTTATTTAGGTGGCGGATTTGGTCATTTTTATAGCTACGCACCAACAAAAATGCAATACCCAATAGACCGTTTTACTATGGAAACTAAACGCCAGCTCGATGTATTAAATCGCCACTTAAGTGAAAACGAATACATGGCGGGTAGTGAATATTCTATTGCCGACATTGCCATTTGGCCTTGGTATGGCTCGTTGGTGCTTGGAAAATTATACGACGCCGCTGAGTTTTTAGATGTTGCCTCTTACACTCATGTAATGCGCTGGGCAGAGCAAATAGCAAAGCGCCCCGCTGTTAAACGTGGTCAACGTGTTAATCGCACCTGGGGCCCTGAAGAAGAGCAACTTAGCGAACGACATAACGCCAGCGACTTTTAATCTAACAGCCCATAACAAGACATTGTGTTATGGGCATTTTTTTATTTAAAATCTGCATTTTCCCTGTCATTAAACTATATTTATTATTGTGTTTTTATAAAATGTAACCTGCTTTACCCGCATTACTTTTCATAAGGCTTTAATGAGTGCAATATAAAAATTTAAATAGTGATGAACGCAGAGAAGCCGTAAAACTTTTATATTCTAATGCTTTATCTGGCATTGGTGTTTCGGCGTTAGTTAGCTTTGTACTTGTATTTGCATTTGACCTAACGGATGAGAGAACAAATCAAGAAAAAATAATTTGGCTTTTTTTCATGCTGGTTGTTTTAGCAGCAAGGCTAATGGATGTTATTTACTTTAACTACACCAAAGGAGTTAACCAGCCTTTTAATGCAAATAGCTTTTTAAAACGCTTTTCGGTGGGGTGTATAGCGACCGCGATTTCGTGGTCATGTTACGCACTGTGGTTTCATAAAAGCTCATCCACCGTTGAAATTACCACCACAATAGCTATTTTGTCGGCATTTGCTGGAGGCTCAGCCAATTTGCTCTCGGGTAGTCGCTTTACCTCAGTGTGTTACAGCATTATTTTATTAATGCCTTACTCTATAGTACTAACCTTATCTGATGACTATTACCACTATGTATTAGGCTTTTTGGGCATTACTTTTTCGGCAATTATGGTCGCCTCTTCTTATAAGTCGGCCACGTTTACCCAAACAGCCATAAAATTACGAAATCAAAACCGCGAACTACTTAACGAAATGGAAAGCAAAGTAGAAACACGCACAGAAGAAATTTACCGTTTATCAAATACTGACCCGCTAACAAGCTTGTTAAACCGCACCGCTTTTTTAAAAGTGGCAAATAAACAACTGGCAGATCACCCCGAGGAAAAACTCGCTTTACTTTTTGTAGACCTAGATGGCTTTAAGCAAATTAATGACTCTATGGGTCATAAAGTTGGCGACCAAGTACTTAAAGAAATAGCCGAGCGACTCACTAACGTTTGCACCCGCCACTTATACAAATGCCGCTGGGGCGGAGATGAATTTTTAATTTTAACAACCTATGAGGATGAACAAGACTTATTTGATTTTGCCAAAAAGGTTATTAAAAGCATTCGTGCCGAGCATGAACGATATAAATACCAAAGCTGGGTATCTGCCACTATTGGCATAGCGTTATTTCCTGAGCATGAGGGCGATTTAAGCGCGTTAATTCGTTCAGCAGATTTAGCTATGTACCATCAAAAACGTATTGCCAAAGGCTGCGTAAATATTTACAACAATGACTTAAAGCGCCAACAAGAACGCGAACAATTGCTCAGCAAGCGCTTGGCAAGTGCAATAAAAGACAACGGCTTGCGGTTAGTGTTTCAGCCTATTGTGGATAGCCAAACAGCGAAGGTGACCTCGTTTGAGTCACTTTTACGCTGGCAGTTAAATGACGAAGCGATATTTCCTGATGAATTTATTGCCATTGCCGAGCAATACAACCTCATAACCGAACTTGGCTTATGGGTGATTGAACAAGCGTGTGTGCAAGCTTGCACGTTTAAAAACGTACAACCCCCTATTGCTGTGAGCGTTAATGTATCTGTAATACAACTTCAAGACCCTGATTTTGTCACTAAGGTTGTAAATATCGTTGATCAATACGGCGTAAAGCCAGAAAACCTACACCTTGAAATCACTGAATCTGTGTTTGCTGAAGATAAGCTCACCTTTTTAGCAGCAGTAAAAGAGCTGCAAAAACAAGGATTTTGTATTTCTATTGACGACTTTGGTACTGGGTACTCATCCTTGTCGAGCATGTTAGATATTGGTGTAGACATAGTAAAAATAGATAAAAGTTTCATTCAAAACATGGATAAGCGAGGCTTAAGTATAATTCATGCGATTGTGCAAATGGCCTCAACACTAGATTTTATAGTAGTCGCTGAAGGTGTAGAAACCCTAGAGCAAGCCAACATGCTAAAAGAAATTGGCGTGTCTCACCTACAAGGTTATTACTTTTCAAAGCCTATGGAGCAACACTTTGTAGATTCGTACCTCAAAGAGCAAAACAAATTGTGTAGCTAGCAGTATGAAAAAACTCACTAAAGAGCAAGTCTATAAACGCCTTAACAACGATGAAGACGCACGCGCCTGTAAAGACATAAACGAAGATGACTGCAAAGAAGTGGCCGGTAACTTTATTCTTTTATTAACAAGCCAGCTTTTTAGTAAGTTTGCCGATGCCCTCCTCAACCCTAAAATAACTCTGCCTTGGTTAATGCAAAGCTTAAACGTGCCAAGCGCGTTTATAGCGTGGCTCGTGCCTATAAGAGAATCTGGCTCTTTATTACCACAATTAGCGATAGCCAATATTATCCGTAAACTCTCTGTAAGAAAGTGGGTATGGGTTTGCGGTGCATTTGCCCAAGCGGTATGTATTGGCGCTATGGTTGGTGTTTCATTTGTGCTAGAAGGCGCTCAGGCTGGCTATGCAATTTTAGCTCTGCTGGTGCTCTTTAGCCTCGCCCGCGGGTTTAATTCTATTGCCGCTAAAGATGTATTAGGTAAAGTTATTCCTAAAAAAAAGCGGGGCAATATTAGTGGCCTGGCGGCAAGTATAGCTGGCTTTGCAACACTCACTTTTGGTTTAATGATGTGGTTTTTTTCGGGGCAAAAAGAGCAAAATACGGTATTAATTGCGCTGTGTTTAGGCGCCGTTTTGTGGGTTGTTGCTGCACTTTTTTATAGCCGCATAAACGAATACAAAGGGGCGACACAAGGCGGTAAAAATGGCTTTTTAAATGCGCTAAGTAAATTAAAGCTGCTTTATCAAGATAAACAATTTGCACACTTTGTAATTACCCGCGCCTTTTTACTTTGCTCAGCCCTAAGCGCGCCTTTTTATATTATTTTAGCAAGCTCTCAGCAGTTTGAATTTTCATTATTGGCAGTATTTTTAGCCGTGTCTGGCTTAGCAAGTTTAATTTCTGGGCCAATATGGGGAAGACTCAGCGATTTTTCTAGCCAAAAGGTGCTTGTGATCAGTGCGTTACTTGTCACCATAAACGGGGTGAGTGTGTTTGTAATAGCCACATGGTATAGCCAGCTGTTTGAATATGCTTGGGTAATACCTGGTTTTTATTTTTTGCTTTGCATTGCTCATCAAGGCGTACGGCTCGGGCGTAAAACCTATTTAGTAGATATGGCACAAGGCAATAAACGCACTGATTACGTGTCGGTTAGTAATACTGTAATAGGCATTTTGCTTTTAATGTTAGGCAGTATAGGGCTTTTAGAAGCATTTTTATCAACCGCACAGCTTATTTTGTTGTATAGCCTGCTCGGTTTGTTAGGGGCTATTAGCGCGATTTTTTTGCCTCAAGCAGAGTAATATCAATGCGCAATAATACGTCATCAATTAAGCGAATTGGTATAATAAAAAAGCCCAACAAAATAATTGCCGGGCTTTGGACTTAAGACCTAAGGATAAACAGTCAGCTTTACCTCAAGTTATAACACCTAAGCAGTTACATTTAGCAGTGAATCACCTTCACTTAAGCCAAATTTTTCTTGTACCGATGAAAGAATTGATTCTTTATCTTCATCAGATAGCTGGCTTGAATACTCAGTTAATAACTCATCTAAGTAGCTAACCACTTCGTCAGTATCAACAGATTCTAAAGAGTTTTGCGGCGGCGGTGGCGGGCGCTGTCCTTCAGGGCGTCCTGCATCGCCAATACTTTTAGCGTCAAAATCAAGTTCGCTCATTAAATCAGCCAACTCTTTTGTCGGTGAGCTCCCCTGCTCTTCAAATGCAGCTTGAATACTTTGCGCATCTTCCGTGCTTAGGTTTTGTGCATCAAATTCTGCAAGTGTTTCTTTAACAAACTCAGTTTGCTCTGAAGTTAAAGCGCTTACTTGGCTAGATTGTTGAGTCATAAAACTCGCTGAGCTACCAATACTGTTGATCATATTTTTCTCCCTTAACGTGCGCGGCGTGGTGGCTTGTGTTCACTTAATTCTTGTTCGCTAATTTCGCCATTCCCATCGGCATCTATTTCGTCAAAAATAGTTTGCGCATCGCCTTGCGGTGGCGCACTTTCGCTAAATTCTGCAAGGCTAATCACACCGTCACCATCTGCATCTATGCTTGAAAAGTCAGGTTTAGGTGGTGGGTTATCACCGCCTCTGGCTGCAACATTGGCTGAAAAAGCCATTGATAATAATGCAGCAACGGCAAAAGTAGAAAAATGCTTCATCGTGGTCACCTTGGGTTAAATATTAATAAAGGGTATGAATATAAAGTACGCTTAAAAAACGCAAACATTGTGCAAACAATAAGGAAATAAAAATAAATCCGATTTTTATCATGTTATTTTTACCTTATTCGGTATTTCGGTTATTGTGATAACTAATTACTTAAAACCACTTTCAACACCTGTTTTGAGAGCTAACATACTAAGGACTTATTAACATACATGTTTAATCTTCCAATTTTTCTAGTTGTATCGCAGTGAAAATACCTAAACGCCTCCAGCCACTCGTTGATGATGGCCTAATTGATGAAGTGATAAGCCGCTTAATGAGCGGTAAAGAAGCGGATGTATTTGTGCTGCGCAGCGGTGGCGAAATTCGCTGTGCTAAAGTCTACAAAGATGCCGTTAAACGCAGCTTTAAAAAGGCAGCTCAGTATCAAGAAGGCCGAAAAGTAAGAGGCGGACGCCAAGCCCGCGCCATGGATAAACGCTCTAGTTATGGGCGACAACTAGAAGAAGAAATTTGGCACAATGCAGAAGTAGACGCGCTTTCACGTTTATCACGCGCTGGCGTCAGAGTTCCTGATACTTATTACTGTATTGATGGCGTGTTGTTAATGGAGCTTGTGTGCGATGAAGACGGAGATGTTGCTCCACAGTTAGGGCATGTGACCCTTACACAGCAAGACGCTATTGAGCAGTACAGTATGATGGTTCATTATATTAAATTAATGCTGTGCGCTGGTATTATCCACGGTGACTTATCGGAATTTAACGTACTTGTTGATAGTAAAGGGCCTGTAATTATTGACCTTCCACAAGCTGTAAACGCCGCAGCCAATAACAGTGCGCAAGCAATGTTTACGCGCGATGTAAACAACATACGCCGTTATTATGCGCAGTTTGCACCTAGCCTATTAAACACCCATTACGCTAAAGAAATGTGGGCACTGTTTGAAGAGGCTAGCTTAACGCCAAACACTGTGCTCAGCGGAGAATTTGAAGACAGTAACGAATCTGCAGACGTAGATGCGGTACTCGATGAAATACAAGCGGCCGAATACGAAGAGTTCGACCGTTTAGAGCGTATTAAAAACGCTGACGATGAGTAAAACTGCGTTCACGTTTAGCTATTGAGGGTGAACAAACCGATAGCCCACACCGTAAACCGACTGAATAACGCTGTCGGTTTGCGTTACTTCATCAAGCTTTTTACGTAACTTTTTTATGTGGCTGTCTATAGTACGGTGGCTAACTATACGTTGGTCTGCGTACATGGTGTCCATTAAGCTATCGCGTGAATAGATTCTGTTAGGGTTTGAATACAAAGGCTTAAATAGCTGAAATTCAAAATTAGTAAGTTCTATACTGCTATTTTTATAATTTACACTGTAAGTACTTTCATCCAGTGTCATGGCATTATTTACCGGCTCTTTTGTGGTATTAACACGCCTTAAAATTGCTTTTACACGCGCCACCAGCTCAGCATAACTAAACGGTTTACAAATATAGTCATCGGCGCCCAGTTCAAGTCCGAGTAACCGGTCAATCTCCTCCACCTTTGCCGAAACCATAATAATGGGCACATTAGAAAACTTTCTTATCGCTTTGCACAGCTCTATACCGCTTTGCCCTGGCAACATAATATCTAATAAAATAACACTTGGCTTATTACTTTCAAGCCAGCTAAGTACTTCATCACCATGATGAATAAGGTGCGTTTGATAATGATGACTTGTTAAAAAGTCGCTCATTAAATTGGCAAGTTTTATTTCATCTTCAACAATGAGTATTTGCTCACTCATATATATCCTCTACTGAACTAATAAGGGTAATTTAATAACAATGCCAAGCCCGCCAATACTGGCTTTTTCGGCTGATATTTCGCCATTATGACCTTTAACGATATGCTGACAAATAGACAAACCTAAACCAGAGCCTCCCTCTTGGCGATTGCGAGAGCTGTCTACACGGTATAAATATTCAAACAAGTGCGATAAATGCGTTTGCTCAACGCCTATCCCGTTGTCCTCTATTATAAGCTCTAAATAGGCTTGGCCTTTAATATTTACGTTATTGGCACTTAAAGAAATAGTTGAGCACTGGGCGTAATGCACCGCATTCATTAAGATATTATCTAGCAATTGCAGTATACGTGTTTTATCTGCGTTTACTGTGGTGTTGTTAGCACTATTAAGAAAGTAAAAATTAATAGCGTGCTGCTCAAAAATAACGTGATACTTTTGCTCTATGGAGTTAAGTAAAAAGCCTACGTCGGTAGGTTGCATGGTGTAATGCATGCCACCTAGCTCTGCGCTGTTTAGCATGTGTAGGTCGTCAATCAAGCGTTTTAAATGCAGCGCTTCATCGTTAGCAGAACTTATATTTTTATTATTTGGTTCACGTATTCCAAGCAGCATAGCTTCGAGCTCACCGAGTAAAATGCTCATTGGCGTTCTTAGTTCATGAGAAATATTAGCTAACCAGCGTTTACGTACTTGCTCATCTTTAGCGAGCGTAAAGGCCAAGGTATTAAAATCTTCACTAAGCTGGCCCAGCTCGTCTTTTCTATCTAATAAAAGTTTGGTGCTGTACTGCCCTTTGGTTAGCTTATGCATACCACTGGCTATTTGCTTTACAGGGCCAACTAAATGCCTTGCCAGTAAAAAAGACAACATTAAGGTAAGTAGCCCTGCGGTTAACGCAATAAGCCATAAATAGTTAGTTTGTTGCTTTAAAAAATCCAGCTCGTACCCATCTGCTAGGCTTTTTCTTTTTGAAACAGCAAGGTAAGCAATTGTTTTACCTTCAAGCTCTATGGGCGTTTTAATGTACTTTAAATCCTCAAATAATTTACCAAAAATACGCTGCTGGTTTTCATCCAGTAGTGCATAGTGCGCGGCATGCTCGGGCGGTGGGCGTTGATCTCGTTGCGCCATATGCTGTGGGGGTCTGGGTCTGCGTTCACCGCGAATTTCTGGGCGCTGTGGCATATCGCGTAAACTAGGTAAAAACTGGCTTGATTGCAATTGCGATTCAACCAACCTTAAAAAGCGCTGATCGTTGCCTATAATTTTATCCCACGAGGGAGTTTGCGCGTATTTATTAGCCAGCTGTACCGCTAATGGCTCTAATGCTTTTACTTCTTTGGCGTTTACAAAATCAATAATACCTTGGCCAATACTGTACTGAATAAGCACAACTAGCCCTGCAATAATGCTAAAGGTGAAGCTAAATAATATTAAAAAAAGTTTGTTATGAATTTTCATTTATTTTTTATAAACCTGACTCTAAAAGCATTTGAGCTGTTATTTATTGCGTATTTTTTTACTGCTAAAACGTATTTTTAAAAGCTCTAAGCCCTTTAAAGAATAGTCTGTAATAACAATTGTATTAATTGCGTGTTCTATTATAGCGACTTATAAATAGCGCCTTTAACAACAACGTATAACGTTAACAAGTAAAAGTGCAAACAATGTGCATTATATGAAAAATTACGCTCAAAAAAGGCGACCTAAGTCGCCTTTGTTATTAATCGTTTTTTAAATGCTTATCAAAAAAATCGAGAAACGCTTGTAACGTTTTAATTCTATGCGGCTGATAGGACAAGTAATGATCGCCATCTTCTAGCTCAATGTAAGTAACATCTTTATCTTCGTCATCTAGTTCATCTTCCATTTCTCTACTATGGTAAATAGGGACAACACTGTCGTCGCTACCATGCACAAGTAAAACAGGTTTGTTGATTGATTTAGCAAAATTGACCGGCGAATTGGCCTCTAACTTATCGCTATTTGTTCCAAACTGTTTTCGTACTATGTCTTTGTTTGTAAAGTGTCGGGCTTTACTCACAATATGCTCAAGGTCAGTTACCCCTGCAAAACTTGCCGCACATTTAAATGTTTCAGGGTGTTTAATAACAGCCATTAAGGCGGCATACCCACCGTAGCTTGCGCCACCAATACAAATTTTATCTGGCTGAGCAATCCCTTGGTCTATTAACCAGTTAGCTCCATCTTGTAAGTCATCTTGCATGGCTAAACCAAAACCTTGGATCGACTGCATTAAAAAGTCATAACCATAACCACTTGAGCCACGAAAGTTAGGCTGTAACACGGCATAACCATTATATGCCAGTAGCGCAGTCCAATAGTCAAAGCCTGCATAGTCGCGCGCCATAGGCCCACCATGTGGAAATATAATAGTGGGTAACTTATCGCCTTTCTCATAGCCAACAGGCAGCGTTAAGTAGCCTTCTATAATAAGCCCGTCACGTGCTTTATAGCTAATGTGCTCTTTACCGGCGTATACGCTTTCGTTAATGTGTGGGTAAACGTCTGCAAAAAATGTTAAGTCACCTCGCTTTCTGTCACCTAACATGTAGGCGCCTGATGTTTTATCTGAGCTGACATAAAGTACATATTTTTGCTGATCGTCGCTGGTGCTAACAATATCCATTTCAAATGAATCTTTAGGTAGTGATGCTCGTAAAGAGCGATGTAGCTTGTCTAAATCTTCATCCCAATACGCAATACCATCTTCTAAATGCGAATGCGTAAAGCCTGCCACTTCGCCAGTTTTACGGGAGTAAAAAATATCGCCATCTACATCATACTTGTCGTCGCTAAAAATGAGCTCACGTTTGTTAGTTGTTAGATTAAGCTTAAATAATGCATCACGCCCTTCATGTAGCGCAGTGATGTATAAAAAGTTAGGGTCTTTATCAAAGCCAAGTATCGAAATGCTTTGCTCACTAAATACTTCGTAGCTAAATAGTGTTTGCCACGACTCATTTTGCTCGTTGTACAGCTCGTAAGTGAATTGTGTTTCATCCATTTTTTTAGCAATACGAACCTTGCCTTGTCTATCAGCAAACCAACTGGTTACATCTGCACGAGCACGTTGTATTTGTTTTTTGCGTAAGGTAGTTAGGTCAAGTTCATACACAGCTGGGGTATTGGCAATTTTAAAGTCGCCCTGCACGAGTATTTTATTTTCTTGCTCCGGTAAAAAGCTAATAATTCGGTCAGAAAACTGAGGCTGCTTTTCATCACGCGTGTTGTTTGCTCTAAACGCCAGTTTTATTCCTTTATCATCACTTAGATTATACGAATACATTAATGTAGACGCATACTTAACCCCTCCAAATTGATATTTAATGTATCGTGCGCCCAATAACAACACATCATTATTTGCCCAACTAAACCAGTCAAAAAATACAGTGTGGTTATCCGATTTAATAATCGGCTTGCCCTTGCCTGTTGTAAGGCTTTGGACCATTAAAACTAAATCGCCATCAAGGTTTCTAACATACGCAATGTTATTTCCATCTGGTGAGAGCTTAACTTGGCTTATGCTTTTTAAGCCTGCAAACGCTTCTATGGGTAGCTTTTTATCAGAGGCTGATAGGCAGCTAAAACTAAGTAGGGCAAATACTAAAG
Source organism: Pseudoalteromonas sp. Angola-4 (assembly GCF_028599265.1). Classification (NCBI taxonomy): domain Bacteria; kingdom Pseudomonadati; phylum Pseudomonadota; class Gammaproteobacteria; order Alteromonadales; family Pseudoalteromonadaceae; genus Pseudoalteromonas; species Pseudoalteromonas sp. Angola-4. Next base: position 173,272 of record NZ_JAQREK010000001.1, on the reverse strand, counting down.
TGAGGTAAAGTTTAGACATTCAATATCCATTTGTTTTATAGGTAACGCTTAATGAGTTAACAGTAAGTGTATAAAGTTAATCTGTTATTTTACAATTGTGGCCGCTTTAGTACAAATTTATCTTTAGTAGAGCTAAAGTAGTCTCCACCCATTTTACCTACGCTGTTTAATCGCGTGGGGTCTATATAGCCATTCACTAACACGTTATCGTCAATATAAATCCCCACCACGTTGAGTAGCATAACTTTGCCGCCACCTGGTTCGTCGCTTATCTGAATAACGTCTCTTAAGGTGCACTCGTATCTTACTTTAGCCGCTGCGGCGCCTGGGGATGTTACGTGTGTACTGGCGATTGTTTCAATATTTGCCGCCTCAAATTCACTCACATTATGTGGATAATTAGCGCAGCTTTGATTCATTTTCTCTACTAGCTCTTCACTAACAATATTAACCACGCAGTTGTTAGTGGCTTGAAGGTTTAAAAGCGTATCTTTATTGGCTTTGTCGCGTGGGTTTACTTGGGTCACGCTCAGCACTGGCGGGTTACAACTGGCCACTGTAAAAAAAGAGTAAGGGGCAATATTAGCAATCCCCTCCTTACTAAGTGTGCTTACCCAAGCAATAGGCCGTGGGCTAATACCCCCCACTAAATACGAGTAAACATTGTGCTGCGTGCTTTGCGTTAAATCTAAAAACATAATTTTCCTTTATACGTCGTACTGCAAATCGTAAAAGCGCTTTATTGCGTACAGTATTTCATAACTGCAGCCACTTTTTTAAATATGCGCAAAAAAATAAACATAGTGTGGTTTAAACGCGATTTACGCCTTAGCGACCATCAACCACTTAAAAATGCATTTAGTGATGATTTACCCACGTTACTGCTATACAACTTTGAGCCACTAATGCTTGAGGATGCACATTATAATGCGCGCCATTGGCGTTTTGTTTATCAATCAATAGGCGAAATAAATCAGCAGCTAACTCGCTACAAAGCAACGCTGTATATTTTTAACCAAAACATTCTGACACTGTTAAACACGCTTAATCAAACATACCAAATAGCAAACATATTTAGCCATCAAGAAATTGGCTTAAACAATACCTTTGAACGCGATAAAGCCGTGGCTACATGGTGTAAAGCTAACAAAGTTAACTGGCTTGAGTCACAAACGGGCGGCGTTATTCGTGGCAAAAAAAACCGTAAAGATTGGAACGCACGCTGGCAACAAACAATGCAGGCTCCTATTGCTATTCCTAATTGGAAAAACATAAAAACCATTACACTTAATAACTACCAAACACCTAAATTGCCCGACAGCTACACGCAAAATGATGACAACTTTCAAGTAGGTGGGCCTTTAACTGCGCACACAATATTGCAAAGCTTTTTTGCTGAGCGCGGTAAGGGGTATCAAAAAGGCATATCTAGCCCCAGCTTAAGCCGTATTCATTGCTCTAGGCTTTCGCCTTATTTAGCTTGGGGTAATATTAGCCTTAAACAGGTTTATCAAATGGCTATTGATGCATACCATGCAAAACACCCAAGCAAAAAAGGCTGGAAGCGCCCGCTTGCTGCATTTGTATCGCGTTTGCATTGGCACTGCCATTTTATGCAAAAATTTGAAAGTGAGAGTACGATGGAATTTAAAGCGCTCAATGCGGGGTATCATCAGTTCCCATATAGAAACGATGACAACGTACAACACGATATTGAACGCTGGGCACAAGGCCAAACGGGTATACCCATTATTGATGCCTGTATGCGCTGTTTAAAAACCACGGGCTATATTAATTTTAGAATGCGCGCTATGTTGGTTAGCTTTGTAACGCATCATTTAAATATAAGCTGGCAGCAGGCAAGCTTACCTTTGGCAAATTACTTTTTAGACTTTGAACCTGGCATTCATTACCCACAAATACAAATGCAGGCCTCAGTTACGGGTATTAATACCATTAGGCATTACAACCCAATTAAGCAATCTGAAGATCAAGACCCAACCGGCGCCTTTATTAAAAAATGGTGCCCCGAACTTGAAAAGCTGCCGATAGAATATTTACACGAGCCTTGGCAACAAACACCAATGGAAGCGTTGTTTAACGACTTTAAACTTGGTGAAGACTACCCCGAGCCCATGCTTGATTTAACTCAAGCCTCTAAACAAGCGCGCGAACGTTTATGGCAATACCGCGAGCGCGCCGATGTTAAACGTGCAATTCCTAACATATTAAAAAAGCATGTAGGGCTTACTCGTAAACATAAAAACACCGCAACAAGTAATTAATATGGCACATAAAAAAAGTCACTTACCACAAAAAATGTGCCCTGTTTGCAACAAGCCTTTTGCGTGGCGTAAAAAGTGGCAGCGCGATTGGGATAACGTTATTTACTGCTCAGAGCGTTGTAAACGTAATAAAAAGTAAAAGGTATTAATCCTTTATGCTACACGTGAGCTGGCGTCTATTTTGCAATGGTATGAATAACTCGGCTTTTAAGGCTGTATTTAGGTGTTTTATGTAAATAGCACTTACTCAGCCTGAAAAGCTTACATGCAACGCAAGGAGAAGATGATGACGATTAATAAAACGGCAAACTCAACCTGGTCAGGCGATATTAAAACAGGTAAAGGCAGTATTTCTACACAAAGCGGCGCACTTGATAAACAACCATTTGGTTTTAATACTCGCTTTGAAGACGAGCCTGGTTCTAACCCAGAAGAATTAGTGGGAGCTGCGCACAGTGCCTGCTTTAGTATGGCGCTTTCGCTTGCACTTGGCGATGCCGGTTTTAAAGCCGATAAAATTGATACTAAAGCCACCGTAAGCCTTGATGAGGTTGATGACGGCTTTGCAGTCACCCATATAGCGCTTGAAGTAAACGCACGTATTAAAGATATTGCTAACGAACAATTTCAGGCATTGTGTGAGCAAACTAAAAAAAGCTGCCCTATTTCAAAGCTACTTAATACCGAAATCTCCCTAAACGCAACGCTCGACTCAACCGCATAAAACGTAATTTTTAAACCTTACGGTTTTACGCGTTAAGCCAGGTAACCTGTTACTTGGCTTAACACTCATCCCTAACCCTTTTTGAGTTATTTGAGTTTAATAACTCATTTAGCAGTGCTATACCCATCCCTAAAGCAGGCCACACTACCCATAAATAATTTGGCGATGTAATTAAGTTTATCGCGGTCAAAAATACCAAAGCCACAAAGTAACGTTTTAAATTATCAAAAAATGCTGGTGTATTCATGTTTGCTCTCCTCTTAAAATGTAAGGTTATTATTGCCTTAATTTTTAAGCCTGAAAGGTGCTATTTGTCATCAGTTAATATGACATTAGTCATAAATTTATAGCAGCCCCTTCAAGCGCATCTCTACAAATACTTATACAAACATACAGTTACTTACAATTATTTAAATGTATTTTAAAGAGTATTTAATATAATACCTTTTCTAGATACACCTATTTAATTAATAAGAAAGGATACTTATGCGCTACTTAATACCACTCTCTTTGCTTGCACTTAGCTGTGCACCGTCAGTAAACGCCGAACAATCAGCATCAAAGCAATGGTTTAATACAATTAACTACGCAAAAATTGATTCACGCTATTACAGCGATAATGTGTACGGATTATCTACGCATTATTACTTTGAAGAGCAACAAAGCTCGGGAGTGTGGGATGATTATGGCTACCTAAATACAGATAGTAATATAGGCTTAAATTACTTTAATTCAGATGGTTTTAGTAGAAAAGGGATCTTTGGAGAAGGCTTTTACGGTAATGCTTTTGCAACCATAGAGCTGCCTAATATTGGCGATACTGATACCTATTCACTTGGCATAGGTTACTTATTTGCTGATTCGTTAAAAGTATCTGCACGCATGGTAGATTACGAATATGGTGACACAGTTTATTTGTTTAAAGCTCAATATAATCACCAAATTAATGACACCGACTACATTGGTTTTACTGTTGAGACGGATGATGAAATAGAGTCGTGGGACTTATCATCACGTTACTTTGCTCACCTTTACGATGAACGCTACTTTACTATAAATGCTGACTATCTCGATGCTGGCGATGATTCAATTTTTAATGTGTTGGCAAATTATTACTTTAATAAGCATGTTGCAGTTGGCGTTGGTTTATACGACTCAGATTTAGTTGTTGAAGGTAAATACTTTATTAACGATAACTACTATTTTAGCGCTAATTACACCGATAACGATGACTACGATATATACAATCTCAGTTTTGTAGCTCAGTTTTAGTAAATACAAAAAAGCCGCCTTGCTGGAGTCACTTCAGTTAAACAAGGCGGCTTTTATATTAAAACAGCTATAACTTACATATTACCTAGCTCTATCATCATTGCGGTATACATACGTAAATTAAGCGCTAATTGCTCAAGCGTAATAAATTCATGCTCTGAGTGGCCAGTATAACGTTTGCCTGGCATTGAAGGGCCAAACGATACTGCATTATCAAATAATTTTGCGTTAGTGCCTCCGCCAATTGATACAAAGTCAGCTTGTTCGTCACCTGTAAAATGTTTAAAAATATCAAGCAGCTTTTGTGCGTGCGGTGCGCTATCTAACAGCATGGGTGTACCAATAATGGTCTCGACTTTAGTAAGCGTTACGTTATTTGCAGTTTCCCATTCCTTAATCGCACTGTTTATTTGCGCTTTAAGTAGGTTTTCATCTTTACCAACTGGGCGGCGCGCGTTAATGGCTAACGTTAGTGCGTTACCATCGCGTTCAATTACGGTAGGGGCTACGCTCATTGGGCCCATGAATTCATGCTCGTAGGCAATATTACCAAATTGCTTACCATGAATATCTAAGCCAATTAATTGATTTACAAATTTTATAAGCTGCCCATCGCTATTATTTTCAAGTGCGACGTCTTTAAATAGCTCGCTCAGGTGTGCAATAGCATTAACGCCCGACTCTGGCTCTGATGAGTGCGCAGACACCCCTTTTACAGTTATTTTTAAGCCTTCAGCTTGCTCTTCAAAGTTAAACTCAACTTCACTAAGTGTTTTAGCTTTAGCTTTTAATAAGTTAATAACTACAGCGCTTGCGTTATGCAGCACTAAGCTTGCATCTTCTGGTATTTGGCTTTTAAACGCGCCACCCGCTAAATCACTCACATACACACCTGTTTGTTTTGAGGTAGCATTAAAAGTAGGAGCAACTAAGCTCCAGCCTTTTTCGGCTACTACAACTGGGTATGATGCATCAATAGTTACGGCGTATTTTGGCTGCTCGTAGGTTTTCATAAATTCAGTAAGCGGGCCCCAGTCAGATTCCTCCGCTAGGTAAATCATCAGCTCTATGCGGTTATCAAGCTCTATGCCTTTATCTTTAATCGCTTTCATGGCGTATAGTGCGGTGGCTATTGCGCCTTTGTCGTCTTCTGTGCCTCGACCGACTAATTTTCCAGGCTCTGAGGTATCAATAATAAATGGGCTTTGTTTCCACTTACTAGCATTGGCCGGTTGTACGTCACCGTGGGTTACAACGGTAACCTTTTCGTTTTGATCTCCCATGCCTATAAGCACGGTGTAGCCTAGGTCTTGGTAATCAAACCCAAGCTCTGCAGCTTTCATTTTTAATACTGATTTAAAATTAATAAAGTCAGGATTTTGTGGCGCGGGTATCGACTCTTTATTTACCGTAGGAAAAGCCACTAAATTAGTTAACGTGTGAATTTGTGATTGTTGATAAGTATTCACAGCGTAATCGGCAACACTATCAATATTTGTATGTAATTGTGCATGTGAGCTAAAAGCAAATAAAGCACTGCAAAGCAAAGCTAACTTTTTCAAAACGTATCCTTTTGTATGAATCATTACTACCAATGCGCAATAATAAATCGCTTAAATAATTAAATTGGTATTAAAGCTAAATTATACCGCCAAGCAATAGTATTAAATAGCGCTTTGCGGCAGGGTTACAACAATCGCGCTTTAAATTTAGATAGCGGCTTACATTGCATTGGTTGTATAATGCGCGACCTTAATTAATCAGAGTATTAGTACTAATGAACCGCCGCAAAAAAATTGTCACCAAATTTCAGAAAAAAGATAAACGTGCTAATGCTAAATTGCATAAAAGTAATAAACCGGCGTATGTATCAAAAGCAGAGCGTGAAAAACTAGCTTTAGAGGCGCAGCAAACAACCAACGCCGAGCAAGTTACGCCAACATCAGATTAAACTAAAGCGCCAAGCAACCTATTCTCAATGCTTTATATGGGTTTAAAATGCGTAACTGGCACTTATATTAAATGAGCGCCCTTGCCCAGCTAATTGAGTAAACCCCGTGCTGTTACCTTGCTTAAGCGCTGCAATACTTACCCCGCCTAGGGGTAATTGGTAAAACGTATCAAATAAGTTTACCACCTCAATACCCAGCGTAAGCGCATCAAAAGAAGCTTTAGAGCTTATATTAACTAAGCTGTAACTAACGGTTTGGTTTTCTAAGCGGTTAACATCAACGCGTGATTTTGTATCCACCCATTGCCACAACAGTGCATTTTCAAATATCCCTATTTGCTGGCTTAATGAGAGCGCTGTATGTAACGGCTTAATTTGATAAAGCGGTTGGTTAGTGTCGCGGCGCTTACCACGAGTGCTCGTTATGTTTGCTTTTAATTGCCATTCGCCAAACTGTGTTGATTGATAAAGTGACTTACTTATATCAAGCTTTGCGCCATAAAGTGTGGCGTCAACATTACTAAACTGCAAAATATTACGTGTTGTATTTGCTAACCCATAACTATTAAAACTACGTACAATATTTGCGTCAATGTAGTCCGTTACATCGGTGTACCACACATTAGCACTTACCCGCCACGCATCATTTTTTGCTGTTTTTGAATACGTTGCACTAATGGTATTTGCGGTTTCTACATCAAGCTCTGGATTACCAATATAACCATTAGCGTCGCCGTACCAGCCAATCATAGTGCTTGCCATATTACTTACACCCCAACTGTAACGTTCATATAAATTAGGGGCTCTGTTTTTGCGGGCTAGGCCTAATTGCAGCTCGTCATAAAGTGTAATTTGATAATTAGCTAATACATTTACATCAACTAAGGTGTCGGTTTTGTCTCTATCTGCATTGTTGAAGTTATTGGCAGCTAGCGCATTATTGGCAGTTGTCATTGCGCTCATACTGCCCGTATTCATCATGCCATCGTTATAGGCTTGTACTTCATCAACCTGTGTATTAACACGCTCAACCCTTATACCCGTATTTAACCAGAGCTTGTTATTGATTTGGCTTGCATATTCTGCAAATAAGGCAATACGCTCACGCTTACCGTTATTAATATTTATATAATCATTTGGCCCCATCATGGTTGAGCCTTCAATCGCCGGCCACCAATCATCAATGCGGCAATTATAATATTCTTGTCCAAGTAGTAATGAGCTATTTTGATCAATTGTAAGGCGCCATTTAAGCTGTGTGCTTATATCTTTTGCATCTGTTTTCATGGGCATCATGCCAGTTTTTTCTTTACTAAAAAAACCCATTTCGTGTTTAACGCTGTGCCAATTAACTTGTCCTTGTAGCTCGCTGTTTTCAAAACTGCGCTTATATTGGGCAATAGCGCCATAACTGGTGTTATCAGTCATATCCATGTACTGATTAGCAAAACCCTGATACGGTATTTTTTGATGCGTAAGCTTTATCACAACTTGTTGTTTATCGTCACGTATCGCGCCAGTTAGGCTGTGGTTTTGAGCCCGATATAATGTATCAAGTACCACATTCCCCTTTCCATCTTTGTAGCTGTTGGCATCACTAAACGACCCTTGGTAATTAAGGCTCACAGTATCGCTTGCTAAACGTGCTCCAACACCTAGTTTTTGGCCGTTATCAACACTGCTGTACTTAGCCGAGACATAGCCTGAATGCCATGCAAGCTCACTACTTTCGCTATATTGTGGTGAAATTGAGTTAACGCTTATTACACCTGCAATGTTATCGCCACCAGCGCTTACAGGCGAGACACCAGCAACTACTTTGTAAGCCGTTACTTGATTAGCTGATACGTAAGAAAGAGGCGGGTTCATCTGATTAGCGCACGCTGCAGTAACCTCTGCGCCATCAATCAGTACTTTTACTCTATCGCCCATTAAACCATTTAAAATAGGTAAGTTAGACACCCCGCCCGCAGCCGAAAAATCAACACCTAAATTGCTAAGCATTGCCTCTGACGAACCAAGCGATAAGTGCTTGTTGTGTACCTGTCCATGCACTTCAATAATTTCTAAAGTGTTATCATCTGCAAATACTGCAGGAGATAAAAGGCCAGTTAATAAAAGTGCTAAAGGAGAGAATAAATAAGTGTGTTGGATATGTTGAATATGAGCCATTTATAATTTATGCCACTGTTATATATGGCATAAATTATATAATGTAGTTACAAGTTTAGAGCGCGACAAAATGTCGCACTTTGAGAACTTACTGCCACTTAACTCGCGTTAAGCTTAGACACTGTAGCAGAAACAGCATCTGCGCCGCGTTCTATTTCTTGAATTACTTCTGAGACTTTCGCTATTAGCTCTCGGCCTTGCTCTGACGAATCAGAGACGGAGGTGATTTGCTTTGAAATATCGTTAGTCAGCTCTTGGTTGTTTTTAACTACGGTTGCAATTTCGTTGGTTGAACTGCTGGTGCTTGCTGCAAGCTGCCTAACTTCATCGGCTACCACGGCAAAGCCTCGCCCGTACTCGCCCGCTCGGGCGGCTTCAATGGCTGCATTTAACGCCAATAAATTAGTTTGATCGGCAATACTGCTTATGGTCGACACAATAGAGCCGATAACTGCTGACTGCTCATTCAGGTTTTTAATTAAATCAACCGATTTAAGTACTTGGCTTACAATTGCATCTGAGTTTGCAATTGCATCATGTAATATATCTGAGCCCCTTTTAGCCGTTTGCGCACTCGACACCGCCGATTCATACGCAATTTGTGCGGCCTCACTAACGGCTTCGTTGTCTTTTATGCGATCGGTAATATTAGAGGCAAACTTCACTATTTTTATCACTTTGCCTTTATTATCTAAAATTGGGTTATAAGTTGCCTCCAGCCATATTTGCGAGCCATCAGAGGTTATGCGTTTAAACTTACCCGACTTAAACTGTCCATCGCTTAGCTCTTCCCAAAACCGAGGGTTATTTTGATAAAAAGAGTCGGTACAAAACATTTTGTGATGTTTGCCAACTATTTCTGCAAGTGAATAACCCACCGTAGATAAAAAGTTTTGATTTGCTTTAATTATGGTGCCGTCGGGGTTAAATTCTATTGTAGCCAGCGCCTTATCAAGCGCTTCGGTGAGCGCTTCTTGAGATTTTCGCTGTACATAATTTTTTGTAATATCCGACGCTATTTTAATAACCTTAGTAACCACCCCGTTTACTTCAACAGGAAAATAAGTAGCCTCTAGCCATAGCTTTTCGCCATTAGCGTTAAAGCGCATAAAGGTACCGCTCGTTGAGTTTGCCCCTTGCAGCGCTTGCCAAAATTGGCCGTACTCACTCGACTTAGCGTAGTCTGAATCGCAAAAAATCCGGTGGTGCTTGCCTATTACCTCTTCTCTTTTGTAGCCTACGGTATCTAAAAAAAGATCATTAGCGTCTAAAATTTTTCCCTCGGGTGTAAATTCAATATACGCTACATGGTTATAAATAGCGGATAGTAATGATTTACTTTCATTGAGTTGACGTTCCAATTCTTCAACTTTGGCGTTATCTTTTCGTAGACCAAACATGTGTTAAACCTTTAGGGAATAATAATAGGATGACAATAACAAACAAATATAAAAATAATATGTAAGCTAGCAATAAATGTAACAACTTTGTAAATATAGGTGTTTTTTAGTTTTTCTGCGAGCAATTAAACACTTGCTAGTGAGCTGCTTTGTAAAAACTTTTTATAAATTAATCTAATAAGTAGCACTTTTTGATAGTTAACAAAAGTAAAACAAGCCAAAAATACTATTTTTTATACATGACGCAGTACACTTTTTAACTTAAAATAGCCATCTCACTGACACACTCCACACCTAATATATGTTTACTCTCCACACAGTTAATGTGTGGCTATTCACTATTTTTAAAATCAAAGTTAAAGGATCTTCTATGAGTGCAGATGTTGCGTCGGCATCTAATCAGTTAAATAAAGCTGCTATTTTATTAGTGTTAGCACTAGGTACGTTTATTTTAGGATTATCAGAATTTTCAATGATGCCTATGCTGCCGCTGATCAGTGAAACGTTTGGCTCAACCCCTTCGCAAAGTGGCTATGCAATTAGCGCCTATGCTATTGGTGTTGTAGTAGGCGCGCCGGTATTAATGCTTACAACGGCCAATATGCGAAAACGCAAAGCTTTGCTGATTTTTTTAAGCCTAATGTGTATTTCTAATGGTTTGAGTGCATTAGCAACCTCATTAGAGCAGCTCGTTATTTTTCGCTTTTTAAGTGGCTTACCTCACGGCGCTTACTTTGGTGCCGCTATTTTGCTTGCCTCCGATATTGCCCCTTCGGGTAAACGCGCAAGCTTTATGTCAAAAGTATTTATGGGCTTAACCATTGCGACCATCGTTGGCGTGCCTATTGTTACCTTGGTGGGGCAAAATCTAAGCTGGCGTTATTGCTTAGGTGGCGCTGCGGTTTTAGCGTTTATTGCGTTTATATTTGTATACAAAGTAGTGCCAAATATTGATAACGCTAAGCCATCTAACTTACTTAACGAGTTTGGCGTACTTAAAAATAAACTGGTGTGGTCTATTTTAGGTATTGTTATTATTGGCTTTGGCGGCGTGTTTTGTATTTACACTTACATTGCCGATACAATTTTAGATGTAACTAAAACAGCCCCTTACACTATTTCTATCGCTATGGTGATGTTTGGTATTGGTTGTACGTTAGGTAATTACATATTAGGTAAAGCGGCCGATAAATCTGCCATTAAAACCACAGGCCTTGCACTGGTGTGCACCATCGTATTTGCAATTGCCTACGTTAGCGCAAGTTACAATATTTGGATGCTGTATGCGGTTATATTTTTTATTGGTTGCAGTGTAGGTTTGGCAACGCTTATTCAATCTTTATTAATGGATGTAGCCCCAGAGGGCCATGCAATGATTGGTGCATTAGTACAATGCGCATTTAACACCGCAAATGCTATCGGCCCTTGGGTTGGCGGGGCTGTTATTGCACAAGGTGCAGCGCCTAACCAAACAGGTTATGTCGCAGCGGCGTTGTTTTTAGGCGGCTTAGTAATGTGGTTTTTAAGCTACTTGCAACTTAATAAACAACAACCCACAGCACAAACGTGTTAAGCATATAAAAAGAGCGGCTAATACAATTAGCCGCTCTTTTACTTTAACAAGGGTATTTAGTCACCCACCTTACTGGGCCTCTAACGACGCCATATCAATAACAAAACGATAGCGTACGTCTGACTTTTCCATTCGCTCATACGCGGTGTTTATTTGGTCAATATTAATCATTTCGCACTCTGGCAATACGTTATTTTTGCCACAAAAATCTAGCATCTGCTGGGTTTCTTCTATCCCACCAATTAGTGAGCCTGCGATGCGCCGACGACCCATTAAAAGAGGCACTGTGTTTAGCTCCTCTACAGGGCCAACCTGCCCAACAATAACTAGCGTCCCATCTATGTCTAATAAGGGTGTGTAAATAGACAAATCGTGCTTAACAGGTACGGTGTCAATAATAATATCAAAAGCCGACTGCGACGCTTTCATTGCATCTTCGTCAGTCGACACTAAATAATGCTGCGCGCCAAGTTTTACTGCGTCATCTTTTTTAGACTCACTTCGCCCAACCACAGTTACACTCGCGCCCATGGCTACGGCATTTTTAACAGCCATGTGACCTAAGCCACCAAGCCCTACAACGGCAACACGGCTGCCTTTTGTAACGCCCCACTTATGTAATGGAGAGTAAGTAGTGATACCTGCACATAATAAAGGGGCAACGCGCGAAAGCTCTAGATTTTCAGGGACTGATAGTACAAATTCTTCACGAACAACAATATGTTTAGAATAGCCACCTTGGGTCATCTCGCCGGTTACTCTATCTTTACCTGCGTATGTGCCTACCATGCCTTCTTGGCAAAATTGCTCTTCGCCGTTATCACACTGTTTGCAGCTTTGGCATGAATCAACCATGCAACCTACCGCTACCGTGTCACCTTTTTCATAGTTTTTAACAGCGCTACCAATGGCTTTTACTTTACCTACAATTTCGTGCCCAGGGACTAACGGGTAACTGCTGCCTCCCCAGTCATTGCGCACTGCATGTAAATCAGAGTGGCATACGCCACAATATAAAATTTCAATTTCTACATCGTTATCGCGTAAATCGCGGCGCTCAAAAGTATATTCACCTAGTTGCGCACCTTCGCTTTTTGCTGCATATCCTACTGTTTTCATAACAACTCCATAGTCTGTAAAAATTTAAGTCGTCTACCTTTTTGCTTATTTAAGTGCTTTATTTTAAAACCAATCCCATAAGGGCTGTCTCTAAAAATAATACTGGTATGCACTTTGATGTGGTTTACACTAACGCCGGCGCAGTGAATGCACCCTGACCAAAAAAGCCCAACAAGGTTGGGCTTTTTTAACTTAAATGTTGGTTACTTATCCAGTAACGTATTTATCTCATCAATGAGTGAATGTATACGTTCAGCATTTTTTCCTAAATCGCTTCGCCCCACGCGTGACTTACTGCGTATATCGACAAAGCGCTGGCTGCCTTCATCATTGATACGCACAACTACATCGTCTTTAAAACCAAACCATGTGGTGGTATCCGTTGCTTCTACAATGCCCGTAGCCGCATTAACATTAACAAGCTCAAACCCTAAATTTTTAACCGCTTGCTCGGTAGCAGCCAATAAGTCTGTTTTTGATTGTGCATAATTTAGTGTTTTTAGCTCAGGGTAAGCTTTGCGTTGCTGCGTGGCTGTTTCTTCTCCTGCGTATTCAGCTGGGTTTTTAGCATCCGCTCGCAGCGGTAGAATTGCCACAAATTTTGGCGGGTTAATTAAATCGGTCGAAATATCATGGATCGCGGGTACACTTTTAGCCTTGCTCATCATGCTCAGTGGCATTGCAATCGCGATGGCTGCAAACACCAATGCCATTAAAGTGCTGCCCATGCTAAGCGTTTTACGCATAAAAATAACCTGTATAACAAGCAGCACTAATGCAGCGCCACCCACATACACACCAAATCTAAACCCTGTAAACGCAGTACTTAGTTCAACAACGCCATACTTATATAAAGGCCCTGGCAGTAAAACGAGTAAAAAAGCGATTAAACTTACTAAGCTCACTAAAATTTTCATTATTATGATTCCTTTATCATGTGTGATCTTTAATTTTAAGTATTTGAAACCAGTACATTATACTGCCAAGCACTGGGTTTAGATTACAATTAACAGCTCACGCCACTGTATAGTGATACTTAAGTGCTTTAAATAATAAGCTTTGTTCAAAAACCTTAAAATAAGCTAATTAAAACAACTAAATAACGCATTTTTATTATCAAGCAGCGGCGCTTTAACCTTAAACTAACGTACCTAGGCTGGCGTGTCAGTATCATTACACAAAAAAGTCTAAGGTAGCGCTGTTAAAGTTACTTAAATTAGGAAAAATATCAACCAGCTCCGAAACAGGCACGCCAAACCACTGCGCTAACGTTGCAAAGTATTGCTCGTTAGCCACTTGCGGAATTAACCGCCCGCCTCCGGTATCGTATTCGCCCTCTAATTGCTGAGTAAGTAACTGGCCATAAATAGAACGGCCTTTTACCGCGCCGCCCATTACTATTTGATTACCCGCCCAGCCATGGTCGGTGCCATCGCCGTTTGAGGTGAGCGTGCGGCCAAAGTCCGACATAGTAAACGTGGTGACTTTATCATTCATGTTCAGCTCTTTCATGGCACTGTTAAACTCGCTGAGTCCTTGAGCTAGCGTATTTAATAACGCAGGGTGCGCAGTAAGCTGATCATCGTGGGTGTCAAACCCCCCCATAGAGACAAAAAATACTTGGCGCTGAGTACTTAACGACGACTGCACACTAATAGCTTTGGCCACCGCGGCTAATTGCTCACTCAAGCTAGTATCGCTAAAGGTGGTAGTAAGCGCTGGGGCTTGTTCAAGCGCACTGTTCATCGTTTGCGTGTTGGTAATTGCGCTATTTAAGCCATTCGCATATTCACGCCCTAGTACATGGCTTGCATTGCCTAGCAAGCGGTTCATTATGTTAGTAACGTGCTCAGTGCGGGGCTGATAACCTCCAAAGGCGTTAATTGTGCTTATGCCACTTTTGTTAAGCGCAAAGGCACTGGTATTTGTGCCTGTTTGCCATAAATTAGTGCCATCGAGAGAGATATTTGCCGCAAACTGATCCTCCACAGCTAATCGCTCTAGCATACGTGCGCCCCACCCACTGTTTAAAGAGGCTTTTTCTCGGCCGTACATCCATGACGCTTGCTGATCGTTATGCGAAAATAAATGCTTAGGTAAAGGCACCGCGTTATTTTTGTAATCTGTTAATGTGGTGGGAGTAAGTAAAGTGCCTACGCCAGCAACAAAGGCTAAATCATCCGACTCAAACACGCTCTGTAAAGGCGCAAGTGAGGGATGAATTCCCACGCCACCTGCAAACTGCTGAGAAACACTTAACGCTAGCGGATTGTCTACTGCGAGGTTTTGCCGGCTTTGCTCGTATAAACTACGCTGCTCTCCCTCAAGGGGTAGCAACATATTAAGTGAGTCGTTTCCGCCGTATAAAAATACACACACTAGGGCTTTATAATCACCGAGTTCTATTGCATTAGTTGCCCCCGTTAGCGCTTGTAGCTGCAAACTGGTTAAAGCGGCTGCCGATACCCCGCCTTTTAAACATAATGACAAAAAGTCTCTTCTATTTAGGCTCATTATGCGCTCCTAATACTGCACGTTAAATTCAGGTGAAATAGCAATCATGTATAACAAGTACGAAATCCTCACGCGGTACTGTTCCTCATCAAAATAGGCATCTAAATCAAGCAAAGCTTGTGTAGTGTCAGCGCTCATATTGCCGGCAAAATACAGGGTATTATATTGCTCTATCAGTGCGCTAATGCCATTTTGCGCCAAGTAATCCACATCGCTTTGTACATAAACATAAATTCCTGCAGGGTTTAACTCGGTATGCGCTTCGGCTGTACTCCAAACCAAACTTGCAAATAAGGCATTCATTGTGCCTATTAAAGTCGCATCGTTAGCTATTTGTAATTCAGGCGCTACCAAACCTTGCGTGCGTAACGCCGCACTTTGGTAATCGGGTCTAAAAAAGTTAAATACAGAGCCCGACTGCATGGGGCCTTGCCCATAGCTATCGACTAAGTTCCACGTTTTATAATAACCTTGCTGAGACTTCGCATTAAGGTTTCGCCAAAACTGCACAGTTTTTAAAAGTGGTTCTTTAATTTTACCTTGATAGCTAAGTACACTGCCAAAATGGCGTGCTTCGTCATCTAAATAAATAGCTTTAACAACTGCGGCTAAATCGCCTCGTACACCGCTTCCATTATCGTTAAATACACGTGCAACGCGCTCTACATATTGCGCTGTAGGGTTTGAGGTAATTAACCGCTGAATAAGCTGCTTAGAAATAAACGGCGCTACGTTGTCGTGATTAAATAAATTATCGAGGGCTATTTTTAGCGACTCCTCTGGCCCATAACCAGGCGGTATAACCTCATTATTTAATAGGACTTTTTCTTTATCCGAATGGTATTCGCTGTAAGCTTGCATAGGGTTTATATAATCGCGGCTTTTGCGTTTAAAGGTTTCGCTGCCGGCAAATGTCCAGCCTGTAAATACACGCGCAAACCCCTGTATTTGAGCCTGTCCGTAAGTTGCTATGCTATTACCGTTTGCATCTAGTTTAGCGGTGCCATCAAGGTTTAACTCATCTAGGCCAATGGTAAATAATTGCATAACCTCACGGGCGTAATTTTCATCTGGGCGAATATTAAGTGCTTCATCGGCTTTTTCGTTCCCTAAATGGCTTAGGTACGTGCCCATAATTGGCGAAAGCGTTACCTCTTCGAGTAACTCTCTAAAATTGCCAAACGCATGTTTGAGCAATAAATCGTAGTAAGTGACCATACCCTCTGGTTGTGCACGCAAATCGCTATTTTCATCTGATACAACCAATATTTCACTCAGTGCAAATGCAACGCGTTGGCGTAGTTGATCGTCACTTTGTAGCACCGCTTTCCACCATGCATCTATTCGGCTTATATATTTAAAGTCTTCGTCATCTTCAAGTTTTACCAAGTAGTTTCGATGGTAGCTAACTGGCAGTGCTATTTGGTTATCGAGCCATTGTTGCTCACTTAAACCTTGAGCACTGTTTATTTCAGCAAGCGTTGGGCCCATGCTAGCTTGGTGTAATAACCTAGCGGCGCTGTGTATGTCCATGCTGTTTTTGGCTACAAATGTAACGGTTTGCGTGTTTGTTGCCCCTTCATTATCGGTGGCTGTTACGCTAAATGAATACGTTATAGGCTCATAACTTTGCGCAGCGGGTATAGTAAGGCGGGTACTTAACGCATCTAATGGTTCATTCAATAACGTGGTGCCCGCAGTTTGTTGCCAAACCACACTGCTTATTGTGCCGTCTTCATCGCTTGCTGTTGCAATTAGCTCAATGGTTTGGCCTTTAGTTAATTCGCTGGGTATGTCGGCAATCGATAAGGTAGGAATTTTATTTGAATTAACGGTGGGCGTGTCATCGCCGCCTGAGCCACCACAGGCGCTTAGCAATAAAGCACAACTTGCTAATAAAACTGATTTGTAATGCATGTTAAATCGTCATCGTAAATTAAAGAAGGTACGCGTGTATGTACCGAGTTTGATACGATTATTGAAACACAAAATTTACAATTTAACCTTTTATTTTTTGTAACCGAGCGCTATTTAACTGTTTTGTCGTTAATATTAACCTTAATAATGGGCTTTTTTTTATTAAAAACATTCACCTTATTAGCGGCTTTAGCCACACGTTGCCAAGGCGTTTGTAGGTTCTCGTAAATTGGCCGCCAATACGCATCCATTACACTGTTGTGGCCCCGGTCGTTATTGCCAACCCCCACGGTAATTTTACCTACTTGATGCGCTTTTATCAGCGTGCCACAGGCTCTATCCCAAATGGCTAACGCTGAGCCTAAGTTACGGTCAAAATGTTTTGGGTTATCGCTGTGATGAATTTGGTGCTGAGCTGGGCTAATTAACCAATTTTCTATTTTTTTACCAAAGCTCCACCACACATGTGAGTGGCGTAAATTAGCGCCTAAAGCATTAAAGGCAAATACAAATACATTAGCCCCCAAAATATCTAACATTGATAAATTTCGGCCAAAGCAATACACACAAACGCCCACTACAAAACCTTGGGCTAACGCCATTCGACAGGCATATAAATAGCTTTCAAACGGGTGGCTGCGATAAATGGTCATTGGGGTGAGCACTAACGCACTATGATGTACCTTGTGAAAATGCCACAAAAACGGCACTTTATGCAGTGCTAAATGTAATAAAAACCGTGTTAAATCATCAAATATAAACAATAAAACGGTAAAAATAATTAACACCACAGTACTTGGCAGCTGCCATACTGCGCGCTCACCAAAAAGCCATTGCAGGGCATCACTTACACCAATAGCAACAGGCACCATAGTTAACACTATAGGCACCCACAGCGCGGCTTTAAGTAAGCGGTTTATAATTAATAATTGGTAGTCGAGCTTGGCACTTTTACTCAGCCAAATACGCTTACTAAATAAATAGCGCCCCAGCCCACGCCACGTGCGCTTTTTTTGCTGCGCACGGCCCGAGAAATACAGCAACATTGCAATCACTAACGCCGCAATGCTATAGCCAATAAAAATACGTTTATTGGCATCAAACAAATAATTTGGCGTTTGAAGAAGCGTTTGCCATATAGTCTCGAGCATAACTTACCTCTTAAAATTGATATTTGTAACCCACGGCTACGCTACGCGGTTTACCCGGGCGCGCGCCATATGGGCGACGACTAACAATGTTATCTTGGTCAAACAGATTATCTACCTTAGCGTAAATATGCCCATATTGATCAAGCTCGTAGCGCGCAGCAATATCTACAACGGTTGTAGCGGGTACCTCGACACCTGCCAACGGTAATGAAAAATCATTCCCTGTGGTGTTACCAAGCTCGCCAGCGGTATAAGCTACGCCAGCGGCCTCTGGCATTTCTGAGGTGTATTTTATTAATAAATCAACCGACCAATCGTTATGTGCAAGGCCTAAGCTCAGCGCAGCTTGATGGTTAGGCAAGTACGGTAAATGATCGCCCGGGCGAATATGCCCCCACTGCGTAAATTCGCTAAATAGCTCTTCTTTAAACTCACTTTGCGTGTAGGTATAAGTTAAGCGTACCGGCACATCAATGTGCTTATTTAATGCGTAAGTGTGTGCAAATTGAGACTCAACGCCCCATACATCCACTTCCCCACCACTAAATTCGCGGTCAATTTCGTTTTCGATTCCACAATTTGACTGGCCACAGCTTTCTACTAAGTTTGAATAATCATTAAAAAAGCTCACTACTTCCACTTGGCTGTTACCGTTGTTGTAACGGCCACCAAATTCATAGTTTACGCTTTTTTCAAACTCTTCATCTCCTTCACGTACAGGGCTAGATGGGCTTGAGGGCACAAACCCTTGGTGTACACCAAAAAGTAACCCTGCATTGGCCGATAATTGGTAAAAGCCACTTAAACCAGGTAACCAAATACGGCTCGATTTATCTTGCCAATCGTTTGCTTGTCCAAGGGCGTCATTTTGATACGACATATCCATTAACTCGCCGCGCACGCCTAAACCAAGAGTTAGCTTATCGAAGGTTACTTTGTCTTCAATATATAACGACCACGCATCGGTAGATTCGGTATTTTGTGTGGTAAATACACTCGCGGTGTCTGTACGGGTGTTAACCGCGTTAACCATGGCGTATGTGTCTTCAAAATGATCGCGCTCTATTTCATCTTGATGAAAACGCACCCCGAATGAGAGTGAGTGCTCTAGCCCAAACGCAGCGACTTGCCAATCACCATCAAACTGTATGCCCTGCGAGAAAAAGGCTCTGTCGTTAGTTCCCATGGTTAAAAACACATTGCTTTCACCACTTTGAACCGAATCGGCTTGGCCACTAATAACGCTATATTCACGCTCAAAGCGTGTTGGGTCTGCCAAAATATCCGACAAACTACCACTGCTGTTAGTAACCGCGTTGAGTTTAAGCCACGCACGTTCAAAATCGTTGCGATAGGCGCGGGTTGTAAGGGCAAAATTGTCGCTGCTAAGTTGGTGGGTAAACATCACTTGCGTATGCTTAGTATCCATATTTGCAGGGCCGCTGGCGGCATAGCGGCGATACGGTGTTTGCTGGTAATCTTCTTCGGTTAACCCAAGGTAGGTTTCGTTAGAAAGCTCATCTGAATAGGCCAGCTTTAACTCAAAGCGTTGCTTAAACTGCTCGCTATTAAGTGTGTAATCTAATTTAACTAATAAATCGTCTTTTTCAAAGCCTGTATCTTGTCCACCATCAAGCTCTTTAAAACCGTCACTTTCTAGGTGAACGCCTTCAACTAAAAAGCCAAACTGCCCTTCGCGATTACCATAATACGCGTGCGCTTTTTTATAGCCATCGGAGCCTGCTGAAATATCAAGCATACCGCTGGCATCATCAGGTACTTGGCGCGAAACTAAATTAAGCGTACCCGCCACCGTTTGCGGGCCATAATGTATGGCTGCTGGGCCTTTAAACACTTCAACTGCGGTCATGCGTGTAGTAAGCGGAAAATAATAAGCCGCTGGTGCCGAATACGGCGCAGGGCCAATTAAAACACCATCTTCTAAAATGGTTATTTTTTTACTACGCTCAGGGGTTACGCCCCTAAAACCAATGTTAGGCCTTAGCCCAAAGCCGTCTTCTTCGCGTATGTTTACCCCAGGCACCTGCGATAAAATACGATGAATATCATCAAACTCAAATTGTTCAAGTTGCGCTTCGCCAATTAAAGTTGCCGAGCCTGCTTCGGTGCGCAATTTATCGTTATGGCTAATAATTTGAATATGTTCTAATTCGTTTTTTTGCTCTGCCACTGCTTGGCAACTTACGGCCATAAGCAATGCAATTGTAAGTTTATTGTATTTCATTGTCGCCCTTAGTCGTTGTCGCCTGCAGAGGTGGTGGGTAGCTCAAGTGCTAGCTCATTAATAAAGTCATTTTTTAGCTCATCGGTCAGCACTTTCACTTGGCCATGTACATCACGTACCTGTTGCTCGTTATCAATTAGCAAATCGGCCAGCGAGCTATCAATGCTATTTAAAGTGGCTTTAAGGGCTGCTATTCCTTCAACTAAACGTGTTTTAGTAGCCTGTGCTTGCTCTGCATCTAAAAAGTCATCAAAGCCAGTGCCTGCTTGCTCAGCGTCTAAATTACCCATAATTAACGCTTCAAACGCCACTAAGTTATTACGAATATTATCTAAAGAGCTTTTCGCATCTAAGCTTTCTACATCTTCAGGGCACGCCGATGCGCCACACGAATTTGAAAAAATACCAATCGGCTCTGCTAATTTTTTATCTTTTACTATTGTGTCGATATAAAACAGTGCATCGCTAATATGATTAAGTGCTTCGTGAGTTGTGCTAAAGCGAGAGCCACTTTGGCCGGTATTTTTTAATTCGTTAGCAAAACCACTATCCCCTTGCCAAGCTTGTAATAACTGCGCTGACGAACTTAAAACATCTTCACTTGCCACCACAGCAAACTCACAACGAGCCTGACGACGCGCTAAATCTGTACGGTTATTCCAATCTGCAAGGGCATCATTTGCCACACTACAGTGATGCGCTAATTGCTCGTTAAACAACACATGCCCAATTGCAAATAAGCCGCGGCGTGTTGCTGTTCTTTCGCTAATGGCATACGGGCGATTTTGATCTTGGTTAATAACACCGTCTTGGTTATACACCACGTCTTGGTCTATCCCACAGCGGCTAAAGGTAGGCCATGAATATATTTGGTTACGTAACTGGCCTGCGTTATCAAGAAGCGGCCCCATTTGCATCATTTCGGCTTGTTGCCAACCCGCCATGGTATCTAGCCAGGCTTGTTGCGCTTGAGCACGCAGCGCAATGGCCTCTTCAGAGCTTTCTTGTACGCTTTGTATTTCAGCTTGGCAGTAATTTGCAACGGCCTGTGTTTGTGTTTGTGCTTGTTGATTAAATAAAACAAACGTCGGTGTTATTACATTATCGACTAAGTTAGCAACGAGTTGTGCTTCATCAAACTCTGTAACCGCAGGCGTCGTAGTTTGCCCGCTATCACTACTTTGAAAATCACTGCCTGTGCTACTTGAGCTACTTTCACCACACCCACTAAGGGTTAGTACAGTAGCTGCAACCACAACCCCTTTTTTTGCATAATTGATCATTATTTCAACCCTAAAAACTTTGAAAATTAAACGGCAAAAGGCCAGCCCGTGGGCTGACCTTCCTTGGTGCTAAAACGGGTGGTTATTACCAGTTTTCAACGTTTTGAGCATCAAAGCCGTAAACTTCCTGCATCAAATCACGTGCCTCTCCTAACTGCGCTTTGTATGCATCTGTTAGCAGTGGCGCTTCACCGAGTAATGTATGTAGCTCGGCAAATTTACCTACGTTATCGTCGCTGTAAAAAGGTGAAAATGGGTTAAATTGAAAGTTCAGTGCAAAGCCTTTCATTTCACTAAAGTGTTTAGCTAAATTAGCAAAATCGTCAGCACTTGCCTCTGTACCTTGTACTGTATCAATGTCGGCTAATGTGTCGTTGATGTAATGTACAACGGTGGCTGCAATTGCGTTTTCCCAGTTGGCTACTGCAATATCACGTTGTGCTAATAACTGCGTTTTTTGATCATCAGTTAATGCACTTGGTGCAGCATCGTTAATAATTTTACGACCCGCAATAAACGCCGTCATTGCTGCGCTGCTAAAGTCAGTCGCTACTACCGCGCCTTTATCACGTTTAGCTGCGTTGGTAGAGTTACCCCAGTTGTATTCACTCGCTAAGTCAATTTTGCCATCACCATCAATATCAGCGCTTGCGCTACCATCAGAAATAGCCTCGTCGCTAAATTCTAAATAATGACGAGCAGCGCCAAAGTAACCAAAACCTTCATCGTATTGATGCTCTAAAGTACTGTAAGTACCATCGGCTGCTGCATCGGTGTTATCTTCATCAAGCCCTTCGTCTAGGTAATCGTCAGTGCCTTGCGAGAACATTAACGCACCTAGCGTGTGCTTTTGAATAAGCTGGTTTAAATCAAGGCCACTTGTTGTGATGTATGCCGCAGTAATGTCATTACCGTTTACATCCTCAGATTGTGTACCGCTTGCAATTGCATCTACATTGGCGGCAATTAAATCAAAGTAATGAAAAATAAGCCCTTCTGGCGTTTTTGCTTGAGTGCCGAAGTCGCTCCAACCTTCAAATGTACCTTCTGTTAGCCAATCTTCTTCCATTTTAGACGCATCGTTACCAGCAATTTTACCTGTTAAGGTTTTGCCTGAACTCGAAATTTCTGCAAACGACTGTTGCAACGTAGTTGCGCCATCAATAAACAAAAAGCTGTTATCTTTTACGGCTTCGTAATCGCTCCAATAAGCCATTAACTGCGCTTTAACGGCATCGCCCGTTAAGCCTTCGCTTTCAATGTAATCAACACTTAATAAGCTTATGTAAGCTTTAATTTGCGCCGAAAGTGCATGACGAGCCACTTGGCCTGTGTAACTTACCGCAGAATTACTAGCATTAACTGTTGAGGCAAATTCGTAAACGTTTACGCCTTCTTGCGCTTCAATATCAGTTACAGATACGCTCAGTGTTTGTGTAAAACTTAAATCGCCAGCATCGGTTGCAGTGACTGTTACATCAATTGTTTCTACTTGCTCAGCATTAAGCGCTAACGTGCTTTTAAGCGTTAGCTCATTGCTGTCATTAATTTCAAAATACTGTTCATCATCAGAAAGTGTAAATACCATGCCTGTTGCATCGTCATCGGTTGCACTTAAAGTACCGACTACTGCGCCTACTACATCTTCTGTTACAGCCGCTGTTGATAAGCTAATAGCGGTAGGTGCCGAATTAGTCACTGTTGGAGTGGTTGGTGTTTCGGTGCTATCGCTGGAGCTTGAGCCGCCACACGCAGTTAAACCCATAGTTGCAGTAATTACTGCACTAGCAAGGAGAGATTTACGCAAATTCATGTTGAATCCTAATATTGTATGTGAATCATTCTTATTTGTAATAGCGACTATTCTAATTACAAATACCTAACAATCAACCTAAATGTTGCTTTTTTGTTTTATTTTTAAAATAGTTTTAGTTTTTAGAACAAAGAAAGATCGGCAAAAATACTATTTAACATAGCTAAACTGTGCGTAAATTGCTTAGCAAAGCATTCGCTATACAAAGTTAATCTACTTATTAAAGTAATTTACTATCAAAAACTTATAACAATGCTTGGTTTGTACTAGATAAGTATTTTTAGAAAGGAACACTGCGCCTTAAAGCAAAATGCGAACATTACGTAGAAATAAAATCACATTAACTTTTTAGATATAAAAGCTATTTGTAATAATTATTATTTATTTTAAAAACGCATCACTTATAGCGTTTAAGTGTGGTTTTTTGCTCCACTTACTGTTTTAGAGGCTTATATCGGCGTATTGATTAAAGGTATACTAGGGCGTGTTGACCTTGGCGAATAGAAATTTGTTCAATCTAGGGGCGATTAAATCGCGGCGCGTGGTTTGTAACTTAGTAGGCTCGATAACGGCTCCTGCGTTATTTTAATGACTTACATCCATGTAAGAATAAGTAAAAACCAATAAACAAGAGTTTATCACCCTAGAAAGAACCCAACGGGCAGCCCATGTTTGGCTTTTATGCTGCGTTATCGCCTATTCATGGTGAATAACCAAGTTTCATAGGCTCTGCCTTGCCTAAAAACCAAACATACGGCTGCAAATTCAACCATCAAAAATCAACACACCCAAGAGAATATGAGAGGTGGTAATGCATTAAATAGTGTCATTTTACTACTCACTTTTAGCTAAGCCATACAATAACAGAGCCTTTTTATGAGAACAGAAATTCGCTACCGCTTTGAAACCTCGCAAGTTGCTAACCGCTTTGTGCATGTACTAAAAGATTGGCCCGTAAACCAAGTTAAAACTCGCCTATTTAATGGCGGCGACAGTGTAAAAGTCACTTACGAGTATGATGAAAGCGGGTTTGATTACACCTCTGCCGAGCTAGATGATTTAGCAGAGCAACACGGTGGTAAAGAAGTTTAAGCACTTAACAACAAAAAGCTATTACAGCCCAATTAGCCATTAACTTTGCTTTAATGGCTAGCGCGTTTTATCACTTTACGTTTTATTCGTGATATTTACGGATCATCGCCACTTTACCGTTTTCAACTTCTATTACTTCCATCATTACTGATGTGTACTCAATTGGCTGCTTACTTTGCGGATGAATGCCCTTAGCGTGGTTTTTATAACGAATCGCAAAGCCGCTATTGTTAAATATAAAGGTATTTAGCAGCTCGCTTTCGTATAAGGTATGCGCGCCTAAATAAAAACGCATGCCCTTACGCATTAGTTTTTTACCCTCTGCAGTGCGAGAGTCATCTACTTGATACGGTATGTGCTGGCTGCCTACATCGTCTGTTAATAAATTAAGGTAGGCTTCAAGCTCTTTTTCACTTGCGTTAGGCGCTTGCGTGGCGGTCATTGTTTTGTAGTAATGCTGTGCAAATTTGTTTAAGTCCAGTGCCTTTTCAGCATTAACCGAAAAGGTACTCACTAATAGCAAAGCTAATGTAAATAGTCGTTTCATCACTTCTTCCTTGTAGTTAAAAGTATTGATTTATTTATAGGTACACTATATTCACATGTTCAAAAATAAAACAAATATTTTTAAGTTAATAAACCTACATTTTGCTTTTTACTCTATTGGTTGCCACGCTGTTGGCTGGATCGTCGGGCCAAAAATGCTTGGGGTAACGTCCTTTCATTTCTTTTTGTACATCGCGATAACTACTAGCCCAAAAGTGCGCAAGATCTTGTGTAAGTTGTAAAGAACGCTTACCTGGCGAGAGTAATTCCATAAGCAGTGGCAGCTTGCCATTTGCGAGCATTGGCGTACTTGTTAAGCCATACACTTCTTGCATGCGTACGCTAAGTTTTGCGGGGCCATCTAGCTGGTAATTAATTTTTATATTTGAGCCACTCGGTACCGTTAACCTAAGCGGTAACAGTGTTTTTAAGGCTGTTTGCTGTGTCCAGTCAAAACAATTATGCAGTGCTTCAAAGTAGTTAAACTTTTTAAGCTGCTCCAGCGTTTTTATATCCTGTAAATATACGCCTAACCAATCATCAGCTGTTTCGATAAGTTGCTGCTCGCTTATTGCCGGGAACGTATCTGGCATAAACTGACTGGCTAAACTCATGCGTATTAATAATTGCTGCGCATCGGCTTGTTCATTAAATAATGCAAAGCCGTGCTTAGTAAATAAATTAAGCCACGCTTTGGCGCGCTCGGTTTTATCAAGCTTTTGCTTACTTGGTTGGCTTGTAAGCGTAATGGCGCCGAGCTTTACTTCGTCTTGATGGATAAACCGCGCGGTTTTCTCATCAAACTCACAGCGGGTAAGCGTAGTAAACAAGTGCGGTAAGTAATCTTGTAGCTCAAATGGGCTAAGTGCGGTGGCTGCAAAAATACGCGTGCCTTTATGGCCGCCCATGCTTGCAATAGCAAGGTAGTCATCGTTATGCCAGTAATCGGTGTTTAAATCAGCGCCCGCACCATTGGCAAGTAAGTAGCCATTGCCGCGTTTTTTTGCAATGCGATCGGGGTAAGCTAATGCCACCAGCAAACCTAAATACTCGGTGTTTAGCTCGCTGTTACTGTCGGTTACTTTTAAACGGCTTTGCCAGTATTTTAACTGCTGTTTAAATACTGGGTGTGGCCTTTGCTGTTGGCTATGTAGCGCCAAGCTTAGCTCGTTGGCGCTGTTTATTCGGCTCTCAAGCAGCGCCACTAAATAAAGTGCTAAGCGATAAATACCAGGGAGTTCTGCCTCAAGCGCTTGCGCTTTTAAAAGCATATGCGCTAAGCGAATATCCGCCCCAAAACCCAGCATTTTACTACCCAATTTAGTGAGCTTACCTTTGGAGTCGATAGCTTCAAGCATGGTTAATAAGTTTGCCGCTTGCGTGCATTGCTGCGCTGTTGGCGTATCAAGCAAGGTGAGTTCGCTAATATTTGCGCCCCACTGTTTTGCCTCCAGCATAAGTTGGCTTATGTCTGAGGTGAGTATTTCTGGGCTATCGTGGCTATTACGTCGCTCAAATGTTTGCTTTGAGCCAAGCCTGTAAACAACCCCTGGCTCTATTCGCCCTGCACGCCCCGCTCGCTGCACAGCAGAGGAGCGCGATATACTTTGTGTTGTAAGCTCAGTTACGCCTGTTTTCAAGTTAAACGTTGCGGCGCGGCGTTTGCCGCTATCAATAACAATACGAATGCCTTCAATGGTTAAACTGGTTTCGGCTACATTGGTGGTAAGCACAATTTTGCGCATACCTTTAGGCGCAGGGGCAATCGCCGCTTGCTGATTGGCTTTATCTTGCTCGCCAAATAATGTGGCAACTAAGCAGTTACTTGGTAAATCATTAAGGGCCTGCTGCACACGTACTATTTCAAATTGCCCAGGTAAAAATACTAATGCACTGCCGCTTTGCTCATTGAGTGCTTGCTTAACGATATTAGGGATGGCATCTAACCAGCGGCTCTCATCTTTTATTGGTATATATACTTCGTCAATGGGGTAACTACGCCCGCTTGATTGTATAACCGGGCAATCAAAAAACTGCGTATAGCGCTCGGTATCAAGGGTGGCCGACATAAGTAGTATGGTTAAATCGTCGCGCAGCGCACTTTGGGTCTCTAAAGCAAAGGCCAGTGAAGTGTCGGCCGCAATTGAGCGCTCATGAAATTCATCAAATATCAGTAAATCTATATCGCTTAATTCGGGGTCGTTTTGTAGCATGCGGGTAAGCATGCCCTCGGTGACTATTTCAAGGCGCGTATTACTGCTTACTTTGCTTTCACCACGTACTCGCAAACCAACACTCTGGCCCACATTTTCGTTTTGGCACTGTGCTAAGTAATTGGCAATATTACGTGCTGCTAAGCGGCGCGGCTCAAGCATTACAATACGTTTAAAATGGCCGTCGCGCATAAGCTGTAGCGGCAACCAGGTTGATTTACCTGCACCAGGCGGTGCTTGTAATAACGTTATGGGGTTACTTTGTAATGTAGTTAGAAGTTGTTGATATATGTTTTGAACCGGCAGCACTGCTATTTACCCAAAATTGCTTTGTGTACATTGTAACAAAAACCAAAAATAAACGCGCCGCAAAAGCAGATGAGTTTACGCGTATCCATAATCAGAAATAATTACAGACCGCTCTGTACATTTTTTAAGAACATACGCGCTGCAATAAAAGTAACGCCTCGCTTAAATATATAAATTAATGATTATAAACACAAAATAAAAATTTGACTGGTTGGTACACGCTTTGCTCCTTTTATACTGAACGTTATTTAAAACTAAGTAAGGAGATACTTATGAACAGCGATCGTATGAAAGGTAATTGGAACGAACTTAAAGGTAAGGCGCAACAAAAATGGGGCGATCTTACTGACGACGATTTAGACAAAATTGAAGGTAGCCGTACAGAGCTAGTGGGTAAAATCCAGCAACAGTACGGTAAATCTAAAGAAGAAGCAGAGCGTGAAGTAGATGAGTTTGAAAAAACTCACTAATCGCTAACTTCTAAAAAAACCGCCATTTGGCGGTTTTTTTGTTTAACGGCTTAAATAAAAGTACGTTATTTACGCTTTTAATTGATTACCTATAGGCAGTTGCCTAATGCGTTTACCACAAGCGGCAAAAATAGCGTTACACAGCGCTGGGGCGTAAACCGGAGTTGCGGGCTCCCCTACACCAGCAGGTGGTGCATCGCTTTGTATTATTTCTACTTCTACCTCTAAAGGTGAGTCGCTCATACGCGGTACGCGGTAATCATGAAAATTACTTTGCTGTACTCGGCCTTTATCAAAAGTAATACCGTCGCTAATTGCGGTTGTAATACCGTAAATAGAGCCACCTTGCGTTTGATTTTTAACGGTATCGGTGTTTACAACCGTACCCGCATCAATAGCGACCCACGATTTAATCACGTTTAAATCACCAGCATCCGATACCTCTACCTCAACCACAGTAGCCACATACGTTAAAAAGCTGCGGTGCGCAGCAATGCCTAACCCGCGACCTTTTGGCAGCTTTCGGCCCCATTTACTTATCTCAGCCACTTTTTCAATAACATGGCGTAATTTACCAATATCTAATGGGTAAACATCTTTATCGCCGCCATAGTTATCGTAAGACGCATTTTGCTCGGTTACATCTAAAATGCGATCAGGGCCTATGGTTTCAAGTAAATAGTCTTTTTGGTCGCGCCCTGCTTTGTGCGCAGCTTCAGCTATAAATGACTGAATAGCAAAAGCATGAAAAATATTTGATACCGAGCGCATCCAGCCTACTCTTGTTTTAGCGGGTGCTTCGCCGTTTTCTAACTTTAAGTTAGGTGAGTTTATGGGGTTATCGGTAAAGCCTAAGCGTAGCTCAAAACCTGCAGGCGACGTTGCCCCTTCTTGAAAGGTCGACATAATTGGCGAAAAAGCCGTACGGTGTAAGTAAGCTTCTATGTTACCTTTTTCATTGAGTGACGCTTCAATATGTTGAGCCGATACCGCATGATAAAAACTGTGCTGAATATCATCCTCTCGCGTCCACTGTACGCGTATAGGTTGTCCTACTTTCATTGAAATGTAGGCAGCTTCTGCTGAAAAATCAGGTTTTGATTTACGCCCAAAACCGCCACCTAACATGGTGACATGCACGTTAATTTGGCTCTCTTGCATACCAAGTAACGCAGCTACGGTTTTCATATCAGCTTGCGGGTTTTGCGTTGCAGCCCAAATATCTACCCTGTCTTTATTGTACATTGCAGTGGCGCAAGGTGGCTCCATAGGTGCTTGGGCCAAGTGCGGCGCGTAATAATCGGCTACTAACTTATTGCTCGATTTAGCCAATACGTTGGTGGTATCGCCTATTTCGCGCACATGCGCTTGCGGCTCATTAACGGTTTGTAATAGCGACTTTTTAAAGTTTTCTGAATTATAATCGCCGTTTTTACCATCATCCCACACCACTTTTAGTGCTTTACGCGCCTGCCATGCAGCCCAGGTATTTTTAGCAACAATAGCAATGCCGCCTTTGGGCTGAAATTGCGGCGCACCTTTTGGTACAGGCATTTCAATAATATTAACTACGCCATTAATTGCTTTAGCGGCGCTGGCATCAAACGATTTAACCATACCACCTACTACCGGCGGGCGCTCAATCATAGCCACCAGCGCTTTTGGCTCGCGAACATCAGCAGCAAAAGTGGCTTTACCGGTTACTAAATCGGTTAAATCTATATGCGCCATACCGGTATTTATATAACGCCATTCTTTGCGTGTTTTAAGTGTTAACTTGTCAGGCTCTGGCGGGGTAATACCAAGTGCGAGGTCAATTAAGTCTTTATAGGCAAGCGTTTTACCCGAGCTGTGGGTAACCACGTGCTGATTAGCTGTACAGGTTTGCGGCTCAACTTTCCAATATTTAGCAGCTGCATGCTGCATCATATAACGTACACTTGCGCCCATTTCGCGTAGGCGTTGCATGTTGTAGCGAATACTGCGCGAGCCATCGGTATTTTGATCCCCATATTTAGGGTCGCCCTTACCTTGAATAACAACGACTTTATCCCACGAGGCTTCCATTTCGTCTGCCACAATTTGGGCAATGGCGGTACGAATTTGTTGGCCCATTTCAGAGCGGTGACAGGTTATTTCAACCATGCCATCGGGGCGCAGTGCTATAAATAAGTTGGCACGTTTTGCTTGCTCAGAGGGCTGCTCTAACACGCCTGCAAACGCTTTTGGTGCACTGCCTACAAAATAAGTGCCTAATACTAATGCCCCTATTGCGCTGGTTTTTAAAAATTGGCGACGGTTTAGGTCAAAGTACGTATTGTCGTTTTTCATACCTCTTCCCCTTGTTCATTTGGGTCAAAATACTCAACGCCCGCAATTGTTTTAGCCGCCGACTTAATCGCTTTATGAATACGCGGATACGTGCCACAACGACAAATATTGCCCGACATATTACTCACTATTTCATCATCAGTGGGATTTGGGTTAGCGGCTAATAAGCTTGCCGCTTGCATTATTTGCCCGCACTGACAAAATCCACATTGCGGCACTTTATGCTCAACCCAGGCTTTTTGCACTGGGTGATCGCCTTGCTCGCTTAACCCTTCAATAGAGGTAATAGCACGCCCTGCCACAGCCGATACAGGTAATATGCACGAGCGCTGCGCTACGCCATCAATATGTATGGTGCACGCACCACACTGCGCCATACCACAGCCAAACTTAGGCCCGGTTAAATTTAATTCATCTCGAAGATACCAAAGCACCGGCGTTGACGGATCGCCTGTAAACTCATGTTTATTACCATTAACGGTAAGCGTGATCATATTTAACTCCTTGGCAAAGCGCTTTAAAGGAATTCCTTGTTGCGCGAGAACGGTTTGAATACTTGCTACTTTTTTAGCCTACCACTTAGGATTGGTTTATTGAAATTTTATTCGCCGAACCGCCAACCTATAGCTGTTACTAAGTGGCAGCTTTATTGGATAGAGATAAGAAGGGTTTACTGATTCTACTTAGCACTTATAACTGGCTCATTTAATAACTGCTCATCATCTTTATATACTTCAAGCCAACCAGGTGGCGATGTATCGCAGCCAATAATAGTAACGTGTAATATGTAACTATAGCGTCCGTTTTTAAACGTATAGTGGTGATTGCCGCCGCTACCCTCAAAGGTAATATCACCGTTAGATAAAACCAGATCAGGCTTGTCCTTTGGCCTTTTATCACTACTCCACACTGCATAACGGTAATTCCTATCACCTAAATCATCAACGCGAATATGGTAGCTAGCCGTTTTCCAATCCAGCACTGGCTCTTCAAATGTATTAATACTTGAATGAAGTGATTGCTTGTCTTGTTCAATTAAGCGTTTAGCAAATGCCCGCTCTTTAGCTGTGTGGCTATTTATACCGATAATTTTACCGTCAGTATTAACCCACATCACGCCGTTATTTAGCATAATGCCGCGCCAACCAACTTTATCCCAATCGGTATTAATATTAGAGCTGCCAATAACGGCAACTAGCTCGTCGTCAAACACTTCATCAAAGCGGTTAATAAACTCAGCTTCATTTTTAATGTCAGGCAATGGATATTGCCTTTTTAGAGGGTAGCGAATATGCGCAGCAATCGCAGTTTTATCCTGCGTTTTAAAAGCAGCAATAACAGGTAAAACACTCTCGTGATACTTTTGCTCAAGCGCAAATGTGTTCGATGTGAAAAATAGGGATAATAACACCACTACGTGATTTATAAACTTCATTTATGATCCTTAATCAAAGCTCAAACTTTGGCGTAAAACTTGGGTGCTCAGTTTTCATCAAAATATCATCTAGTATCCTAAGAAGTTGATCTCTTTGCTTATTAGATAATTGCTTTGTATTTGATAACATATCTTCACAAAACTTTTTGTCCCATGAATTTGGGTGATAAATATTAAGCTCTTTGAGCACCTCTTTTATTAATTTTTTTGTGCCTAAAGAAATATAACCATCTTGAATTTCTTTTCGTAAATTAACAGAGTTGTTCTGAGGTTCAGACATTAAATATCCTCTTTGTGATTTTGCCTTTCAAAGCTAAAAATTACCAAAAAACTAGCCGATAAAGTCATGATGAAAAGTTGGGTTTTATATTAGATTTAAGCTTTTTCTCATCCCAACTTTCAATTATAAAAATACTAGCCGTGTGAGCAGAGTGAACAGCAAGCCTGGCGTGTCTAGGCTTAATATTATATCTAGTCCGGCCTTCGGCATGCGCAGCACTAGCATGTGTGCGCAGTGCACCAATACCACTGACTGTTGAGAACAGCCCACTTAATATTTGTATTAAATCTTTATCTTGGATAAGGCCAATATCAAAACCCAGCTCGTCTTTAATTACTTTCCAAACACCTTGTAAATCTTTTTTAGCAGGCATAGTTAAACCTTCATCTTCTATAAACGTTTTACAAATAGCTTCTAATATATTACATGCTGCTAGTACGGCTTCTCGAGGATCACTTGTTATATTATCCATTGCGCGATCGAACTCAGCATTAATTGCAGGTAAATCTCTATTTTTTATTAACGCTGATAGCGATTGCGAAGGAGCACTTGCACCTTCCCGAATGAAACCACCTATTCTATATTCTAAGTTATAACTAGAGAGGCATTGTTTTATCTTTTGTACATATTTATAGGCCGTATTCTCAACCTTTTGAAACATTATCTCACTAAATTCATTTTGAAATTCAGGGTTCTCCATGTAGTTTTCAATTAATTTAGCGACTACTGATAGCGGGTTATCGGCTTCATTATTTATTCTTCTTAGCCACGTCTGTGCTTTAGAAGATTTAGAACCTTCAGGAGGTTCGCCTGGAGCGTTAGAGTATAAAAAAAGAGAATCCATCGTAGCATGAGTCTCCAGAGAAGAGATTACATCGGCTAGAATTGATATAAGAGGTGCTGGTATTTGTTTATTCATAAATTGAAAAGTCCTTTTAACTATCTAATTATGTTAACTGCTCTACTACAGCAAAGTCCAACAGACTTTTATTACTACTTTAAGTGCCTTACAAAAAAACGAGCCCCTCTGGGCTCGTTTTTTTTCTGATAGCTGACAGCTAAAAACTGACCGCTTCGCTATGATTCCGGCTCATACCCCAAGTTAGGCGACAGCCATCTTTCAGCCTCTTCGAGCGTCATATTAGTTCGCTTGGCGTAATCTTCTACCTGATCCTTTTGAATAGATGCTACGGCGTAGTATTTTGCCTCTGGGTGTGAGAAATACCAGCCCGAAACCGCTGCCCCTGGCCACATGGCGTATGAGCTGGTGAGCTGCATGCCAATGCGTTTTTCGGTATCGAGTAACTGCCAAATTTTCTTTTTCTCGGTGTGTTCAGGACACGCTGGGTAACCCGGCGCTGGGCGAATACCTTGGTAGTTTTCGCGAATTAGCTCATCGTTACTTAAGTTTTCATCGGCTGCGTAACCCCAATATTCTTTACGCACTTGTTCGTGCAAGTATTCTGCAAACGCTTCTGCGAGCCTGTCGGCAACCGCTTTTACCATTATTTTATTGTAGTCGTCTTGCTTGGCATCGAACGCATCGGCTAGGTCGTCTTCTTCTAAGCCGCCCGTTACTGCAAACGCGCCAAAGTAATCTGGTGTGCCTTTTGGCGCAATGTAGTCGGCTAAACAATAGTTAGCAAAGTCGGTTTTTTCGGTTTGCTGGCGTAAATGGCATGAGGTAGTTAACAGCTCTTTGCGGGTTTCGTCGGTGTAAATTTCTATGTCATCACCCGCGCGGTTTGCAGGGAATAAACCAATTACACCTAAAGGTTGCAAAGCTCCTGATTTTTCAAGGTCGTCGAGCATGTCGTTAGCGTCTTTAAATAAGCTACGTGCTTGCTCACCGACGACTTCATCGTCCATTATGCGTGGGTATTTACCAGCGATTGACCACGTCATAAAGTACGGGGTCCAATCTATGTATTTACGTAACGTGGCGATTGATACATTTTTAAATTCGGTCACGCCCAGCTTTTTAGGCACCGGTGGCGTGTAGTTATCCCAATCAAGCTTGGCTGCGTTATCGCGGGCGCGCTGTATGGTAACGGGTTTTGAACGTGGCTTTTTGCGCGCTTGTTGCTCGCGTACTTTTTCGTACTCGGCTTTAGTTTTTTCTAAAAAGGCCGGTTTTAGCTCTTTAGATAACAAGCTTGATACCACGCCCACCGCACGGCTGGCGTTATTTACATACACTACGCCTTTGTCGTACTGCGGCTCAATTTTAACGGCAGTATGCGCTTTAGAGGTAGTTGCGCCGCCAATCATAAGTGGGAGCTCAAAGCCTCTGCGGGTCATTTCTTTGGCTACGTGTACCATTTCATCAAGCGATGGGGTAATTAAACCCGAAAGGCCGATTATGTCGGCTTTTTCGTCAATCGCGGTTTGCAGTATTTTTTCAGCAGGTACCATTACGCCTAAGTCGATTACTTCGTAGTTATTACATTGCAGTACTACGCCTACAATGTTTTTACCAATGTCGTGCACGTCGCCTTTTACGGTTGCCATAACTACTTTACCGTTAGTGGCGCCTTCTTCTTTTTCAGCTTCTATGAATGGGTCTAGGTAGGCCACTGCGCGCTTCATTACGCGGGCAGATTTAACAACTTGCGGTAAAAACATTTTACCTGCGCCAAATAAATCCCCTACCACGTTCATGCCATCCATTAATGGCCCTTCAATTACGTGAATAGGTTTATCGGCGGCAGCGCGGCACTCTTCCGTGTCTTCATCTATAAAGGTAGTAATGCCTTTTACAAGGGCGTGCTCTAGGCGTTTTTCAACAGGCCATGTGCGCCACTCTAAATCTTCTACGCGTTCGGCTTGTGCCATGCCTGAAAACTTAGGGGCTATTTCTACAAGGCGCTCACCTGCACCGGGGTCGGTGTTAAGAATTACATCTTCTACGGCTTTGCGAAGTTCCTCGGGGATGTCGTCGTAAACCGCAAGCTGGCCTGCGTTTACAATACCCATATCCATACCCGCTTTTATCGCATGGTATAAAAACACTGAGTGAATGGCTTCGCGTACGGGGTTATTACCCCTAAACGAAAACGAGACATTAGACACCCCGCCCGACACTTTACAGTGCGGTAAATTTTGTTTAATGCGGCGTGTGCCTTCAATAAATTCTACGGCGTAGTTGTCGTGCTCTTCTATACCGGTGGCTACGGCAAATATATTGGGGTCGAATATTATATCTTCCGGCGGGAAGCCAATCTCTTCGACTAATATTTTGTAGCTGCGCTCACAGATTTCGTATTTGCGGTCCGCGGTGTCGGCTTGGCCGTCGGTATCAAACGCCATAACCACAGCGGCGGCGCCAAAACGTTTAATAATTTTAGCTTGGCGTTTAAACGGCTCTTCGCCTTCTTTAAGCGATATTGAGTTAACAATAGCCTTGCCTTGAATACATTTAAGGCCTGCTTCTATTACTTCCCATTTAGAGGAGTCGACCATAATGGGCACTTTAGAAATATCGGGCTCTGAGGCAATTAAGTTTAAAAACTTAACCATGGCCGCTTTTGAGTCCAACATGGCTTCGTCCATGTTTATATCAATAACTTGGGCGCCGTTTTCTACTTGCTCGCGGGCAACATTCAGGGCGGTCTCGTAATCTTCTTCCATGATTAAGCGTTTAAACATGGCAGAGCCAGTTACGTTGGTACGCTCGCCAACATTGGTAAATACTGCAATTTGCTGGGTCATGTTGGCTCCTAGTTTAAGTTACAGGCTTCAAGGCCTGATAAACGCATGCGAACATCAAGCTCTGGCAATGCGCGAGGTTTTACCCCTTCAAGCCCTTCGGCAAACGCACGAATATGCGCAGGCGTTGTGCCACAGCAGCCACCAACAATATTTATAAAGCCCGATTTGCCCCAGTCTATAATCTCTTTCGCCATGTCCTCTGCTTCTAGGTCGTACTCACCAAATTCGTTAGGTAAACCGGCATTTGGGTGTACTGAGGTAAATGTTTCGCATACGCGCGAAAGCTCCTCTACGTATTGGCGAAGTAAATCAGGGCCAAGGGCGCAGTTAAGGCCTATAGAAAGCGGCTTAATATGGCGAATAGAGTTATAAAATGCTTCGGTGGTTTGCCCCGAAAGCGTACGCCCAGAGGCATCGGTAATTGTGCCCGAGATCATTACAGGTAATGTGCGCCCTGCTTGCTCAAACGCTTCTTCTACTGCGAATGAGGCCGCTTTTGCATTTAGCGTGTCGAATATAGTTTCGATAAGTATTAAATCGGCGCCGCCTTCCATTAATGCAAGGGTAGACTCAACATACGCAGTAACCAGCTTATCAAAGGTAATATTGCGATAGCCTGGGTCATTTACATCTGGCGAAATTGAGCAGGTTTTAGAGGTTGGCCCTAACACACCGGCTACATAGCGCGGTTTTTCTGGGTTTTTAGCGGTGAACTCGTCACATATTGCGCGTGCGAGTTTTGCCGACTCTAGGTTTACTTCACAGCTTATGCTTGCCATGTCGTAATCTTCCATCGAAATGGTGGTTGAGTTAAAGGTATTGGTTTCAATAATGTCTGCACCGGCGGCTAAAAAGCTGCGGTGTATATCGGCAATTAACTCAGGTTTTGTAAGGCTTAATAAATCGTTATTGCCTTTAATTAGTACGTGCCAGTCTTTAAAGCGCTCGCCTCGGTAGTCTTCTTCTTCAAGCTTGTGAGTTTGGATCATGGTACCCATGGCGCCATCTAAAATTAAAATACGCTCTTTTAATGCAGCGCTTAATTCGCTGTGTTTATTATTGTTTTGCACGTTATTCGGCATAGTTGTTAGTCCTCACATCTTGGCTAACTAAATTAATATCATAGGGGGTCGTTTGGTACACGTAGTAATTTAACCAGTTCGAAAACAGCAAAAAGGCATGGCTTTGCCACGTTTTTGACGGCTTTTTGCTTGCATCGTTATCTGGAAAATAGTTTTCGGGTTTTGGCGCATCAGGACTTTTTTGTAAATCGCGCTCATACTCTGCTTTTAGTGTGTCGGCATCGTATTCTGGGTGGCCGGTTATAAACACTTGGCTGCCCGACTTATTTTTCATTAAGTAAGCGCCTACTTTTTCAGAGCCAGCCAGCACGACTATATCGTCGCAGGCATTTATTTTATTTATATCTATGTGGCCATAACGTGAGTGCGGCACTAAAAAGGTATCGTCAAAGCCACGAGTAAGTGCCCCGTGATCAAAGTAACACTGGTGAGTAAACACACCACAAAGTTTATCTTCTTTTAAATCGCGTTTTAAATTGTAACGATGATACAACGCGGCATGCGCCGCCCAGCACGAGAACAGCGTAGAGGTAACGTGCTGCTCTGCCCAATCAATAATCACTTTTAGCTCATCCCAGTACGCAACATCGTCGTATTCAAGGTGTGCAAGTGGCGCCCCGGTAACAATTAACGCATCGTAGTTATTGTCTTTCACTTCTGAAAAATAACGGTAAAAGGTATCTAGGTGCTCTTCTGAATTGCTACTGCTGCGGTGCGTATCTAGGCGCAATAACTCTACATTTACTTGCAAAGGAGAATTGGCAAGCAAACGAATAAACTGCACTTCGGTTTCTACTTTATTAGGCATTAAATTTAAAATAGCCAAACGCATAGGACGAATTTCTTGCGTTTTTGCGCGACTTTTTGGCATTACAAACACGTTTTCTTCACGTAAACGGGCAATAGCCGGTAGCTCGTCTTTCACTGTAATTGGCATATTTTTTACTCCTACTCATAAAAACCGAGAATTTATACGCTCTCATTATGAACAGTATGCTAAAAATATCAACCTCTAGATGTATAGATGTCTAAATGAAATTTATTCATGATTTTATACTTTATCAACCTGCAGTCATTAGCGCTTTAAAACCCGCCATTCGTTGACTGTTTCACCCGTGAGCCACTACAATACAACATTGAAATTTTTATTATTATTTGAAGGCTTTCCTCCATGGTTTTACCTGATAAGTTTATATTCTCGATGAGTCGAGTATCTAAAGTTGTGCCACCTAAGCGCACAATTTTAAAAGATATTTCGTTGCACTTTTTCCCTGGCGCTAAAATTGGTGTGCTAGGTTTAAATGGTGCTGGTAAATCTACATTACTTCGCATTATGGCCGGTGTTGACCAAGACTTTGAAGGTGAAGCTCGCCCTCAACCTGGTACTAAAATTGGTTACTTACCGCAAGAGCCAGTACTGGACGAAAGCAAAACAGTTCGCGAAATTGTTGAAGAAGCTGTTGGCGAAGTAAAACATGCCCTTAATCGCCTTGACGAAGTGTACAACGAGTATGCAATGGAAGACGCTGACTTTGACGCCCTAGCAAAAGAGCAAGGCGAGCTTGAAGCGATTATTCAAGCGCACGATGGTCACAACATCGATAACGTTTTAGAACGCGCTGCTGATGCACTTCGTTTACCTGAGTGGGATGCTAAAATTGAGCACCTTTCAGGTGGTGAGCGCCGCCGTGTTGCTATTTGTCGTTTATTACTCGAAAAACCAGATATGCTTATTCTCGATGAGCCTACTAACCACTTAGATGCTGAGTCGGTTGCTTGGCTTGAGCGCTTCTTACATGATTACGAAGGCACTGTTGTGGCGGTAACGCATGACCGTTACTTCCTTGATAATGTAGCTGGCTGGATACTAGAGCTTGACCGTGGTGAAGGTATTCCGTGGGAAGGTAACTACTCTTCTTGGCTTGAGCAAAAAGATGCGCGCTTACAACAAGAGCAAAAATCTGAAAAAGCACGTCAAAAATCAATTGCTCAAGAGCTTGAGTGGGTTCGTTCAAACCCTAAAGGTCGTCAAGCTAAGTCTAAAGCGCGTATGGCGCAGTTTAGCGAGCTACAGCAGTCTGATTACCAAAAGCGTAACGAAACCAACGAGCTATTTATTCCACCTGGCCCGCGTTTAGGTGACCAAGTGCTTGAAGTTAATAACTTACGTAAGAGTTTTGGCGATCGCGTTTTAATCGACGATTTAAGCTTTAGTATGCCAAAAGGCGCGATTGTGGGCATTATCGGTGCCAATGGCGCGGGTAAATCAACCCTATTTAAAATGCTAAGCGGCGAAGAGCAACCTGATAGCGGCAGCATTAGCGTAGGTGAAACTGTAGAGCTTGCAACGGTTGATCAGTTCCGTGGCAATATGGACGAAAGCAAAACTGTATTCCAAGAAATATCTGACGGGCAAGACGTGCTAAAAATTGGTAACTTTGAGTTCCCAAGTCGTGCATACGTTAGCCGCTTTAACTTTAAAGGTAACGATCAGCAAAAGTTTGTAAAAGACTTATCAGGTGGTGAGCGTAATCGTTTACACCTTGCTAAGCTTTTAAAAGCGGGTGGTAACGTAGTACTACTGGATGAGCCAACCAATGACCTTGATGTTGAAACACTACGCGCCCTTGAGAACGCTATTTTAGAGTTCCCAGGCTGTGTAATGTGTATATCGCATGACCGTTGGTTCCTTGACCGTATTGCAACACACATTTTAGATTACCGCGACGAAGGCCAAATTAACTTCTTCGATGGTAACTACACTGAATACGAAGAGTGGCTTAAAAAGAC
This sequence comes from Pseudoalteromonas sp. Angola-4, assembly GCF_028599265.1. Lineage (NCBI taxonomy): Bacteria > Pseudomonadati > Pseudomonadota > Gammaproteobacteria > Alteromonadales > Pseudoalteromonadaceae > Pseudoalteromonas > Pseudoalteromonas sp. Angola-4. The sequence continues at coordinate 133,594 of NZ_JAQREK010000001.1, read as the reverse complement.
CTTAGGCGCAGAAGCTGCACAACCTAAGCGTATTAAGTATAAAAAAATTGGTTAATTGTTAACTGATATAACAAACCCTGCATTTATGCGGGGTTTTTTTATGCCATTTTTTATCGCTATGGGCTATTTCCCGCTATGCTTGATTTAAATATTACAATAAAGGCACTCGTTTTATGGAAAATCGACGTCAGTTCTCGCGTATTCTTTTTTCAACCGCGGCTCAATTAGAATTTGCAGGAGAGAGCTACCCATGCAAATTACTCGATGTATCTTTACATGGCGCACTCATTACTAAATGCGCGGCGTTTAGTGGCACAAAAAATAGCGAAGCCACCTTGCGCTTTACCTTGCCACAAAGCGATATAGAAATAAAAATGGAGGTGTTTATTTGCCACATAGAAGATAAACACATCGGCCTTAATTGCCACCATATAGATATAAACAGTATTACCTATTTAAAACGGTTAGTTGAACTTAATTTAGCCGATGAACAATTACTTCATCGCGAGCTTGCCTCATTGATTGAATAGCGGCAATAGACTCCCTTAGTTAAGTTTATTACCATAGCGCAAACTTTATTATTGATACGGTTATGCGCCTAAACCCTCACTTACCTTTGGTCTATCACAGTAATTATTCGTTTAGCTTTGACCCTAAGCACCGATTTGTAATGAGTAAATTTGCTCATTTATATGAGCAGGTTAAAGGTTTAGGCATTGCAGGTAATAATTTAGTAGAGCCTATTTTGGGCTCCCCTGAACCACTTGAACTGGTACACTGCGAAAACTACATTCACGATTTATGGCATAACCGTCTAGACGAAAAAGCTATGCGCCGCATTGGCTTACCTTGGTCGCAACCGCTAATAAACCGTACATTCACCGCCCCACAAGGCACGTTACAAACTGCACGCTTAGCATTAAAGCATGGCTTAGCCTGTCATTTAGCAGGCGGTACACACCATGCACACACTGATTTTGGCTCAGGTTTTTGTATGGTGAACGACTTAGCCTTTACCGCGCAAACATTAATACAAAGCGGTGAAGTGACCAACGTGCTCATTTTTGATTTAGACGTACACCAAGGCGATGGCACAGCTGCAATGCTTGCACATCAGCCGTATGCGTATACATGCTCTATACACTGCGAAAAAAACTTCCCGTTTAGAAAATCCCCCAGCGATTTAGACATAGGCCTTGCTAACAATATGCAAGACGCAGAATACTTAGGCATTGTGGATGATACGCTGCAGTTTTTACTAAAAGAACTCAACCCCGATTTAGTCTTATACGATGCGGGTGTAGATATTTGGCAAGACGATGGTTTAGGCAAACTAGATATAAGCTGGGACGGCATTAAACAGCGTGACCATTTAGTGTTTAAGCGCTGCCTTGAACATAACACCGCTATTGCCAGTGTTATTGGTGGCGGCTACGACAGAGACCATACGCGTTTAGCGCAGCGCCATGCAATAGTAATTGAGCAGGCTGCTGGTTTTTAACAGAAATATTACCTGTGCGCTTTATACTTTTAACTGGCTTGGGGTTAGCCCTGTCCAACGTTTAAATGCCCGCCTAAAGTTAGGAATATCGTAAAATGCCAAACGCTCAGCAACATGCTCATTGCACTTAGCGCGCAAGGTAAGTAAATAAATGGCTTTATGTTTATTTTGCTCATCAACTAAGCTCGAAAAGCGCATACTATGGCATTTTAGTTTTCGTTTAAACGTGGCTGGGCTCATGGCAAAATACTGGGCGGTTTGCTCTAAACTTGCCTCGTTATAAGTGTGTAGATAGCGCCAAACAGCCTCTATAAAGGTGTATTTTTCGTGTGATTTTACAGCCAATTGAGCGCGTGCTTGCATAAAGCGTAATTCGCTGGCGTACGGGTTAGCTTGGCGAAGTAATGTTTTGCTAATTACCCAACGAGTCGTTGGCTGCTCAAAACGCAGCTTTAAACCTAAATGTTGCTCGTACTGATGAATATGACGCGGTCGCTTAAAGCTAAAGTCGAACTCACATTGCGGATAGTGCGGGCTCAAACGCTTTAATAAACTATAAAACGCAGCACTGTAAATTTCTAAAATGTAGTTATGTAGGTCGTCATCAAGCCCTGTAGCAGCATTTAAAAAAATATAAAATTGCTGATTACTTACATAGTGCTGACTAAAAAACAAAGGGCAAAGCTGTAAATGCGCTCGCTGTATTTGTAACAGAGCCGCTCCTAGTTTAGCGCTGTACAATACACTTTGTGCTGCGCTACTTGAATCGTTAACTAATTGACTACCTAGTAAAAAACCGCTGTCGGGGGTGTTCATTAGGCGTTTAAATTGACTTAGTAATTTAACTTGCTGCTCTAAACTAAAGCAATGCTCAACGCTGAGTAAGTCTTGCTCAAAAATCCCGGTGCCGCGTAACAACTTATGTAGGGCAACCCCCCTACTTTGCGCAAGCTCTACAACGGCAGTTATAAGCCCCTGTGCAGTTAAATACTTGTCACTTAAGCTAACATAACTGTTCACTGCTGGTGGCTCTTTGTTGTTTTTGTAGTTGTAGGCCGCTGTGCAATTGTTGCATTAGCATGTGAGCTGTCACGCTTTTTTGCGCTTGTATGATGTGGGTAGTCACGCACTGAAACTTAGCAAGCCCAGAGCCTTCTACTTTAAAAGCACAATGTTTTAATGCGGCTGTTATTTGTCTAAGAAGCTCTTGGCCTTGCTGCTTTGATGTGGCTGGCATTAGCACCATAAAACAGTCTCCCGCATAACGACATACCACATCGCTTAACCGACAGTTCATTAGTATAAGCTCGCTTATTTCGCGTAGCAGTCGATCCCCTTCGCTAAAACCAAACTCATTATTAAAACTCGCGAAGTCGCGTATATCAATAGCGGCTAATAAAACTGGCTGCGGCGCCTTAAGCTGCGTGTTTAACACGCTTTGCAAGTATTCGGCTGTATAAACGCCGGTAACGGGGCATACTTTGTCGTGCTCACGTAAATGTGCTTCACGGCGCCTTAGCTGTTTATTTAAAACATATTGTTCTTGGTGCCAATGGTATAAACCTAAACTGGTTAGCAGCATCCCAACGGGGGCTGGCAGTGACTCTATCCAGCTTAGCCACTGCTGCGCAGGTTGCATTAACCATTCATCGAGCAAATCGAGCGTGGCCGAGAACATAAATAAACCAAGCCCAAGCACCAAATAACGAGTAACTTTACCCGGCGGGCGCGAAATAAGTAAGGCAACAATCCAAGTTAGGGTCATAATCACTATGCCGCCCTCACCAATAATATCGAGCCATTGTATGTGTTGCAGCTCTTTGAGCTCCCCTAAATAGGCACATAAAAATATGGCTAATAACGCCATAGCTATAATACTGTTTGTTAAAAGCCGATGGCTAATAAAGGGATTAAATCGCATAGTTTGTCTTATTTAAATTGCGTATGTATTTATGCTACCCGAAGTGCATTTTTTGTAGCAGGGTCATATTAGCTCAATGATGTGACAGCTAAATGATATGCACTTACTTATAACCTGCACATAGCCCATTAACGCTATATTGCTTGGGAGTGCGATTAGCTCACACGCCAAGGTAAAGCTTTTAAAACCTTAATAACCTGCTGATCTAAATAGGGTGTTGTCACATTTGCGTCATTTAATTTAATTAGTTTGCTTTCAAACCAAGCAGCAACAGGAGCAAATTACATGGCACACTTTAAACTTAAAGCACTGGTAACAGCGCTATCACTTTGCAATTTAGCAGTACATGCAGCACAAGAAGAACACACAACTGATGTAAAAATATCTGAAGAGTTAGTAGTTTATGGCGAAATAGGTTATCGCAACCGCTCACAAGAACTAGCCCCAACGCTTGAATACTCTCAAGAATACTTTCAGCGTTTTGAACCACTAACAGCAGGTGATGCACTAAAGCGTGTACCGAGTGTGACGTTTTTATCAGATGTGCTTGAGTCTGACGGCGCACGTATGCGCGGTTTGAGCCCTGCTTACACAAAAGTACTGATCAATGGCGAAGAAGTTCCAGGCGCTGGTGCTGATCGCTCATTTTTTGTTGACCGTATTCCTGCCGAATTAATCGAGCGTGTAGAAATAATTCGTTCATCAAGTGCCAACCGCTCTGCCGATGCAATTGCGGGCACCCTTAACATTGTACTTCGAGATGGCTACAGCTTAGACGGCGGTTATATTCGCGCAGGAGGATTACGCTATGATGATGGTGAACTAAAAGAAAGCTTTGCGGGCGTTTACGGTACTGAGTTTGCAGGTGGACGTTTACTACTAGGCGCTAATTTTCAAGGTCGTTATAACCCAAAACAAAAATCAAGCATACGTTATGGTGATAGCCCTGAAAATAACCCTAATTATGCAACTGATGATTTTGATAACCGTGAAGATCAATCTGATACTCGTGATGGCGATGACACATCATTAAATGCCAGCTTTGAAAAGGTATTTGATAACGGCGGTAAATTTGATATTAGCGCAATGTGGGTTGATACAGACCGTACCGAAGACGAGCGTTCTTTTGAATATGACGACGCGACGGCCACGTCTAACTCTGTGGTTGAAGGCGGTAACTTGCTTTCAGACAACGCAAATGTTTCCTACATTGACCAAACCAACTACAACATAAACTCAGGTTATGAATTACCGTTATTAGGCGGTACCAGCAAGTTTAAAGTAGGCTATGCCAGCTTTGAAGAGTCAGTTTACGAGCAAGAAGTTGAGCTTGATACATCTGAGCTCCCAATGGTTTTTGAGGAAGCAGAAGAAACTGTTGAGATTGACGATAAAGAATGGTCATTACAATGGCAACATAGCTTACTGCTCGGTGACTCAAAAGAAGTTCAGTTTGGTGCTTTTGTTCAAGGAAAAGAGCGCGACACAGCAATTTTTGAAGCGGAAGATGAAAGTGAGCAAACACTTACTAGCTGGGATCAATTTAACCAAACACCTATGTCTTTAGCTGTATTTAATAACGAATTTGAAGCAGTAGACGGAGGCGTTAATACGCTTGAAGAAGACCGTTTTGACTTATTTGCATTAATCAAACACGAAGCAGATGTGTTCTCATGGGAGATGGGTGTACGTTGGGAGTCAACTGACTCAAACATTACCGATACCAATGAAGGCGTTACTTCAAAAAATGATTATGACTTTATTTTACCGTCGGCTCACTTTCGTTACAGTGTCAGCGATAACGGTCGAGTAAGCGCCTCTGTTGCTCGTAGCTTACGCCGCCCTGACTTTGACTACATAACACCCGCCCTACTTGAAGAAGAGCTCGCTGATAATGACTTTTTAGGTAACCCAAATCTTAAGCCAGAATCTTCTTGGGGTATCGATTTAGGTTACGAATACCGTTTAGGTAAAAGTGGCGTTGTCGGTGTAAACGTATTTTATCGTGACGTTAGCGACCTAATTGAAATTGCCAGCACAGGTGTTGAAGGCTCAGAAGGTGAAGGTACATTTGTATTGCAACCACAAAATACTGGCGATGGGTCAGTTCAAGGTATTGAGTTTGATTTATCAACCCCGCTTAGCGCCTTGAACATGCCAAATACTGGTATTTTCTTAAACTACTCTTGGCTTGACAGTGAAGTTGAAGACAGTTTTGGCAAACGTAAATTTAACGACCAATCTGATTATGTTTATAACATTGGCTTTATCCAAGATTTACCAATACTACGTGCATCATTTGGTGCAACTTACCGTAACCAAGGTGATGCATACGGACGCTTTGTAGGGGAAGAAGTTACCACCTCTTACGGTGCTGATTTAGAGCTTTTTGTTGAAAAGCGCTGGGATGATGTAACACTTCGCCTAGTGGGTTCAAACTTACTTGATGCCAGTAAAGATGAAGTTTTTAACAAATTTGACTCACTTGATGATCAAAACAGCCGTGACTTTGATGAGTACGAGCTTGAATCTGAAGAAGCAGGTCCTGTGGTTCAACTAATGTTGCGCTACGCATTTTAATAGCAGGCATCATCATATTAGGCACGTAATCGCTTGCTATTAGGTGCCTTTTGGAGTTAGAACATGTTTAAATTGTCTTTCATAATGGCCGCCCTACTGAGCTCATCAGCGCTCAGTGCTGTCGAGCCTGTTATTTATAAAGATGAGCTTTATCAACAGCAAAAAATAGCTAAGTTAAATACGCTACCTGATAGCCTTAACTTTATGGTAATTGGTGATTGGGGGCACAACGGCCACTTTTATCAAAAAGAAGTGGCTCACCAATTAGAAATAGCCATGTACCAAACCGATGCTGACTTTATCGTCTCAACTGGTGATAACTTTTACCCGAATGGGGTAGCAAGCGTCAACGATCCGCTTTGGCAATCAGCCTTTGAGAACATATATCATGGCCCACATACATTTGAAGATTGGTATGTTGTTTTAGGTAATCACGATTACTTGGGTAATGCTCAAGCACAAATTGACTACACAGAAAAAAGCCAGCGTTGGCAGTTACCTGCAAGGTACTACAGTAAAACACTTGCGCTTGAAAACAACGAGCAAGTGTTAATGGTTTTTTTAGATACCAACCCGATTCAGCCGCAATACAAAGGCCGTGATAAATACCGTTCTACCCAAGGGCAAGGCTATAAAACCCAGCTTACTTGGCTTGAAACCCAACTTGCAGGCAGTAAAGCAAAGTGGAAAATTGTGGTAGGCCATCACCCGCTTTATTCAAGTGGTAAACGCTTTGGCCGTAACCAAGGGCTTCGCGACATTTTAGAACCTATTTTGGAGCGTCATAACGTGCAAGCTTATATCGCTGGGCACGAGCATGACCTGCAATACAACCAACCAAAAAATAGCAAAGTGGCTCACTTTATCTCTGGTGGAGGCAGTGAAGCACGGTTTGTAAAACAACGTGAATTTACTCGCTACGCAGAAGCAACACCTGGTTTTTTAAGTATATCTATCAATGGCGAAACACTCAGTGTAAGTGCGATTAATCACCTTGGTGAAGTACGTTTTAGCACTGAAAAGCACATAGATAAGTAAAGGATAAAATAATGAACTTTAAACTAAATACAATTTCAGCGGTGCTTGGCTGTGCACTCCTAATAACTGCAATAAGCGGTTGTACAAGTAATGACGATACGAAAAATAATGCAGCTATTGCAAAGCCATATATTAAAAAAACAAATATTAAAACTAAATTATTCGGCCCACAACAAAACATACAAGGCTCACAAGCTGCTGCACTTGGTACTAATCAATGGCTTATTGCCAGTGAAAGCCAAGGCTTATTAATTGCCGACAATGAGAAAAGCAGTGTACTGCTCGCCGGTAACTTTGAGTCAATTTCACTAAAACAATTATCAGCGCAGCAATTTTTACTCGCAAGCATTGATAAAAGCCAAGACAACGTCGCCATTTTTAAGCTTAAAAAAAATGGCCAAACTTGGCAGATAAATGAACTCTCTCGTATTTCCCCGCCCCAAGCTCAGCCTGATGCCGTGTGTTTATTTAAAAACGCAGATAATAAAACTATCTCAGCGTTTGTGCCAGATGTTAGAGGTTTGATCAGCGAAACCATCATTTATGATTTAGCCACTAAGCAAACTAAAAATATTGCAGTGCGTGAGTTCTCTGCAGTCACTGAGGCTTCAGGCTGTGCTGTTAATGATGAAACTAAAACTTTGTATGTGGGCGAAGCAGAGCTAGGTGTGTGGGCCATTAATGCTGATGCGGAATCAGATGCCAATAAACAACCTGTGGCTTTAGTGCAACCTTACGGTGAATTAAAAGCTGAAATCGGGGCATTATCAGTATCACAAGATGGTACTTTATGGCTTACTGCCACTGATGGCAATATGATCTATGCTTACCACGAAAATACTGAAAAACTAAGTCAGTGGTCACTTTCTGGCGATCACACCATTGAATCTGTTGCAGCGAGTTTGCTCAATAACAATCAAGCGCAGCTAGTTTTAATTGATGATGAAACAGGTGCCTACATTCAAGCAAATGTTAACTACACTGCGCAAACAGTTACTTCACAAAACCAAGTCGCGATGACTCACCTTCATGCCAGCGCACAAACAACGCCAGTTGCAGCATTTGGTGATGCAGCAGATGACCCAGCAATTTGGATAAATGAACAAGACGCTAAAAGCAGCTTAATTTTGGGCACAGATAAACGCCGCGGCTTGATGGTTTATGATCTTGCTGGCAACAAAATACAATCGCTTAATGTTGGGCGTTTAAATAATGTTGATGTACGCCAGCATCAGGGTATAAACAACGAAACCCAGACTTGGATCACAGCCAGCAACCGCACGCTTAACAGTATTAGCGTGTTTACTGTCGATAGCGAGAACAAAGTAAACCATGTAACAGAAGTAGCCACAAACCTGACTGAGATTTACGGTATGTGTATGTATTCGTCTGAATCTGGTCAATACGTATTTGTTAATGATAAATCAGGTTTATTCCAGCAATATAAACTCACCGGTGAGCAAGGTAACTTAAGCGGTAAACTGGTTAGAGAGTTTACCCTACCAAGCCAACCAGAAGGCTGTAGTGCCGATGATAAACTAGGCCAATTATTTGCATGTGAAGAAGATGCAGGCATTTGGTATATCGGTGCAGAGCCAACTTCTGGCAACAAAGCGGCCATGCTACAAGGTATAAATGAGCAACTTGTGGCAGATGTTGAAGGCATGGAAATCTATCATGCTGATGATAAGCGCTATTTAGTAGTATCAAGCCAAGGCGATAATAGCTATGTGCTTTATAAAATATCAGATAACACACAGCCTAGCCTAAGCTTTGCAGGTAAGTTTAATGTGATTGCTAACCTAGATAAAGGCATTGATGGCGCAGGTGAAACGGACGGCTTAACCGTTACAGCAAAACCTTTACCAGGCTATCCTGAAGGCATGCTTATAGTGCAAGACGGCTACAACCGTATGCCACTACAACCACAAAATTTTAAAATTATTGACTGGCGTGAAGTTAAAAAAGCGATTAAGTAAAAACCTACCATATTTAAACGCAATAAGGCTCTTACGAGCCTTTTTACTATGTGTATTTAAAATAAACCTATTAAATTTAGAGTTATTAAAGCTATATACTACACTTTAAGCTCATAAATTAATTGAGATTATTATGCGTTTACTTCTTACATTGTTGCTCATTACTATAAGCGGATACGCTTTTGCTGAGGAAGAGGCAGCAGAATTGCCACCACTCAACCCCAAATACAATGCTGAGCATGCAATAGCACTGGTGAATAAAGGTTCAGGAATTTATGCGTTTAACTTACCCGGCTATAAATTACCGCACGATGTACAAGTGGTGTATAGGATTAAAAACCCCGATGTGGCTTTTTTAGATATTGTGCGCAACGCAGAGCTTATAACGCTAAAGCCCAAACCTTTTAATATTCAACGCTTAATGCGCGGTGAAGAAATAACCATTACCGCAGATGTGTACGAAGGCAATTACAAAAAAGCAGGCAGCCTAATTTACACAAACAGAACAATAGAAATGAGTAAACAGCTATATGCTCGCCAATTAAAAGATTTAGCTAAACCTAGCCCCTGGCAAGAATACGACATGATAGACCTAGGTAGCACAGAGCGAATTTACATTCATAAAATTAGCCAAGCACCTAGTTTCAGCCACTTAATTTTTGTAGATTTAGTAAATGCCTGTATGCAAAAATTTAGAACCTCAACCCTCCTTCCTAGCCAGAATGAGTTAACGTATAAATTTATAAACTGCGGCACCCTAAAACCTTTATTTTACGAAGCAGAAAGTTTAAAAAATAGTTTCAAACATGAAAAAAGGCCCTTTCGAGCCTTTGGATTAACTTTGGAAATATAAAGTTTTAAAAATTATATCAGTGTAAGCAGTTGTGGCGCTGCGCTGTGGTAGTCAACGGCCATGGCAATACTGAGTGCTGTAATATTTATAATAGAAAAAGCAAACACTTGGCGTGCCCAGCTCGTTAAATTAACATTACGGCGATAGCCACGCAGTGCCATAAGTAACCACCAAAAACTGGTAATACACGCCACAGCCATAAAGGCTGCGCCAGTGTAGCCACTTATTGGTAATAGCATTACAACTAAAGCGTACACAGCAATATAAAGTACAATATGGCGCTTCGCTTTATCAATACCTTGCGCTACGGGTAATACGGGAATACCTGCGGCTTGGTAATCTTTAAAGCGAAAAATAGCAATAGCATATGAATGCGGCATTTGCCACAGACTAAACATAACTAATAATATTAATGCACCTATATCGAACTGCCCGGTTACAGCGCAGTAACCAACAACAGGAGGCACTGCGCCAGAAAGGCTACCTACAAACGTGCCATAAACAGAATTGCGCTTCATGTAAAGGCTATAAACCCCAACATAAATGACATAGCCAAACGCTGCAAAAAATACCGCGGCTTGTGTGGTGTAAGCAATGAGTAAACCAAACCCTACAACACCCAATAAGACCCCGTGACTCAGTGCAGCAAAGGCCGACATTTCGCCTGTTACTGTAACCCGCGTACGAGTACGTGCCATGGCTACATCTATGTCTCTATCAATTACATTGTTGATAGCACAGCCCGATGCAACCACAAGTGACAAGCCAATAAGCGTAACAACCATTAGCCATGGGTCTATATCCCCGCGCGAGGCAAGTAAAAAACCGCCTGCAACGCTGATAAGGTTGCCCATAATAATGCCTGGCTTAGTCACTGATAAATAACGACGAAACATCTTCAACTCCTAGTACATCATCATTGCGTTAGATTCGTAAATTATCCAAACCGATAACCCAACAACCATGACGATAATTAGGGCACTGAATAAAAATGAGAAAGTACTTGCACGACCATCTTCTGTCGTAAAATTAAGGTGTAGAAAGTATTTTAAGTGCACCCAAATTTGTACAATAGCTAAAGTAACAATGCTCCAAAGCGTAGTTACTTTTGAAAAGTCGCCTTCCATTACCATGTAAAACGGTATCGCGGTTAAAATTATTGATAGCACAAAGCCTATTAAGTACGTTTTAACACTGCCATGAGACTCATCATGGTGCTCGTTTTGCATTTGCTTTAACGCGTGCGCTTCGCTGTGGCTCATTACATTGCTCCCATTAAATAAACAACGGTAAATACACAAATCCAAACAATGTCTAAGAAGTGCCAAAATAGGCTTAGGCAGCTTAAGCGTGTCACTGTTTGTTTACCTAAGCCACGTTTAGCCACTTCTATCATCATAATACTCATCCAAATTAGACCCGCAGTTACGTGTAAACCATGTAAGCCTACTAACGAGAAGAATGAGGTTAAAAAGGCACTTTGTTGTGGACCATTACCATGCACAATTAGGTGGTGAAATTCGTAAATTTCCATGCCTATAAACACAGCACCTAAACAAAAGGTAATAAACAACCAGGTGAGTGTTAGTGCCTTTTTTTGCCCTTGTGCGGCAATCATGGCAAAGCCAAAAGTAATACTACTAATGAGTAGCGCCGCTGTTTCTACAGCGACAAAGTCGAGTTCAAAAATGTCTTTACCTGATACACCACCGGCTGTGTTCATGAACAGCACTGCGTAAGTGGCAAAAAACGAGGCAAATAATAGGCAATCGGTCATTAGGTATAACCAAAAGCCAAAGATTGTATCGCCAGAGGTATCGTGATGCTCATGTGCATGAACATCGTGCGAAACTGTGTCTAAATGGGCAGTTTCTACATTCGCAGATAGTGTACTCACGCGCTTAGCTCCTTATTTCCACTAGAATTATACGCAGCTTCAATACGTGCAATTTCATCAGGTTGTATATAGTAATCAACATCGCTGGTGTAACAACGCTTGATAAATAAGGCAATTGCGCCAACAAAACCAACGGCAGCTAACCACCAGATATGCCAGATCATGGCAAAGCTAAATACAGTTAAGCTTGCTGCAATTAACACCCCAGATGCTGTGTTTTTAGGCATATGAATTGGGCTGTAGCTTGCTTTTGTTTGATACGCTTGGCCTTTTTCTTTCGCTTCGGTCCATGCATCAATGTCATCAACGTGAGGAATAGTGGCAAAGTTATACACTTGTGGAGGTGAGCTAGTTGCCCATTCTAGTGTATGCCCGTTCCACGGATCGCCGGTTGTATCGTCAAGTGCTTCGCGGTCTCTAAAGCTAACAAAGAGCTGCACGACCTGGAAAATAATACCAAACATAATAATGACAGCACCGCCTGCGGCAATGTATAACCACATGTTCCAATCTGGGTTATTGGTGTGATTTAAGCGACGTGTCATACCTAAGAAACCAAGTACATACAACGGCATAAACGCCACGAAGAAACCAACTATCCAACACCAAAAAGACGCTTTACCCCATTTTTCGCTAAGCTTAAAGCCCATTGCTTTAGGGAACCAAAATACAAAACCTGCAAGGTAGCCAAATACAGCGCCACCAATGATTGTGTTATGGAAATGCGCAATTAAGAATAAACTGTTATGCAACACGTAATCGGCACCCGGAATAGCCAGTAGTACGCCGGTCATACCGCCTACTGTAAAGGTAACCATAAAGCCTAATGTCCAAAGTACAGGAACGCTAATACGTAAACGGCCGCGGTAAATGGTAAACAACCAGTTGAATAGCTTAACGCCAGTTGGGACGGCAATAACCATGGTCATTACCCCAAAGAACGCATTAACGTTGGCGCTCGACCCCATGGTGAAAAAGTGGTGTAGCCAAACAATAAAACCTAAAATAGAGATTGCACCGCTGGCATACACCATCGATTTGTAACCAAATAAACGTTTACCGGCAAAGGTTGAGATAATTTCAGAAAAAATACCAAAAGCAGGCAGTACTAAAATATAAACCTCAGGGTGACCCCACGCCCAAAACAGGTTGATGTACATCATGGCGTTGCCGCCTGCTGCATTGGTAAAAAAGTGAAAATCAAGGTAACGGTCAAGCGTTAGCATGCCCAGCACAGCAGTTAAAATAGGGAAAGATGCTGCAATTAAGATATTTGCCCATGTACATGCCCATGTAAAAATTGGCATTTTCATTAGGGTCATACCTGGGGCACGCATTTTAAACACAGTCGCTAAAAAGTTTACTGCAGTTAAAAGTGTACCGAGCCCGGAAATTTGCAAGGCCCATATATAATAATCGACCCCCACCCCAGGGCTAAAGGTCAGCTCCGAGAGCGGCGGATACGCCACCCAACCTGTTTTTGCAAACTCACCAAATACAAGCGACAAGTTAATTAAAATGGCACCGCTGGCAGTAAACCAAAAACTTAAGTTATTTAAAAATGGAAAAGCGACATCGCGTGCGCCAATTTGTAGTGGCAATACAATGTTCATTAGGCCAATCATAAATGGCATAGCCATAAATATGATCATGATAACGCCGTGCGCTGTAAATATTTGGTCGTAATGCTCAGGAGGCAAATAACCAGGTGCACCGCTGGTAGCAAGTGCTAACTGCGCACGCATCATAATGGCATCAGAAAAACCACGAAACAGCATTATTAATGCTAAAAAGATGTACATCACGCCTAAGCGCTTATGATCAACAGAGGTGATCCAGTCGTGCCAAAGCACGCCCCACTTTTTATATTTAGTAATAAGCCCGGCAATAATAAGCCCGGCAATCGCTATCACCGTCATGGTAACCATTATAATTGGCTCATGAAACGGAATTGCGTCGAGTGAAAGTTTACCTAAAAACGACATTATTATTCCTCGCCCTGGCTGTGAGATGAAGGCATTGCGTGTTCATTCATTTCATGGTGCTTTTTGCTCATTTGCCCATGATCGCTCATCGCTTGATGTTTTTTGTTCATATCGCCATGTGCCTGCATATACTTCATAACAATGGTATGAAATAGGCCGTCGTCGACCTTGCCATAATAGGCAACAGGATTGTTTTCACTGGCTTTTGCAAGTTCAACATAATTGGCATGGGTGAGGTTATTAGCATTGGCTTTAACGCTTGTTACCCACGTGTCAAAATCAGCTTGTGTTGGGGTGGCAATGGCATTGAACTTCATACCGGTAAAACCTGCGCCACTGTAATTAGCAGAAAAGCCTTTAAATGTGCCCGGCTCGTTTGCGATTAAATGAAGCTTGGTTTCCATGCCTGCCATAGAATAAATTTGACTACCTAGCTGAGGAATAAAAAACGAGTTCATTGTGCTTTCTGAAGTGATTTTGTATTCCACCGGCACATTTGCCGGAAATACCAATTCATTTACCGTTGCAATACCTTGTTCTGGGTAAATAAATAGCCACTTCCAGTTTAATGAAACCACCTCTACAGTGAGGTGCTCGCCTTTACCTTCAATAGGTTTATAGGGGTCTAAGTCTTGGGTAGACTGCCAGGTAATAACACCTAAAATAATAACGATAACAATAGGAACAGCCCAAACAACGGCTTCAATCTTATTTGAATGAGCCCATTTTGGTGCATAAATTTCATGATCTTGTGTGTCTCGGTATTTCCATGCGAAATACAAAGTCATCACAATAACGGGGATTACTACGAGCAGCATAAGGACAGTAGCAATGATGATTAAGTTTTTCTCATCAATACCTATTTGGCCTTTTGGATCGAGTATCCCGCCTTTACAGCCTGACAACGCCAGCACCGTACTAGCTAAAGCAATATTACAAAGGTTACGAATTAACAAGGGAGTATCCTACAAACCTAGAGTTTTAATTTGCTGCTTTAAATAAAAATTAAGCAACGATTTTTCAATATAAACCCAAGTTAACTAGAACTAAATTATAAAAATAAAGGGGACTGAACCCGCTGCAAGTGGATGCAAAAAATACCTAGCAACAAACCCAGCTTCTAAACGCATTTATATAACGTAATAAAAGTTAACTTGGGTGAGTGTTGGTTGGCTGACGTGATTAAAACACGCGGCTACATTGCTAATGCAAACTTTAATTATTTACAGCAAGAAAAAATAATTAAAACCAGCAACAAGTGAAGCCTTACAGACAACCTGTAAAGCTAGGTGGAGCACGACAACCATGTGCAGCGGACACAGGTTGGTGTACTTTTGCCTCGCGAAAAGCGAAAGCGGCTTTACGAAGGATTATTCCAGCACGACGCGCCGGAAAAATATGGAACAATAACCAGCAAAGGCCAATGAGTAACTGACTAGATATGATCGGATGAGCTAAAAATTGCATAATGTGCAGCAAAACAGGCTCAACAATAGAGCCATTGCTAAACAACGCTTCAAGCTGAAAGGCATCCTCTAATGCACCACTTAGCAGCATTACCGTATTAAACACTAATAATGTTATAGCGACACACACGCCCTTGCCCGCTTTATTCAAGCGCTCACACGTTTGCGGTTTGCTAGAAGCAAAAGCCGTATTTGTATGATGCAAAGAAAGTGTGTTCAAAGACATTAACCTACTGAATGACTAATAACAAAATTAGAGTAATAAAGCGCGCAATGGAAAAATTAAAAAAACATTGCTGCTGTAAGCCCTAAAACGAGGTGCTAAATACAATCAAACCCGGCTAGCACACATTTACCTAGTGAGAATTGATCCGTATCAAACAAACTTTCAAAACTTACTGAAAGTTCGATGCTGAGTATAACAAAGACAGTTTTCGGTTCAACAAAAAATATAAAGTTTTGCGTTAAGCTTTCGCAGCTATTTTGTTAATAGAAAATAACATAATAAAAATAAAGACTTAGTTTATAAATATTTTATATTTAGGAAGCGTGAGGAGTAGAGATAAGGGGGATTAATGAAGTTAAAAATAAAGCCGCACAAACAAAAACAGCCCAAATTCAGTCACCACCGAACTTGAGCCGCCTTTCACACTGACAACATCTTCACACACATATAAAGATTCTTAGTTTACACTGCGTGGCAATTATAGGGAATAAAAACAACTCAAAACCGGTCACCACCGACCTTGAGTTGCCTTTCACACTGACAACATCTTCACACACAATATAAAGATTCTTGGTTTACACTGCGTGGCAACTGTAGGAGATAAAAACAACTCAAGCTAAGTCACCACCAAACTTGAGTTGCCTTTCACACTGACAACATCTTCACACACAATATAAAGATTCTTTTAAGCGAGGCTAACTTTTATGCCTCAAGCTTATGACTAGAGCCTTGCTCTGTGTCTATGGTTAAACTTTAGAGTGTTAGCTCCAATTTGACAAACGAGAAAAATAAACCTAATAGGTGAAAAAAACTAAACTATAGACCTTGGTCTAATACATTAAGCTTGCGTTTATTTAAAACAGAGGTTGGACAATAAATACACAGGTACAAAAAAAGCGCCATAAGGCGCTTTTTGTCATTAAGCTACTGCTTAAATAATCTGGTTTTCTTTCCAGGCTTGCTCTTTAGCCATACGCTTTTTACGCTTATCACATGGATCGTCACAATCACAGGCTTTATCAATACCTACCGAGCCTAATCCACCGCAACTACTTGCCATAGATTTTCTTTGCACGATCATACCAACAGCCATAGCTATCACGATTAAAATTAATAAACCAAATGTAAGAAGAAAAAGTGACATTGCTTAGCCCCTATTGATCAGCAATAAATTATGCTCAAACATTGTTGAGCGACCGCTAAATTATACACCCAAAACCCACATAGATGCGAGAGAAGTCTATTTCAAAAAATCGGTTGTAATATGCGTTTAGCACTAATAAAGTTTTAGCTAAACGCTATTATATTACAAATAAGGTTTAAATGCAGTGCTCGCGTAAGTCACAATGCCTTTGTCTGATTTAGCCATTAAGTACACAGGTAAATCGTGCTTTTCAGCGTATGCTTTAGCATCGTCCATTCCCATAACCGTTAATGCGGTTGCTAAGCCATCTGCGGTCATTGCACTAGGATGTAATACAGTAACCGACACTAAGTCATGTTTGATTGGCATGCCTGTTACTGGGTCAATTAAATGAGTGTAAGTTTCGCCATCCATTTTATAAAAAATACGGTAGTCACCTGATGTTGCAATGCCATTCGTACCGGGCGCTAATACACGGTGAACTTTTCGCTCGCCTGGTGGCGCATCTGGCTGCTCTATCGCGATTTTCCAATCTTGGTTATTTGGCTTTTCACCGCCAATGCGCAGCTCCCCGCCTATTTCTACCATGTAGTTACTAATGTTTTGGCTTTCAAGTAATTGCGCTACTTTATCAATGCCATACCCTTTCGCTGTGGCCGAAAACGACAGCTCTAAACCATCAACTGTTTTAGCAAGGCCCTGCTCAGTAAGATTGAGTTTATCTACACCAATTTTTTCAATCATTGCAGCAAGTGCTTCATCACTTGGGCGCTTAGTTGGTTTTTTATCAGGTCCAAAGCCCCATAAATCTATTAACGGGCCCATCGTAACATCGAGCGTTTTGGTCGACTTACCTAAACGAATCGATTCGCTCACCACAGCCCTAAAGTCTTCACTAATTGGCATAACCTGGTTGGCGGGTAATTTATTAAATGTGTTAATTTCAGAATCGCGGATATACGTAGACATAGACTGATTAACCGCTTTCAATTGCGTATCTATTTGCTGCTGTAATTTAGTGGCATCAACGCTTTTATCGTCGGCAAAGTATTTAATATGATAGGTGGTGCCCATCGTTTTGCCTTCTAAAAATACCTCCTGAGGAGTTTTTTCAGCCCCACAGCCAGAGATAAATAGCATTATAGTTAATAAAAAAATACTGATAGCGCCTTGAGAACTGCTTACTCTGTTCATTAAATTAGCCCATGTAAAATAAAATAAAAAAAGCCCCGTAGCACAAAGTGCGACGAGGCCCGTATTTTAACCAAAACTAAGCTGTTTTGATATGGGTGTTAGCCACCGAAGTCATCTAGTAAGATGTTTTCGTCTTCTACACCTAGGTCTTTAAGCATGCCGATAACAGCCGCGTTCATCATTGGAGGACCACACATGTAGAACTCACAATCTTCTGGCGCTTCATGATCTTTCAAGTAGTTTTCATAAAGTACGTTATGGATAAAGCCTGTGTAACCTTCCCAGTTATCTTCTGGTTGTGGATCAGACAATGCGGTATGCCATACAAAGTTATCGTTTTCAGCTGCTAAGCCGTCGAAATCTTCAACATAGAACATTTCACGCTCAGAACGCGCACCATACCAGAAACTAATCTTACGCTTAGAGTTTAAACGCTTAAGTTGGTCAAAGATATGTGAACGCATTGGTGCCATACCTGCACCACCACCTACGAATACCATTTCAGCGTCGGTGTCTTTAGCGAAGAACTCACCAAATGGACCAGAAATAGTTACCTTGTCGCCTGCTTTAAGTGACCAAATGTACGATGACATTTTACCACATGGTAGGCTTAGGTTTCTTGGCGGCGGCGTAGCAATACGCACGTTAAGCATGATAATGCCTTCTTCTTCTGGGTAGTTAGCCATTGAGTATGCACGAATTGTTTCGTCGTCTACTTTTGACTCCAGGTCGAAGAAACCAAAGTGATTCCAGTCGCCACGATACTCTTCAGGAATATCGAAATCTGCGTATTTAACATGGTGAGCAGGCGCTTCGATTTGGATGTAACCACCCGCACGGAAAGGCACTGATTCGCCATCTGGAATTTGTAGCTTAAGCTCTTTAATGAACGTTGCTTTGTTATCGTTAGAGATAACTTCACAATCCCATTTTTTAACACCGAAAATTGACTCTTCAAGTTCAATTTCCATGTCGTTTTTAACATTTACCTGACACGCTAAACGACAGCCTTCACGGGCTTCACCTTTAGAAATGTGATCAAGTTCTGTTGGTAAGATATCGCCACCACCTTCTTTAATGTGTACACGACACTGACCACAAGAGCCACCGCCACCACATGCAGATGATACGAAAATACCTGATTCAGATAGCGCGCCTAAAAGCTTGCTACCTGCTGATGTTTTAATGGCTTTGTCTGGATCGCCATTAATACCGATGATGATGTCACCGCTTGCAACTAACTTAGATTTAGCACCAATGATAACTAAAACTAGTAGTACAACGATAGCGATGAAAACACCAACGCCTAAGAAAATCTCATAACTCATGATTTATCCTCGCTACCTTTACAGTGAAATACCAGAGAATGACATAAAGCCAAGACCCATTAAGCCAACAGTGATGAAGGTAATACCTAAACCACGTAGGCCATCTGGCACGTCTGAATATTTCATTTTCTCACGGATACCTGCAAGTAATGTAATTGCAAGCGCCCAACCAACACCAGCGCCAACACCATAAACAACAGACTCGCCGAAGTTATAGTTACGCTCAACCATGAATGATACCGCACCAAAAATCGCACAGTTAACTGTGATTAGTGGTAAGAAGATACCTAATGCGTTGTAAAGTGCAGGGAAAAACTTATCTAATGCCATTTCCAAAATTTGCACAAGTGCTGCAATAACACCAATGAACGTTAAGAAACGTAAAAAGCTAAGGTCTGCTTCAGGGTAACCAAGCCACTCTAATGCACCCGGTGCAAGTACGGCATGGTAAACCAAGTTATTTACTGGTACAGAAATACCCAGTACCACAATAACGGCTACACCTAGGCCAATTGATGTAGTTACTTTTTTAGATACTGCTAAGAAAGTACACATACCTAGGAAGAAAGCTAAAGCTAAGTTTTCAATAAAAACCGCTTTTACAAATAAACTAATATAATGTTCCACTGCTTGCCCCTTACGCTTTAGCTTCTACTTGGTCTTTCTTATAAGTACGAAGTACCCATATGAATAAACCAATGATGAAGAATGCACTCGGTGGTAAAATCAATAGACCCATAGGTTGATACCAACCACCATCTTGTACTAATGGGATAATATCAACACCGAATAGTGTTCCCTTACCAAATAGCTCACGAATGAAACCAACAGTAAGTAATACCACTGAGTAGCCTAAGCCATTACCAATACCATCTAAAAATGACATAAGTGGCGGCGACTTCATTGCGTACGCTTCAGCACGACCCATTACAATACAGTTAGTAATGATTAGGCCAACGAATACAGAAAGCTCTTTCGCCGTAGCGTAAGAGAATGCTTGTAATACTTGATCTACAACAATTACTAGTGAAGCAATGATCGTCATCTGTACGATAATACGTACTGATGAAGGTATGTGGTTACGAATGCTTGAAATGAACAAGCTAGAAAACGCCGTTACTAATGTCAAAGCAATTGACATGATTAAGGCATTTTTTAAGCTAGACGTTACCGCCAGAGCAGAACAAATACCAAGTACTTGTAATGCGATTGGGTTGTTAGCTAAAACCGGACCAAATAGGACCGACTTCATTTCTTTAGTATCAGCCATTATTTCAACGCTCCTTCACGTACCTTCGCAAGGAAAGGACCAAAGCCGTTTTCACCAGTCCAAAAGTCAACTGTGTGATCAACACCATTAGAAGTTAGTGTAGCACCTGATAAACCATCAATTTGATGTTCGTTGCTAGCACCGCTTTTCATAATGTTAATAGGTAACTCTTTACCTTGCCATTTAGCTGTCCATTGTGGGTTTTGAATTTCGCCACCCAGGCCTGGTGTTTCGCTATGCTTGTAAAAGTTGATGTTTTTAACTGTTTCGCCATCGCTTTCAAGCGCTAAGAAACCATACATTACACCCCAAAGGCCGTACCCTTGGATAGGTAAAATGATTGCATCTGTAGAGCCATCTTCTTTTTTAGAGATGTAAACAGGTGAGTTTTTAGTCATACGCTGAATACCAGCGATGTCCTTAATCCCTTCTGCTTTAAGTGCAAAACTTCTTTGTTGGTCGAATTTCGATTTTTCGAAATCAAATGAGTTTGGATCAGCATCTTCAACAAATTCGCCAGTGTCCATATCAACAACACGTGCTTCGATTTTGCCATCGAATGTGTCAGATACAGAGTTTGCGATTTCAATATCAGCTGCTGCTAAGATATTACGTTGAATATCTTGAGTTTTATTAGCTTGCTGTAAAGGACGAAGCTGTACAGAAGCAAACGATACAATAATTGCACACACTAAACATAGTGCTACAACAACCGTTAACGTTTTGCCGATTGATTCGTTATTACTAGACATTACGTGCCAACCTCCGCTTGATATTAGCTTGCACTACAAAGTGATCGAACAGTGGAGCAAATAAGTTAGCAAATAAGATTGCTAGCATCATGCCTTCTGGGAAAGCAGGGTTTACTACACGGATCATAACTACCATAAAGCCAATAAGCGCGCCGTATGCGAACTTACCTTTATCGGTAAATGCAGCTGATACAGGGTCAGTAGCCATAAAGAACATACCAAACGCAAAACCACCCAGTACTAAATGCCAATGCCAAGGCATTGCAAATACAGGATTGCTCTCAGAGCCAACCGCATTTAATAAGAATGCAGTTGCCACCATACCTAGGAATACACCTAGTACAATGCGCCAAGAAGCGATGCGAACGTAAATTAAGAATAAGCCACCAATAAGCACAGCAAGCGTAGATGTCTCACCTACAGAACCTTGAATGAAACCGTAAAACGCATTCCACCATAGCTCCATGTTGCTGTAATCAAGAGTGCCTACAAACGCTTGACCTAGCATAGTTGCACCAGAGAACGAGTCTACTGCAGTCCATACTGTGTCACCTGAAATTTGTGCCGGGTATGCGAAGAATAAAAACGCACGGCCCGCTAATGCAGGGTTTAAGAAGTTACGGCCTGTACCACCAAAGATTTCTTTAGCAATAACAACACCAAACGTAATACCTAACGCCACTTGCCATAAAGGAATAGTCGCAGGCAAAATAAGTGCAAATAATACAGAGGTTACGAAGAAACCTTCGTTAACTTCATGCTTACGCACAGAAGCAAATAGTACTTCCCAAAAACCACCTACTGCAAAAGTAACGGCGTATATTGGTAAGAAGAAGCATGCCCCGTAGAACATTTTAGCGCCCCAGCCCGACTCAGCGGTTAATTCACCACCAAATAACTGGAACAAGCCAACCTGCCAAGAGTTTGCTAGTTCAAAACCTTGTGCTAAAGCACCTGCGGCCTGATGACCGATGTTGAACATACCAAAAAACATAGCTGGGAACGTCGCCATCCACACTAAAATCATCATGCGTTTTAGGTCGATATTATCGCGAACGTGAGTTGCGCCTTTATTTACATAACCTGGCGTGTAAAAAATAGTCGCGGCTGCTTCATACAGGGCGTACCATTTTTCGTGTTTACCACCTGGTTCAAAATGCGGCTCAATGTCTTCTAAAAATTTCTTTAAACCCATCTCTTAGCCTTCCTTCTCGATCGTTGTTAAGCAATCGCGTAGGATAGAACCATACTCGTATTTGCCCGGACAAACGAAGGTACATAACGCTAAATCTTCTTCATCAAGTTCAAGCGCGCCTAATGAAATTGCACTGTCTAAATCACGTGAAATTAAGTCACGTAATAATAGAGTTGGCAAAATATCTAACGGCATTACGCGCTCGTAGCTACCAATTGGTACCATGGCACGTTTTGAACCACCTGTAGACGTTGTCATTTTAAATAAACGACTCGGTGCAAGGTGAGAAAGGAATGTACGCGTTACAGAGAATTTATCACTACCAGGTGCAATCCAACCAAACAGCTCTTTTTCGCGACCTTCAAGTAAAACAGATACTTGAACGTGGTAGCGACCTAAGAATGCATGAGGACCTGAAGAAATAGCGCCAGATAAAACAGAACCAGAAATAACACGGTTATCACCGTCTTCTAATTCGCCTGCCACTAAATCATCTAATGAAGCACCTAGTTGTGTTTTCACTAAACGAGGGTTTTTAACGCGAGGACCTGCAAGCGAAATAACACGGTCTGTGTTGATTTCACCAGTAAGGAATAAGTGACCATACGCGATAACGTCTTGGTAACCAATATGCCAAACTTGTTTATTAACAGATACTGCATCAAGGTGATGAATATGAGTACCAACTAAGCCTGCTGGATGCACGCCACCGAACTCATGTACTTCTACTTGAGCGATAGACGAGCTAGGAACTTGACTGCCAGCTTGCTTACATACAAATACTTTGCCATCGGTCAAACGCGAAACAACAGCAAGACCCGCTTCAAATGCAGCTGCATTTTCGGCAATAATTACTGCAGGATCTGCAGCAAGAGGGTTTGTGTCGATAGCGGTTACAAATATAGAGCTAGGATTTGCATCCAACGCAGCTATTTTGCTAAATGGGCGAGCACGAAGTGCTGTCCATTGACCTGACTGAACAAGTACTTCTTTGGCTTTTTCACGCGATAAGCTTGCAAGCTCATCTGCATTGAAAGAGTCAAAGGTGATTTGCTCACTGCCGTTTACTTCAATAACAACAGATTGCAGCACACGTTTAGCACCACGATTAATTTCTTTTACTGTACCAGAAGCTGGTGCAGTAAATAGGACGCCTGGGTTCTTTTTGTCTTCAAAAAGTACCTGGCCTTTTTTGACTTGGTCATCCACACGAACATGCATGGTTGGACGCATACCGATAAACTCTTCACCTAGCACAGCTACACGTTTGATGGCAGAACCATCATGAATAACTTGCTGAGGCGCGCCCTCTATGGGTAAATCCAGACCTTTTTTTATGTTGATCATACGCACTTGCATTAATTAACGGAAAGAAACTGAAAAATCGTATCAACCACGTCGCCACTTGAGTTATCCAAGATATATCAAGGTACAAAAGAACAACTTGCTAGGAATATCAAACAAGCAACGCAGTAAAACTCCTCACATATTGCTTCGATTTTAACATCATTATGTACGACTATGCGAGTGTATTTATGAAAATTATACGACAGAAACGCTTATTTAGTTTTGTTAAGTGTTTTAAATAAAAATCAAGGTAGACCAAAGTGGTAGCCTAAGCACCTAACTGCCACAAAATATCTAAAACACTAAAAGCAAAAAAGCCGCAATAAGCGACTTTTTATAATTACAAAGTATGATTAGTCAATCATGTTTGCAATTGGCTTAACTGCATCTACATCTTGCTCATAGTCAACAGCGTCAATGCCAAAACCAAATAAACGTAAAAATTCGTTATGGTAGCCTACATAATCGGTTAGCTCATCAATTGAGCTCGTATCTACTTTATCCCAAACAGCTTGCACACGTGCTTGTACATCATCTTCTAGCTCTTTGTAGTTTTGGAATAAGTGGCCGCCCTCGTCAAATCGTGGGCTTTCACCGTATAGGTTTTCACTAAATAAAGCATGAATTTGCTCAATAGTGCCTTCATAAGTGCCATCGGCTTTCATTACTTTAAATAAAGCAGAGATATATAGCGGCATAATAGGAATAGCAGAGCTTGCCTGAGTAACAACAGCATTTAACGACGACACATAGGCTTGACCATTTAAATCTTTTGTCGATTCTTTAATTGCAGCAGTTGCTCGGTCTAAATCTTCTTTTGCTTTACCTATAGTTGCGTGCCCGTAGATTGGCCACGTTAACTCTTTACCTATATAAGTATAAGCCGTGGTTTTAAAGTTATCGGCTAGTACGTCTGCTTCTTTTAATGCATCAATCCACATTTCCCAATCTTCACCGCCCATCACTTTAATGGTGTTGTCGATGTCATCTTGGCTTGCGGCTTCTACTGTTACTTCGTCAATTTCGCGCTTTGACGTATTTAAGTTTTTTGTAGTTACAGCACTGCCAATAGGTTTAAGTGTAGATGAATACACCTCACCTGTATTTGGATCGGTACGACGAGGCGATGCTAAGCTGTAAATAATACAGTCTACTTTGCCTAAATCTGCTTTGATTGTCTCGATTGCTTTTTGCTTAATTTCGTTAGAAAACGCATCGCCATTAATATTTTTTGACCAAAGCCCAGCTTCATCTGCAGCGTCTTGAAATGCTGCTGTATTGTACCAACCAGCAGAACCTGTTTTACGCTCTGTACCTTCTTTTTCAAAGAAAATACCCAGTGTTTTAGCCCCACCGCCAAATGCCGCCGTAATACGAGACGCTAAGCCGTAGCCAGTAGATGCACCAATTACGAGTACATTTTTAGGCGCATCTTTTAATTCGCCTTGTTGTTTTACATAGTTAATTTGCTCTTGAACATGCTCTGCACAACCTACAGGGTGTGCGTTAGTACAAATAAATCCACGAATTTTAGGCTTAATGACCATTGATCATCCTATATCTTTTACAATAAAAATTAGCGCTAGTTTAAAGGCTAATACTAAAAACACTGATCTGATCAGTTAAACCTGATCAAATACCCCTATTTATATTGGCTAACCTACATTGTGGTTAATTTAGCTTTGAGCCGCCCATACAATTTGGAGAGTCAGGTGCTTCGCCACCCTGCTCTGAAAATTCATCTGGCGTGTACGTATGAATTGCTAAGGCATGAATATGATTTGCTAGCTCATCTTTTAGTACTTCGTTAATTTGGCGGTGGCGCTGTAGTAATCGTTTACCCGCAAACTCTTCACTTACCACAATTACTTTAAAATGCGACTCAGTACCGGCGCTGTGCATATGGCTTTCGTTAATTACGTTTAAATGCTTACAGGCAATCGCGCTACTAAGCTTGTCTTGAATTTGTTGTTGCATTGACATTAAAACACCATATTTAGTCACTGATTTGTGCAGCTACTATAACAAGTTAATTTAACTAACTAAATTGCTTTTGTTTAATGTGCTCAATAAAGCGGTACGTTAAGCTGATCCGTGGGTGAGCAAGCGTTGTTTGTTTGGGGATTGCGTGCTGGTAGTCGCGCTGACTATGCCCACTCATCACTAAACAACTACCGCTTTGTAATTTTAAGTCGGTGACTTTATTGGTGGCTTTTTGTTTTAATTTGAGTACGCGCTCAGCACCAAGCGATATACATACAATGGTAGGCTCAGGGCCTAGCTCTATTTCATCATCACTGTGCCAGCCCATGGTGTCGTTACCATCACGGTAATAATTGACTAATAACGAATTAAACGGCTTATTTAAATGTCGCTCTAAACGTTTTCGCATTGCTAAAAGCACCTCATCCCACGGCTCTACTATTTGTTTACTGTGTGAGTAACCATATTCAATATTTAAGTCGCTCATAAAACATTGCAAACGTGGAATGGGCCCTGTTCTGCCATACACAGTAACATTAGGCTGCTGCCAATTAAGATTTTTTTGTAAATAATAAAATAAATCGAGGCTTTTTTGCGCACTAAGCGCCTTACTTTGATAAGAAAAGCCGTTTGGTAACTGTTGGGGGTTGGCGTTTTGCCGTTGCATGTTAGAATTTACCTACATTAGATTACTGATCAACAAACCATTATGACGACGCAAGCCCAGCTAGGCGATAAAACATTTACTCTTGAACGTTTCCCTTTGGATCAAAAAAACCGCAGTTTACAAGCGTGGGATTCGGCCGACGAGTACCTTATCAATTATGTTAACGAACATCACCCTGATTGTCGCTCATTACTAATTTTAAACGACGCGTTTGGCGCCCTTGCCTGTTATTTTAGTGAATTAACGGTTTGTTCAGTTAACGATTCTTATATTAGCCACCAAGCTGCAGCCTATAATTTAAAAGAAAATAAACTATCAACAGCCCAATTTACACAGTTAGATAGCTTATCTGCGCTGCCTGAAGAGGTTGATTTAGTACTTATAAAAATACCGCGTAACGTCGGGTTTTTACAGTTTCAATTAAGCGAGTTGAGTGAAGTACTTGCCCCTGGCACACCGGTTATTGCCGCGGGTAAAACAAAGGAGATTCATAACTCAACTATAAAAGCGTTTGAGCAATTTATTGGCGAAACCAAAACAAGCTTGGCCGTTAAAAAGTCGCGTTTAATATTAAGTACAGCTAAAGGCGGTTATATAGAAGCTAACTTCCCAGTAAGTTGGCAGCTTGAAGGCACTGATTTTAATATAACGAACCATGCCAATGTGTTTTCGCGCGATTCGTTAGATATAGGTGCACGATTCTTTTTTAATTACTTGCCGCAAACCTCAAAAGCAAAAAGTATTATCGACTTAGGCTGTGGAAATGGCGTAGTGGGCTTAATGACGTTATCACGCTGTCCAAATGCGTCGGTAACCTTTGTTGATGAGTCGTACATGGCGGTCGAATCTGCACGTTTAAATGTAGAACTTAACCAAGCAAATAAATTTGATGATTGCCAATTTATAGAAAACGATTGTTTAACCGGCTTTGCAAGAGAAAGTGTGGATATGGTGTTGTGTAACCCTCCATTTCACCAAGCCCAAGCGGTTACAGACCACATTGCGTGGCAAATGTTTAAACAAGCAAAAGATACATTAAAAGAAGGTGGCGAGCTGCGTATTATTGGTAATCGTCATTTAGATTATCACGATAAATTAAATCGTATGTTTGGTAACTGTAAGCTATTAGGTTCAAACAAAAAGTTTGTAGTGCTCAGCGCAACTAAAAATAGTGGGATGCTATAAAATGAAATTAACTAAATTTATTTTAGCCTGTTGCTCCATGCTGGTGTTTAGCGCATGCAGTAACCAGCCAAACCAAGTGATACTAAACCCGGTTTATAAAAGTGGCCAAATTAGCGTTATTTCAGCCAGTTTAAGTACCAGCGTTATTGATTTACGTGGTGATAGCGCCACCCTTAAGCTTGTTGAGTCGGACAAAACCAAAACCTTTGCCAGCCAAGATATTGTAACCTCTGTTAAAAGCGTATTAGATAGCGCGCTAAATCGTAACGGGGCAAGTATTTCAAACCTAGCAACAACCCGCTTTGAACTAGACATTCATGCCTTACAAGCAAAGGTGACTGAAAAGCTCATGAGCCATACCAGCGAAGCGCACATTGAGCTAGGCGTAAGGGTCATTCGCTCTACCAGCAATTTTAGTAAAGTGTATCGTGGCAGTGCTAATTTAGAAGGGCCGCTGAGCCACGATCGCGCCAAAATTGAAGGTCAACTCAATAAGTTGACGGAACAAATTATAACCCGCATTGTATCGGACCCAGAATTAATTGAATTTTTAGAAGGTTAACAATGAAACGATTTTTAATCTGCTTAAGCCTACTATTTAGTGTAAGCACCTTTGCCGCGCAAGAAGGCCGTTTTGTTCAAAAAGACAATATTTTCCCGCGTGTAGAAATAGTCACGTCATTGGGTAGCATTGTGGTTGAGCTAGACCGCTCAAAAGCCCCTATTACGGTAAATAACTTTTTAACCTACGTAATGGATAAAAGTTACCAAGGCAGTATATTCCACCGTGTAGAACGTGATGTTGAAAACGACCGTGACTTTGTAATACAAGGTGGTGGCTACGATAAAGACCTTGATGGCTTACACGAAAACGACCCTATATTTAACGAAAGTGGCAATGGTTTAAAAAATGATATGTACAGCATCGCTATGGCGTATCAAGACCGTGAACCGCATTCAGGAACTCGCCAGTTCTTTTTTAATATGGATGATAACGATCATTTAAACCCAGGTAGAGATTGGGGCTTTGCCGTGTTTGGCAATGTAATGGATGGTTACGACACGCTAGATAAAATTATGGCTGTTGAAACCGGCTTTAATGAAAAAATTGGCTACGACTTTGTACCAAAAACGCCCGTTGTTATTTTAAATATTAAAGTACTTGAGCAAACCCCATTATAAATCACTGAGGTGCAACTAAGTTGCACCCAACGCCAATGAAGGCCCTATGAGCAAAACCCTCTCAGTAAGCGAATATTTCTCGTATTTTAAAGATAAACGTTTAATCAATATTTTTATATTTGGTATGAGCAGTGGTTTTCCATGGGTACTGATTGGCTCTGTGATGTCGGCTTGGCTAAAAGACGAAGGCCTAAGCCGCAGTATGATTGGCTTATTTGGTATTGTATTTGGCGCATACAGCATTAATTTTATGTGGTCGCCGCTTATTGATAGAACCAAACTGCCGTTATTGTACAAGTGGTTTGGGCAACGTCGCAGCTGGATTTTATTTTGCCAAAGCTTTATGTTTATTGGCACCCTGCTTTTAGCGGGGCTTGATTTAAAAGCAAACTTAGCGATTGCCGCCGGCTTGTGTTTACTCATCGCAGTCGCCTCTGCCACACAAGACATAGCAATTGATGCTTTTAGAATAGACACGTTAAGCGAAAACGAATCTCATAAAGCCACTGCAGCTGCTGCTATGGCCACATCGGGTTGGTGGACAGGTTATGCATTACTAGGGGCTATACCTTTTTACATGGCCGATATCCCCTCTTTAGATTGGCCACAAGTGTATTACTTTTTAGCCGCTGTTATGTTGATACTAATGAGCGGCGTGTTATTTGCCAAAGAGCCTAAATCAAACCGAGAAGCTGTTCACGCAGAGCTTGAGCGCGTATACCTTGAAAAACTAGCCAGCATTAAGCAAACGCCCTTTACTAAAGTGATTGCTTGGCTTGGCGTTACAGTGGTTGATCCCTTTAAAACCTTTTTTGCTAAAAATGGGGTTAAAACAGCCCTTGCCTTATTAGCATTTATTTTCTTATTTAAAATAGGCGAAGCTTTTTTAGGGCGTATGTCGATTGTTTTTTATAAAGAAATAGGCTTTAGCAACAGCGATATAGCCACTTTTTCAAAAGTAGGCACTGCAGTACTCACCATTGCTTTTACCTTTGTGGGCAGCTTGTTTAATCAAAAGTACGGCATTGTAAAAGGGCTATTTATAAGTGGTGTAGCTATGGCGGGGTCTAATTTAGCATTTTCGGCTATTGCGCTGGTTGGCCCTAATTTAGGCTTATACGCTTTTGCTATTGTAATTGACGGCTTTACTCAGGCTTGGTCGTTAGTCGCTATGGTGGCATTTATATCGATGTTATGTGACCGGGCATTTAGTGCAACACATTATGCTTTACTGGCTTCGCTTGGGAATTTAGGGCGTACATTGCTTTCAAGTTACAGTGGTGTGGTTATTGATGATTGGCTAATGGGAAATTGGGCATTATTTTTTGTGTTAACGGCATTAATGGTAATACCTTCGCTGGTGTTTTTATATTTGATTAGGCATAAGCTCTATCAGTTAGAGCAAAATTACCATAAAAATATGTAATGCATCCTTGCATTAACGTGATTTGCTTAGGCCGTTCAAGTGCCCCTTATAACACCCTAAGCAAAACAATATTAATCCGCTTTAATTAAGCCTAGCGCTTCATGCGGATCAACTTCAAGTGCATTACAGTAACGTACAAACTCAATAACATCTAAGCGGCGTTCTTGATTTTCAATCTTACCGATAAATGAGTGAGGTGTTCCTAGCACTTGTGCCAGGCTACGCATTGTATGACCCTTTTCATGGCGTTTTGTTTTAAGCCATTTAGTTAGCTTTTCGTTTTCTTCAGAAGAAACAGTCTTGCCCATCATTTTACATCTCCTACTAGATGATATGACATACCCGTCAAAGCAGTAGTCACACAATGATTGGAGGCATATAAGCAGAAACCCACTACATTATTCAATAGCAAGCTATTGCTTAAATAAGCAAAGGTATTGCTACTTATTCAACCTACCAATCTATTCAGTGCTAACCCGCAAAAATAGGATATAGGTTTATTTTTATTAAGAGTGAAATTTTGCCCGTCTCACTCTTGGATACATTATATACTATTAACAGTTCGGTTAAATAATTAATTACATAGTTTGCATAAATTTACCCAACCACTAACCTTTACTTATGCTGAATATTTAAGTTAACGTACCAAAAATATTAAGTTTTTTCCTAAAAAATTAATTGTAAGATAAAAGCACTTTGTTACAAATTAACGTGCGAATAACCTTGCTGTATTGATGTTTAAACAACAGTAAGGGTAAAAAAGTTCCCATAAATAACGTTTTTCCCTAAGTAAGGGACTAAAGAGGAAGTATGTTTAGAGTCTTATTTTTGTTGCCTATTTTACTATGCTTTTTATGGTTTTTGTTTTTACGTCACTACGGAGTACCCATTAAACAAGGTAAAAAAGGCTTTTTATACATACTTGCCTTTTCTGCTTTTGTATTAGGCTTTTTTGTATTAATAATGCAGTTTACCCATTACAGCCCAATTGAATTTTAGGCATTAAAAAAGCCGCTAACGCGGCTTTAATAGCTAAGCGTAAATTGCTTAAACGCTAAAACTTGCACCACACCCACAGGTAGTCGTTGCATTAGGATTAGATACAAAAAAGCGTGCACCTTCTAACCCTTCGGTGTAATCCACTTCGCCATCAACTAAGTACTGAATACTCATTGGGTCAATAACCAGGGTTACACCATTTTTAACTATTTCTAAATCGCCAGGATTTGCTTTTTCATCAAAAGTAAAACCATATTGAAAACCAGAACAACCACCACCTGTTACGTAAACACGCAGTTTTAAATCTGGATTTTCTTCTTCGTCGATTAACTGTTTAACACGAACAGCAGCTGCATCGCTGAACTTTATTGGTAATTCTTCAGACATTTTAAAACCCTCAATATCGCAATGGCGTGATTATCTAATACCCGAGTGTTTTAATCAAGTATAGTCAAACATCTCTTGCGCTATCTTAGCCTTTAAACTATTGCTTTAGCCGATACGATAGCAAAATGTGTTTTCAGTGATTGCTGTAATATTTGTTAATATAAGTGTTTAAAATTGCAAAATCACAAGGACTTACCTGCACACTTTTGTTAAACTGCTCGCTGAAAAAATGTGGCGGAGAATACAGCATGTGGCTTGAGCAACTCAGGCGTCGATTAGCAAAACCAAAAACCTCTGTGCAATTATGCTTATTAGGCGTAAGTGCTGGTTTAATTGCTGCATTTTTTATTATTTTATTTCGCTTAACGATTCTGTTTTTTCAAAGCTTATTTTTAGACACTCCCGATAATTTTACTACCATCCCCACTATTGAACGGGTTTTAATGCCGTTAATTGCTGCGCTACTGATTGCTACATTTGCTGCATTTACTGGCTTTAAGCACTACCGATTAGGCATTCCTTTTGTTATTCATCGCATTAAACGCCACTACGGGCAAATGCCGCTTTACAACACCGTAAACCAATTTGTTGGTGGTGCACTGGCACTTATTAGTGGTTTTTCGGTGGGCCGCGAAGGGCCATCTGTTCATATGGGCGCCACTGGCGCAAGTATATTAGCCGATAAACTTCATTTACCGCATAACGCCATGCGTACATTAAGTGGCTGTGGTGTCGCCGCTGGTATTGCGGCCTCGTTTAATACCCCACTGGCTGCGGTTATTTTTGTAATGGAAGTGGTGCTACGTGAGTACAAAGTTCATATTTTTGTACCAATTATGCTTGCCGCACTAACTGGTGCATTAGCAACCCAATTTGTGTTTGGTGAAGGCTCAGAGCTTGCACTTATTAGCATTACGCCATTGAGTGGTTGGCATTACCCATATTTAATTTTATGTGGCATGGCCTTAGGGGCAATTGCCTATAGCTTTAATCAAAATTTAATGCTGATCATAAAAACATTTAAACCTTTAAGCATGTTTCCTCGTTTACTCATTGCAGGTTGTATTGCGAGTATTATTGCCTATGCAGTGCCCCAAGCAATGGGTTCGGGTATGAGTGCGATTACTATTGCGGTTGAATCGCCTGAAAACGCGCAGCTACTTACCACTATTTTAATAGCTAAACTGCTGGCGACCCTGTTTGCCATTGGCCTAGGAATACCGGGCGGCTTAATAGGTCCCGTTATTGGGCTAGGTGTATTAACAGGTACTTTAATGGCCTTTTTTGCCCAATTTATAAGCCCAGGTGCTGACATTGCAGGCACATACGGCGTATTAGGAATGGCCGGTTTACTCGCAGCTACATTACATGCGCCGTTAGCAGCATTAACAACTGTGATGGAGCTTACGTCCTCGCCAGAGATTATTGTACCGGCCATGTTAGTGATAACAACCGCCTATGTAACGGCGCTGCAAGTATTTGGCAATCGGTCTATATTTTTGCAACAGCTCGATTTTCAGGGGCTACCCTATCATGTATCGCCCGCAACGGAGGCGCTACAAAAAGTGGGCATAATGGATGATATGGATGAGGACTTTAAACTGCTTTATTCAGACGATAAAGAGCAAATTAAAAACACCTTAGACGCCATGGACAGCCAAACCCCTTTAATAGTTTACGATGAAGAAAACGGCTATCGCCTAGCAGAGTACGACCTTACCCTGATGTCGGGCGAAAACATAAATATAAACTACATTAGCTTACAAGGCATTAGCAGCCAGTCGACCTTAGCTGATGCCTTTGATATTTTAAAAGATAAACGCAGCGGCGCCCTGTATGTATACAACTTGCTAGATGATCAACAAATAATGGGGCTATTACGCTGGGATCAAATAAATAATATTTTAACTATTCGTAACAGCCTACTTTAGGATTCTTATGAGCGCTTTACTAATTTATAAA
Source organism: Pseudoalteromonas sp. Angola-4 (assembly GCF_028599265.1). NCBI lineage: Bacteria > Pseudomonadati > Pseudomonadota > Gammaproteobacteria > Alteromonadales > Pseudoalteromonadaceae > Pseudoalteromonas > Pseudoalteromonas sp. Angola-4. Next base: position 100,127 of record NZ_JAQREK010000001.1, on the reverse strand, counting down.
ACACTGCACATTTTTTTTATGATTGCTTGGTTTGCCGGTATTTTTTATTTACCTCGGTTATTTGTATACCACGCAATGAGCGAAGAAAAAGCCTGTAACTCTATGCTTAAAGTAATGGAGCGTCGGCTACTCTTTTTTGTTACCCCGTTTGCTATTTTAACGGCCGTTTTTGGTGTACTCACTATTGTAGAATATGGCCGTGAGTGGTTTAGGTATAGCATGTGGCTGCACTACAAACTGGTACTGGTCATTATTTTATATCTATACCACGGCTACTGCTTTAAATTACTGAGCGACTTTAAACACGACAGAAATACCAAAACGGACCGTTTTTATCGTATTTTTAATGAGCTCCCAGTTATTGCGCTGCTAATTATTGTTGCGCTTGCGGTAATAAAACCTAATTTATAAGCTGTGTAGCGCATGTTAAACTGCGCTGCAATTTACAATACTTGCTATAACACGCGCGATTGCGTGCCCCATTTTTATGGATTATCGCGCCCCTTTGATTGATTAGGAATAACCCCATGTTAAGTTTCCAAGGTGAACATATACTGTCGGTAAATCAACTCGACAGAGACTGCATTGAGCGTATTTTTGCAGTAGCGAAAAAAATGGAGCCTTATGCTAAAAAACAAAAGCAAACAACAGTGCTAGAAGGCGCTATTTTAGCTAATTTGTTTTTTGAACCAAGCACGCGTACGCGTGTAAGCTTTGGTACTGCCTTTAATTTACTAGGCGGTGGCGTGCGCGAAACAACCGGCATGCAAAGCTCTGCCCTTGCTAAAGGCGAATCGCTTTACGACACTGCGCGCGTTATTTCGGCTTACGCTGATGCCGTCGCTATGCGCCACCCTGATGCAGGCTCGGTAAGCGAATTTGCAGACGGTTGTACCGTACCGGTAATTAATGGTGGCGATGGGCCAAACGAGCACCCTACTCAAGCATTACTTGACTTGCTAACTATTGAGCGTGAACTAAACCGATTTGATCAAAACATTGATGGCATGCATATCGCCTTAGTTGGCGATTTAAAATATGGCCGCACAGTACATTCATTATCTAAATTATTGTGCCATTACAAAAACGTAAAATTTTCGATGGTGGCACCCGATGGCCTGCAAATGCCAACGAGTATTTTAGATGCGGTAGAAAATGCAGGCCATAAAATACAATTAGTCAACAAAATGGAAGGGAACTTAGCAGCCGATATTGTGTACCAAACACGTATTCAAGAAGAGCGCTTCCCTTCACAAGAAGAAGCTAATAAATACCGTGGCGGCTTTAGAATTAGCCAATCAATTTATAACGCGCACTGTAAGCCAAACTCCGTGCTTATGCACCCGCTCCCACGCGATAGCCGTTTAGAAGCTAATGAGCTTGATAACGACTTAAACAGTAACGACAATTTAGCTATATTCCGCCAAGTACAAAATGGCGTGTTAATTCGTATGGCACTGTTTGCTTTAACCCTCGGCGTAGAAAACAAAGTCGAGCAATATGAAGTAGACGTACCTTGGTTTAGCCGCAAACGCGACAGCTAAACACTTTTACCAAGCGACAACTAATAGGATTTTTCATGACAATTAGCCAAGATTTATTTAATCGTGCACAAACTTCAATTCCTGGTGGCGTAAATTCACCTGTACGTGCATTTAACGGTGTAGGTGGCACGCCACTATTTATTACCAAAGCCGAGGGTGCCTTTACCTTTGATGCCGATGGCAACCGTTATATTGATTACGTAGGTTCGTGGGGTCCGATGATCATGGGCCATAACCACCCAGCTATAAAGCAAGCTGTTCACGAAGCGGTAGAAAACGGTTTAAGTTATGGGGCGCCCACTGAAGCCGAAATTTTAATGGCCGAAAAAGTAAAAGCGCTTGTACCCTCAATCGAAAAAGTACGTATGGTAAGCTCGGGTACCGAAGCAACAATGAGCGCCATTCGCTTAGCACGTGGCTATACAGGCCGTGATAAAATCCTTAAGTTTGAAGGTTGTTACCACGGCCATGCCGACTCATTATTAGTAAAAGCAGGCTCTGGCGCATTAACCATGGGTGTGCCAAATTCACCTGGTATCCCTGAGGATTTTGCAAAGCATACGCTTACCGTATCGTTTAATAACCTTGATGAAGTAAAAGCTGTATTTGAAAAATACGCAGACGACATTGCCTGTATTATCGTTGAGCCAGTAGCGGGTAACATGAACTGTATTCCTCCTGTAGAAGGCTTTTTAGACGGCTTGCGTGCAGTATGTGATGAGCACAAATCAGTGCTTATTTTTGACGAAGTAATGACCGGCTTTCGTGTTGCTTTAGGTGGCGCTCAGGCGTATTACAACATCAAACCTGACTTAACATGTTTAGGTAAAGTCATTGGCGGCGGCATGCCTGTTGGTGCCTTTGGCGGCAAAACCGAAATTATGGATTACATTGCGCCAGTAGGTCCGGTTTACCAAGCCGGTACACTTTCTGGTAACCCTATTGCAATGGCTGCGGGTTTAAAATCGCTTGAGCTATTAAGTGAACCAGGTTTGCACGATAAGTTAGAAGCTATTTCTAAAGCTATTTGTGAAGGTTTTGAAGCAGGCGCTAAAAAAGCAGGCATTCCTTTAACCACTAACTACGCTGGCGGTATGTATGGCTTTTTCTTCACTGAAGCAGAAAAAGTAACCACTTATAAACAAGCTACAGAATGTGATTTAGAACGCTTTAAACGCTTTTTCCACTTAATGCTTGAAGAAGGTGTATACCTAGCACCTTCTGCATTTGAAGCAGGCTTTGTGTGTGCTGCGCACACAGAGCAAGAAGTACAAGCGACTATAGAAGCTGCAGAGCGCGCCTTAGCTAAGCTATAAGCATCCAACACATGTGTTAATAATGTGCGTTATTAACTCTGTAGTTAAAAAAAGCCCTTACGGGCTTTTTTTATTTGTGCGTATTGATAATTGAATGGTTTTTAGCCTTTATACGGTCTCACTTTTTAGACTCACTTTTACCCCACAAGAGAAACGTATGACGAGCTTAAGGCACTTAGCAGCACCTGCTATATCATTAATGGGCAACTTAAAATATAAAACTAAAATTGGTTTAGTTTTTGGTATTTTATTATTACCCCTTGCGCTTAGTTTGTTTTTTTTAGTCTCTTTATTAAGCGAGAGTATAAGCGTCTCTCAAATGCAAAAACAAGGATTACTGAGCTACAGAGACATTCTTGCAAATCAAATGCAGGGTGAAACCTATAAAAATGTAAAAGTAGCTAAAGCACGTGGTTTTAATGTAAAAGATGAGCAAATAAATGACGTACTTGAGCTGGTTTCAATACAGTCTAATTTAGCCTTAGATAACCAACTTGCGAGTGCTTATGTTAATCGCGCATTAGTTACGCCTATACCTGCGCTTATCATGCAGATAAATGCGACAGCGCAAAGCGCTAATACTGTTCTTACTAACCAGCGTTTTACACCAGAGACTTTTATTGCGCTTTCAAACTTAAGTAAGTCGCTCCCTTTGTACCAGCAGCAACTCGATAAAATACTTACAATTGCCACCACGGCCGATGCATCTGTAAATAAAGCACTCACGCCCTCTCTCACTAATTTACATAACGCCATAGCCGCTTTTAAAACAGCCATTGATAAAAAGCTGCTTGAACCAGATGATATACAGCTTACACAAAACGAATTTGCAGGGCTTACCAGCCAAGTGCTAAGTCGTATTAGCCAACTAATTGATAAAAGCATCCCTACCCTTGAAACCCTTATTGAAAATAAACTTCAAACACAGCAGTGGATCAGAAACACAGTATTAGCAGCATCTGTAATAAGTTTACTCTTTGCGTTTTACTTGATGATAGGTTTTTACTTTGCTGTGGTCGATACCATTAATCGCTTTGCCGAAGCTGCGCAAAGAGCAGCAAGTGGCGACTTAAATGCGGTTATCAACTCAAGTACTAATGATGAAATGGATATTATTGCAGCGCGATATAACGCACTTCTTAATGCCTTTTCAAAACTTTTAGAGAATGTAAAAGCAAGTACTGTGGAGCTATGCGGCGCCACTAAATCGCTTTCACAGGCAAGCAGCCAAACGAGTAACGATGTTGAAAAACAGCAAATGCGGGTAAACGCTATTCATGATGCACTAAGTAATATGGAGCAAAGTGCGCTAAGTGTTGAAGACTCTGCTAATCAAGCGGTGTTAACAGCACAGGATGCCGCGCAGCATGTAAAGCAAGGCTCTAACAACACCATGGAACTAGCCAAATACATGCAAGACCTTCAAGTTGAATTTACCGAAAGCCAACAAGCCTTAGATAGACTAGCTCAAGATAGCCAAGAAATTAGTAAAGTAAGTAAAGGTATTAGCGAAATAGCCGATCAAACTAACTTACTTGCACTTAATGCTGCTATAGAAGCAGCACGAGCCGGTGAGCATGGCCGTGGTTTTGCCGTGGTAGCTGATGAAGTAAGAACCCTTGCGCAGCGTACACAAACTCAAACGCAAGAAATTCACTAAATAATTAGCTCACTCCAACAAGCCTCTGACGATACACAACAAAAAATGCGCTCAAGTGTCCAGAAGATGGAACAATCGGTAAAAGCCGCCACCGAAACAAACGATATTTTACAAAGTGCAGAGCAAAGCATGGGCGATATAAAACACCAAGGCGAAGAGATAGCACTGCGGGTTAAAGAGCAATCTAACGCAACCACCCAAGCATTAAGTGATGCACAAGAAGTCAGTAACTTAGCAGATCAAACTCTTCTCTCTGCACAATCTACACTGCAAGACGCACAGCAACTTAGTCAGCTCTCTGATGACTTAACTAAATCAATGCAGTTTTTTAAATCTTGATAGGTAAGCTAAATATAATAAAACCGCTGAGTTAGCGGTTTTATTATTAAGGTTTTATTTTATTAGCGTATACACTGCGGCCTAGGTTCAAACTCACTGGCTCTTAGTGGTAACTGAATGACTTTTCCGCATCCGGGCGGTGCTTGTAAACCCGTTCTTTCATTGACGAAAGCCCATCTAATTGATGGCGGGCGTGTATCTGCTATTGCTTCAGGGTTGAGCGGTTTTAAGTAACGAATATAAGCTTCTAACGCGCCTACACTCCCTGTTAAACCGGTGCTTCTATTATCGTCTCTACCAAGCCATGCAACGGTCACTGTGTTTTGATCAAACCCTGCAAACCAGCTATCACGTAAATCATTACTAGTGCCTGTTTTACCGGCAAGCTGAATTGATGGAAAGTGTAAATTTAAACGCTTAGCGGTGCCGTCCTTTGTTACTCGCTTCATGGCATATTTAGTCATATATACAGCGTCTTTTGCAAAGCGCGGCTCAGACTTAACTTTATGCTTATACAAAACGTTACCTACCGAGTCTGTTAGGGCAGATACAGAGGTAAGCTCTCTATACTCGCCATCTGCTGCGATAGTGGTATAAAGCTGAGCAACCTCAAAGCTCGACATTTCTACAGCACCAAGTAGCAGCGAGGGGTATTCATCTATATTACCTTTTGCGCCTAATCCTTTGAGCGTATTTGCTACTTTATCAACACCTACATCTAGGCCTAAATTTACCGCAGGAATATTAATACTGTTACTAAAGGCTTTATAAAGTGGTAATGCACCTCGGTATTGGTGATCAAAGTTCTCAGGTTGCCACACTTTACCCTGCTCATTTGTTACCTGCACAGGGGAGTCATCAAGTAATGTGGCTAAGTTATAATGTGGTAACTGCAGGGCTGTTAAGTACACCGCGGGTTTAACTAAAGAGCCAATATTTCGTTTAGTATCGAGCACTCGGTTAAAACCTGAGTAGCGAACATCGCGCCCCGACACTAAAGCCGACACACCGCCTTTTTCTACATTAACTGAGATCATGGCTGCTTCGAGTTTATCGGTGTTAGGGCGTTTTTCTAAATACGGTAAACTTTTTTGAATGGACTCTTCCATTGCCGTTTGTTTTTGCAAATCAAAGTAAGTAAATACACGCACACCGGCATCTAGGGTTTTTTGATCAGGTAATAACTGCTTAAGCTCACGGTTTACAAGTTCTAAAAAGCCAGGGTATGACTTTTGTAAACTTGCTTTCATGGGCGCTATATCAATTGGGCGTTTAAGTGATGCACGGTACTCTTTTGTAGTTAGTAGCTTGTTTTCAACCATTAAGCGCAGTACTAGGTCGCGACGCTCCATAGTGCGTTCTTTATAGCGTCGAGGATTGTAATACGAAGGCCCTTTGACCATCGCCACCAGCAGCGCTATTTGGTCATATTCCAGCTCATCAACAGGCTTTGAAAAATAAAACTCAGAGGCCAAGCCCATGCCATGCACGCCTTGGTTATAAGACTGACCTAGGTAAACTTCATTTAAATAAGCTTCTAAAATCTGATCTTTTGAATAACGGTAATCTAGAATAAGCGCAATAAATGCCTCATTTATTTTTCGCACTAAAGAGCGCTCACGCGTTAGGTATATATTTTTTGCAAGCTGCTGCGTTAAGGTGCTACCACCTTGCACGGTACGCCCTGCTTTAATATTTGAATAAAGCGCGCGCAAAATAGAAAATACCGACACACCATGGTGCTGATAAAAATCCCGATCTTCTACCACTAATAACGTGTCTTTCAACATAGGCGGAAACTTATCAAGCGGTACAAACTCTCTATCTTGCTTTGAATCATTTCCAATACGGGCTATTTGCACAGGCTCTAGGCGAGCACTGTTTAGCCGCCTGCCAAATTTATCTTTAATGGTTGCTACCTTTTGCCCCGCAAAACGCAGCTCAATAATGTGCGATTCTTCAAGGCCATCATAAAACTCAAAGTCGCGTCGGTAAATTTTTATGCTATCGGCTGTTTTTACAAACTGCCCCGTGCGGCTTAGCCTATTAACTGATGAATAATTGAGGCGCTCAAGCTCCCACACAACCTCTTGGCTAGATAAAAACTGCCCTGGGTAAAACTCCATTGAGCGTGCGTATACTTGGGCAGGTAACTGCCATTTATTACCTTCAAATATACGTGTTGTTTTTGAATCTAAATAAATAAGATACATGGCCATAGCAATAAAAACAGCTAAGCTCAATTTCCAAAAAACAGACCATGTTTTTCGCATAAATGAGCGTTTAGCAACAGTATTTGACGTTTTTTTAGTCGTTTTTGATTTAGCTTTACGTGGCGAGCTGGTTGCTTTAGGTGCACGCTTAGGAGTGGTTTTACTACTGGGTGTTTTTTTGTTGTCAGCCATTTAAGTGTAATTTATTCCAAGGTTTATTCACGAGTGTGAGCTTAGCATATTGGGTATAGCCTAACACCTGAAAAGTTAACCTTCCCTGAAACGAAAAAAGCCCTACCAAGGTAGGGCTTTGTGAACACAATGATTAATCTATTTAATATTAGTTACTGCGAACAGATACAAACTCAGGGTAAGCATCAACACCACAATCGTGTTGGTCCATACCGCTTAACTCTTCTTCTTCGGTTACGCGAATACCCATAGTTTGCTTTAAAATAGCCCACACAATAAATGAAGCTACAAAAACAAAGGCTAAAATAGTCACTAAGCCAATAAGCTGTGTTACAAAGTTTGCATCGCCGTTAGATACAGGCACTAACATAATACCTAGCGCGCCACATACACCGTGAACAGAGATAGCACCTACTGGGTCATCAATCTTCGCTTTATCTAGAGCTACAATGCTAAATACAACCAGTGAGCCACCTAAAATACCTAGTAAACACGCCATTAATGGAGATGGTGAAAGTGGGTCTGCTGTAATAACAACTAAGCCTGCTAATGCGCCGTTTAGTACCATAGTTAAATCTGCCTTACCCCATAACACTTTACATACAAACAGTGCAGCAATTGCACCCATTGCAGCAGCAGCGTTAGTATTAAGTAAAATTTGACCTACAGCCGTTGCATTTTCTTTATCTGAAAGAAGTAATTGCGAACCACCGTTAAAACCAAACCAACCCATCCATAAAATAAACGTACCTAATGTAGCAAGTGGTAGGTTAGAGCCTGGAATTGGGTAAATTTCACCGTTTTTACCGTATTTACCTTTACGAGCGCCAAGTAAAATTACACCTGCTAAAGCAGCTGCAGCACCAGCACCGTGAACGATGGCAGAGCCTGCAAAATCTACAAAGCCCATTTCTGATAAGAAACCGCCGCCCCATGTCCAGTAACCTTCCATTGGGTAAATAAAGCCAGTTAAAACAACTGCAAATGCTAAGAAAGCAAATAACTTCATACGTTCAGCCACGGCACCCGATACAATCGACATAGCCGTTGCAACAAATACTACTTGGAAGAAAAAGTCAGATTCTAAAGAGTGGTCAGCATCGGCCGCTTGCGTGCCAATTAATGCGCCAATTGAAGGGATAATACCGCCTTCAGCGTTGTCTACATACATAATGTTGTAGCCAACTAATAAAAACATGGTACATGCGATAGAATACAGCGCCACGTTTTTAGTTAAAATTTCAGTGGTGTTTTTAGAGCGAACTAAACCCGCTTCTAACATGGCAAAACCTGCTGCCATCCACATTACTAATATACCCGACACCAGAAAATAAAAGGTGTCGAGTGAAAATTTGAGTTCTACAATTGTGTTTTCCATTAATCAGCCCCCTTAAATTGCTTCTTCATCAAGTTCGCCCGTACGAATACGCACAATTTGATCTAAGTCGTACACGAAAATTTTACCGTCACCAATTTTGCCTGTTGATGCAATTTTGGTAATTGCTTCAACTACGCGTTGGCAATTTTCAGTACGAGTAGCAATTTCAAGTTTGATCTTTGGAATAAAATCTACCTGATACTCTGCTCCACGATACAGCTCTGTATGGCCTCGTTGACGTCCAAAACCTTTAACATCAACTACGGTCATCCCTTCAATACCTAAATCAGCGAGCGCTTCACGCACATCATCTAATTTAAATGGTTTTATGATTGCACTAATCATTTTCATAGTGGCCCCCTCGGACGCTTTATTGTTATCCTGTTGACTTACATAATCCAACCTTTGTGCCACTATTAAAAAACACTTAATATCAATAAGATAAACGTAAATAGTAAATTTAAAACAAAAAAAACGCACCATCAAGGTGCGCTTTTTTAACAACTTAGCTACATTGGTGCATCACCAAAAGTGATGCCCTACTAGCTTGTAATTAGTGTTATTTTTTATATTTACACAACACAGTTTCGGCCATTGTTTTTGGCTTCGTAAAGGGCCGCATCTGCGATGCGCATGGCCTGAGTTAAATCAGTGTTTTGAAAATCAGCAACACCAATACTAATGGTGATAGAAAACGGTTTTTCATCGATTAAAAATTCATGTTTAGCGAGTTTTTTTCTAAAGCCTTCTAAGTACTCTCGCCCACGCGCCGTGTCTATATCATCTAATATAATGGCAAACTCTTCGCCGCCCACCCGCGCAACGGTAAACTTAGAAAACGTAGTTTTAATTAACGTGGCTACCTGCTTTAGTGCCTGATCGCCCGCTTCGTGGCCTAAGGTGTCATTAATATTTTTAAAAAAATCTATATCGAGTAATGCAAGCGTATTTTGCTGTTGTTTTTTTAATAGTTGCTCTGCATATTGGTAAAAATAACGGCGGTTATACATACCCGTTAAATAGTCTCTGTAAGCACTTTCTTTAATATCCGCAATCAGTGACAACTGCTCCATTGTTTGCATAACACGACAATGAAACTCTTCATTCATAAATGGCTTTGTTAAAAAGTCGTTGGCACCGTATTTAATAAACCGAGCCGATAACCCATGTTTACCTGCCCCCGAAAGCCCGATAATGGCCAAATCATCGCGCCCTCTAAAATTACGCACCGCTTTAACCAGTTCAAAGCCATCCATTAATGGCATCGCATAATCGGTCATGAGCAATTTTATATTAGGGTTACTTTTTATTATTTCGAGTGCTTGCTGACCATCTTGCGCATCGGTTACATCAAATAATTGCTTTTCTAGCATTTGCTTCATTAAGGAGCGGCTTAACACCGAATCATCAGCAACCAACGCCTTACAGCCTTGATTTCTCAGAAGCTGAGCCACTAACTTAATAGCGTAATGGTATGAATCGCGATTGTCTTTAATTACGTAATCAATAACACCAAGCTCTAGCATTTGTTGGCGCTTATATTCATCAATTTTTGAGGTAAGTACCACAGTAGGAATGGCGTGTGAAAGTGTAAATTTAGCGACCTCGCCATTAGGTGCATCAGGCAAAGTTAAATCAACTAAAGCCAGCGAGTATTTATGTTTCTCAATATAGTCTTGGCATTCATTTAATGACCATGCGAAATCGACAGCGACATCTAAATATTGAGCCGTTAAGTGGCGTAGCACCTGCTGCACTACTTTACTGTCTTCAACCACTAATACTCTTTGCATAAACTTCTCTTTAATCTTGTTATTTTACGTACTTAAACTTGCACTGAAGCGACAAGCTATGAAAAACATCCAGTAAAGTTCTGTTTATGTAGCCAGTAAGTAGGCTAGGTCCATTAATGTAAGCGCAAGGCTTGTATTTAATTCAAATACAAAGTCGACCAAATATACTTGATTTTTTAGCTAAGCTAAACACGCTAGGATAAATTAACCCTAAATAAACAAACACGCCGTGTATAAGTTTAGACTTAACCAGTATTATCGACCATTAATCTCAATACTTTTGTTATTTGTGTGTTTTTTATTTTAAATAGCATCTAAACAAAAATAAGGAACGACAATGAAGCTTGTCCAATTAACTCGTTACACCTTAGCGCTTGCCATCGTATTGCTTAGCAGTACTGCAACAGCAGAAAACCAACGAAAAATAGACATTGATAGCCACGTAGTCACTAAGCATAAAGCAAAAATTAATGGTGAACGCTTTAGCTACACCGTTAAAACAGGCACTCAGCCGGTGTGGAATGATAATGGCGATACCATTGCCACATTACAATATACCTATTACACACGAGATAAAGTCGATAACACCGCAGCTCGCCCATTACTGATATCGTTTAATGGCGGTCCTGGCTCTGCATCTGTATGGATGCACTTAGCCTATACTGGCCCACGCGTATTAAAAATTGATGACGAAGGCTACCCCATTCAGCCTTATGGCGTAAAAGATAACCCCTACTCAGTATTAGATGTAGCAGATATTGTTTATGTAAATCCGGTAAATACAGGTTATTCACGCGTAGTAGAAAACGCTAAAGGTGAAATGCTTTCGAAAGAGCAACAAAAAGAGCACTTTTTTGGTGTCAATGCCGACATAAAATACTTAGCTGAATGGCTAAATACCTTTGTTAACCGAAACGAGCGCTGGCGCTCACCTAAGTTTTTAATTGGAGAAAGCTACGGCACTACTCGTGTATCAGGCCTTGCCCATGAACTACAAAACAGTCAATGGATGTACATTAATGGGGTGGTATTAGTATCGCCGACCGATATTGGTATAAAACGCGACGGCCCTATAAAAGCGGCTAATCGCTTACCTTATTTTGCTGCAACTGCGTGGTATCACAAAGCACTGAATAAAAACTTGCAAGAAAAAGATCTCAATGAACTTTTACCCGAAGTAGAACAGTTCACTATTAATGAGCTTATTCCTGCCCTCGCGAAAGGTGGCTTTATCGATGCCGATAAAAAACGCCAAATAATAAAGAGGATGGCCGAATATGCAGGCCTTTCAGAGCAGTTTGTAGCGCAAAACAACTTAGATATTCCCACTCGATTTTTTTGGAAAGAACTTTTACGTGAGCGCGGACAAACTGTCGGGCGTCTAGATTCGCGCTATTTAGGTATTGATAAACGCGATGCTGGCGAATCACCTGATTACTGGGCTGAGCTTACCTCTTGGCTGCACTCATTTACGCCTGCAATTAACTATTACCTGCGTGAAGAGCTCAACTATAAAACGGATGTAAAATACAACTTATTTGGCAATGTTCACCCATGGGATCGCAGTAAAAATAATACCGGCGAAAACTTACGTTTAGCGATGGCGCAAAACCCGTATTTAAACGTCATGATTCAAGCGGGTTACTACGATGGCGCAACAAATTACTTTGATGCTAAATACACGTTATGGCAGCTTGACCCAAGTGGAAAAATGAAAGACAGGTTAAGCTTTAAAGGGTACCGCAGCGGCCATATGATGTACCTACGACATGAAGATCTTAAGCTTTCTAATAACGACTTACGCGACTTCATTTTAAGCTCCCTACCCGCTAAAGGGCAGGCCGCTAAATATTAATTAAAAGGGCCATTACATGAGGCATTACGAAGATGCCTCATGTTTATTACAGTACACTTTTAACTGTGTAACCACTTCATTAAATCCTGTTTGTAGTGCAAATAATAACGCTTCATCGACCTTATTTTGCGCGGCTAAGCTTTCTATCTGCTGGCAGGTATCACTTAACTTTAACGCTGCAACCGATTTAGCAGATGACTTTAAACCATGCGCCTGAAAAGATAAATCGGCATAATTTAAACTATGTGTATATGCTTCAATTAATTTAACTTGCTCATAAGCGGTCTGTAAAAACGCCTGAAAGACTAAACAATGTACATGCGTATCTTTTCCTAACATCGAAAACAATAAAGGCATATCTAATTGACTGTACATAGAGCTTGCTTGCGCTGTGATTTGCAGCGGCTGTGTATGCGAAGGAACAATGCCTTGCGAGTGTTTCATCAACAGTGCTTTTAGGCTTTCAAGCTCTATCGGTTTAGTTAAAAAACCGTTCATCCCAGCGCTGTAACAATCTTGTATATTTTTTTCCATTATGTTGGCCGTAACAGCAATAATTATTAGCTCATTGAACTGTGTGTTTTTTCGGATTTTTTTAGCCAACTCAAGGCCATTTAACAACGGCATTTGAATATCGGTAAGTAGCATATCAAAACAATTATCTTGGAGCATTTGCCAGGCCTGTTCACCATTATTTGCAAACGTTGAGTTAACACCAAGCATGGTCAGTTGCTGCTTTAAAACCTGCTGATTAGTCAGTTGATCTTCTGCCACCAGCACATTTAATACTGGGAGTTTACCTGTGGCGGAGTCTGCGGGCTCACTGCTGGGGTGATTTATCGGTTCATCAGCTTGTATAGTGGTTAAAGCGCTTTCTTTAAAACTATTAAAGCTAATGGTAAAGCACGCGCCTTTATTTATTTGGCTATTTACTTGTAGCTGCCCTTGCATACGCTCTACAAGCTCTTTAGTAATAACTAAACCTATGCCCGTACCATGTGTTTTACTGGTCTCTGCCCCTAGTCTATCAAAGGGTTTAAAAAGCCTTAAAATATCATCTTCTGAAAAACCGCACCCTGTATCTTCAATATCAATATTACAGCGGCTTGAATCAGCAATCTCGCAACGTATATCTATTTTACCTCGCACTTTGTTATATTTTATTGCGTTGGAAAGTAAATTAAGCAGTACCTGTTTAAAACGGCGCTTATCTACATATAAGTAAATACCTTCTAGGGAGTCAATATTGTGAGTATCTATAGTAACAAGCTCAACTCTGGCAAGTTCGCTCACCATTTCAATACTATGCTGTAGCATGTCTTTCACGGAGGCATATTCAAAATTAAACTGCATATTCCCCGACTCAATAGAAGTTAAATCTAGCACGTCGTTTATTAGTAAAAGTAAATGCTCCCCAGCTTGGTAAATACTTTGCGCATTGTCTTTGTGTACCTCGGTTGCTTTACTGTCATATTGATAAAGCTGCGCTAACCCTAAAATCGCATTTAACGGCGTTCTAAGCTCATGGCTCATACTCGCCATAAAGTCAGACTTAGCCTTACTGGCCGACTCGGCTTGAATTCTCAGCGCGTTTACTTTTTGATGATTAGTAGCAACCTCACCGGCCATTTTATTAAATGCATTTATGACGCTGCCAATCTCATTTTTTTGCTGAACGCTAACGTGGCAATCAAAGTTCCCTTTAGCCAGTTTAGAAAAGGCGACTTCGAGCGCCCGTAAAGGGCTGGTAATTCTATAATCGACCAACCAAGCTAAGCCAATAAAAAACACCACAAGTATAAAAAACTGAATATAAATTAACGTGTAATGTAGCTTGGCCGCTTCGTTTATTTTGTCTTCAAAATTAACGACTAACGTTATTTCAGCCAAAGGTTTATCTAAAAAAGTAATGTGCTCATTTAACGTAACATTGCCCTGCTGCGCTAACAGCTGCCACTCATCTAAAGGATATAACTGATTACCTGTAGAAGGCTCTACTACTCTAATTGCTTTCCAATTAGGGTTTGTATTAAGTTGCGCGTCTATTTGCTCATAAAGCTGTGCGTATTGGCGAGTTAATAAAGGGGTTTTTATTGATGTAGATAGTTGCTGTAAAGAGCGCTGCGCTGCGCTAGAAAGGCCATCGTTTACCCACCTAGCTTGCTCTGGCAAAGCGTAAAAAATAAATAAGCATATTAATAAAAAGCCAAATGCCATTACCGCAATAAAGCTTTGAACCCTTAGGCTGCGCCACCAGTTAATTTTCAACATAAAACGAGCGTAAACCCCATTGCGTTAATTGTTTATAATCGTCAATGCTTGCTTTACTTGGGTTAATTATAGGAATACCCGCTAATAAGTGTTTTTGTTTAGGGTCGCTCCCTATTTCTATAATTGCTTGTTGAACTTGCGCTTGTACCTGATTATTTACTCTAGGGTGAACCACAATGGGGTGGCGGCTAACCTTACGCGTTTTGTAAATAACTTTTAGCTTTTGCTGCAAATTTTGAGGCTGTTGCTTTAATGTGCCCATCACCCCGCCGCCGGCAGGCGTTGCGTTAAGTGCCACATTTAAATAAACAGATGAGTGCGTTTGTACATACACAGGCTTTATTGTTAAGCCATACAATAGGGCAAGCTCCGCCCGCATTAATAAAGAAGCGCCTAACGCATTAGGCGCAGGAAAAGCAATTTCGGCGCCTTCAAGCTGCTTAACGGATTCAATATTACTGTTTTTATTGACCACTAATACGCCTTGCAAATGGCGCGCAGCATCTTTCACTATAGGTAAATAGCCTTGCTTGTCGAAAGCAATCACACTATGCCATGGGTTCATATAAGCAAAATCGTAATCGCCATCTGCAAAACCTTGCTCAAAAACCGGGATTGATTCCACGGTAACAAGCTTTAGTTGCACGCCTGTTTTTTCGGTTACTTTATTAAGAAAGGGCTGCCATATTGCAGTGAGTTTTTGAGGCTCATATTGCGGAACTACACCAAAAGTAAAGGTTTGAGCATAGACACCCATACTATTGAATAAAAAAAGCAAAACAACACTACACTTCATATTAGTCTTACCGTTGTAGGTTTATGACTATAAGCATAGTTAACGAGTGACTAACGCACCATTTTTATTACGTAGAAATTAAGAGGTTATTTAATTAAGGAGGTTTAAGAAAGTTTCAACAAAAAGATTAAAGCAGGTGCCCATACACACACCTGCTTAAATATATTACTGCCAGTACGGCTCTATATCAAAAGACGCTAAACGGCTTTGCTCCATTGCACTAACTAAGTAATCTGACTTTTGATCTAGCCACTGTTGAATTTTAGCCAACTGCTCGTCTTCTTGCCCGCCGCAAAGCTGCTTTAAATATTCCAGCGTGCTGAGCTCGTACATACCATGAGAAATATCCAGCCACGGTAGTCTAAATTCTAAGCGCTCTTCTTTGTCAAACAATGACCCTAAGCAATTACCACTTAATAAGCTGTTTTCTAATTGGGTGCGTAAGCTTAAATAATCTTGTGCTGTAAGCGTTTGCTCTTTAGGAAGTAGCTTATCTAAATTTTGCCAATCTTTATTAAATAAACGTTTTGCAATTTTAGCTACTGGCTGCTCTGCCGCCTGTAGTTGAGTTTGCCCCCAAAACTTACGCCATTGTTTATCTACCAACCAGGTAGTTAACGACAGCAATAAACGGTTGTATCGCGCGCTTTGAAACAAAGCATTAATATCATCAATGCTTGGCTGTAGCTCTTTTAAATCGTTAATAACTTGCGCTAATGCAGGCGCTGCATTTATTTTTTTATAAAATGCATGGCGTTTAGATGTATAAGTTTTTAGCTGAATTGCATTTTCAACCCAGGCTAATTCACTTAACAGCCACTTTAACTCTGTTCTTAATTGCTCAGTACTGTCTTTACTTACAATATCGTCAAACAACCAAAAATTATGCCTAATTAAGCTAATGCCATCAGTCACACGTTTGAGCGTTTTTAAACTTGGTTTGTCAAAGTAACACTGCTCATGCTTTTGCACAAAACGAATACCAAAGTTCATGGCCTCTATTAGTGCTTGCTCTTGAGTTGCTTGTTTTTTTAATTTTACAAACCCAATAGACTTACTTGGTTTAAGCGGTGTTTCATCGGCTAGTCGGTAGCCTCTAGCTGCTTTTGAATAAAGCCCTAAACGAATACAGTTTTGGCTAACAAGTTTATCTGCCAAAGCAAATAGCTCGTCTCTGTTGCCCTCAACAAGCTCTATTTCTAGCTCGCTAATAATATCAACCTTACCCGATGCTGCTATTTCGCCCTTATCTAGCACGACTTCAATTTTTGCGCCATTGGGGGTTTCTATTAACCAAGTACGACGAATAAAGTTAGTGCTAAAAATAGGATATAAATTATTGCTAATAGCATTTACTTGCATACCATGAGGCCAAATAGCATTATTAAATGCTAATAAATCAGGACGGCTTGATTCAATGGGTAAGTTGTATTCAGGACGTTGGTGTAGCCCACCCACAACTTCGCCAGCAAGCTTTATTGTTTGTTCGCATTTACTGTCGGCACAGCGGGTTCTAAAACCTATATCAAGGGCTCTAAGCTCTCTACTTGGGGTATCGTAATAGGCATTTTGCAAACTACGTGAAGGTTTATTAATAACCGTTTTAGCAAATTGTGTGATTAGCGAGGGGATCAGTGGAACAACGGCATCTGATACCAAAAACTTCAGTTCTATCTCAGTATCCATTAGGGTTGAGGATTACCTTTAAAATAAATAAGTGCTCAAAATAAACAAAGCCACCTCATTTTGCAAATTTTTTAACCTTTTTGGCTGAGCAACGCCCGCACTGGGTTACAATATCAACCTTGCTATTAACGCGTTTAATCCATACTATCTCACTACTTATGTGAAAATCTCAATCACAACCACAACGGACACGGATAGACTAACAAGGTAGATAAATGCTAAAACACTGTTTACTAGGGCTACTTTTAACAGCCACCTCGTTTATAAGCCAAGCACAAGAAGCTCAAACAGCCAATTCATCAGATGCAAATTCAGCTTATATAATCGATAATCTATATACCTTTATGCGCTCTGGCGCAGGTAAAAACTACCGCTTACTTGGCTCTGTAGATGCGGGTACTAAATTAACCGTGCTATCAAAAGAAGAAAACGGCTTTATAAAAATAAAAGACGATAAAGACCGTGAAGGTTGGGTTGAGTCTAAATTTATATCGCAAACGCCAGGGCTTCATCAGCAGTATCAAACACTCAGTAGCGAAATGAGCACAGTGCAAAACAAACTACGCCAAGCACAAGTTGAACTACCCCAGTTACAAGAACATAATCAAAGCTTAACTAATCAAAACAAATTGCTTAATCAACAAATTACTGAGCTGCAAACAACGCTTGAGCAAGAACGCGCTCAAAAACAAGCAGCCACTGCAAAAGAAAAACGCCAACTACTTACTTATGGTGGCGCTATTGCTTTTATAGGTTTGTTTTTAGGTATTATACTTACCGTTGTACTTTCGCGCCGTAAGCGCTACGAAGGGTGGGCTTAATTAACCAAAACCTTGGTTAACTAAGTTTAATAGCCGCTGGCTAATCATTAAAAAAGCACCCTTAGGTGCTTTTTTAATGTGTGTGTAATGTATTGCAATAAGCATTTGGTTTTTAAATATCCAAACGTAAACCAGGATCCTGCTTAATTTTTTCTATTACCATGTAAGTATGGTGAGTACCTACTCCCGGAATATCGACTAAGTCTCCTAGCACCTGTCGATACTCATCCATATCCGAGACCCTAATTTTTAGCAGGTAGTCGTACCCTCCCGCTACCATATCGCACTCTACAACTTGCTCAATTTTAAGTATATGCTCTTTAAATACTTTAAAAACAGCCGTGTTAGATGTCACCAGCGATACTTGCACATGTGCTACTAAGCTCTGATTCAGCTTTTGTTCGCTAAGCTTTGCGAAGTACCCTTCTATATAGCCTTCTTGCTCTAAACGTTTTACACGGTCAAGGCATGGACTAGGACTTAAATTAACCTGTTTTGCTAGGTTAACATTAGAAATTCTGCCGTTCTTTTGAAGAACGTCTAATATTGCTAAATCGATACGATCAAGCAGGCGTAATCTATTTGGACTTGTCATACAGAATTTTATACGGATAAGTTGAAAATATGCCCTGTAAATTATCGTAAATCGTGAAATTTAACCAGCATATTCTGCTGAAATTTAATTAGAATGCACGCATTACATCACTGGTAATTTATTGGTAGCAAAGTTGCTTTAGCTCAACAGCCCAAGCACATAAATTTTGTTCTACTATTTACATATTAACATTCCTAAGGGTTGCTTATGTTATTCAATGGCGATTTGACAACAACCTGTCCTACAAGACAGAAAATTCGTGATTTTTACCGCATTGATGAAAATGCTGTTATTGATCATATTTTACCACTTGCAGAAGTGGGTGTTAAAGCACGAAGCCGTGCATGGGAAAGAGCTCGCCAGATTGTTTTAAACATTCGAAAAGATCAAGACGGTCAAAGCGGTGTAGACGCACTTTTAAATGAATTCTCACTCTCTAGTGAGGAAGGTGTAGTGTTAATGTGTTTGGCCGAAGCCCTACTTCGCGTACCAGACAAAGCCACGCAAGATACGTTAATTCGTGACAAGCTTG
The DNA here is from genome assembly GCF_028599265.1 of Pseudoalteromonas sp. Angola-4. Lineage (NCBI taxonomy): Bacteria > Pseudomonadati > Pseudomonadota > Gammaproteobacteria > Alteromonadales > Pseudoalteromonadaceae > Pseudoalteromonas > Pseudoalteromonas sp. Angola-4. The sequence goes on along the minus strand of NZ_JAQREK010000001.1, from coordinate 81,136 downwards.
CTAAAGGTGATTGGAGTTCTCATTTAGGAAGCAGCGATTCTTTATTTGTTAATGCTTCTTCGTGGGGATTATTAGTAACCGGTAAAATGGTTAACTACACAGATAAAACCAAAGAACAGCAATTTGGCATGCTTAAAAAGACCATAGGTCGTTTAGGCGAGCCTGTGATTCGCAAGTCTGTAAACTTTGCCATGAAAATTATGGGTAAGCAGTTCGTTATGGGTCGCACCATTGACGAAGCCATTGAACGCGCTGCTGAAAAAGAGCAAAAAGGCTACGTTTACTCATACGACATGCTAGGCGAAGGCGCGCGCACAATGAAAGATGCCAAGCGTTACTTCGACAGCTACATGAACGCAATCCATGCAATTGGTAAAGCGGCAAATGGCCGTGGCCCAGTTAAAAGCCCAGGTATTTCAGTTAAACTTTCTGCTATTCATCCACGTTATGAATTCACGCATAAAGACCGCGTAATGGCCGAAATTGTACCTAAACTAAAAGAACTCGCGCTTGCTGCTAAAAAATACGACATTGGCTTTACGGTTGATGCAGAAGAAGCTGACCGCTTAGATATTTCTCTAGATGTTATAGAAGCGGTATTTAGCGATGAAGATTTAGGTAACTGGCAAGGTTTTGGTTTAGCCGTACAAGCATACCAAAAGCGCGCTATTTTTGTTATTGAATGGGTAACTGAACTTGCTACTCGTGTAGGCCGTAAAATGATGGTTCGCCTTGTAAAAGGTGCCTACTGGGATACAGAAATTAAAACCACGCAACAAGATGGTTTAGAGCACTACCCAGTATTTACGCGTAAAGCAACTACCGATGTATCTTACAAAGCTTGTGCTATTAGAATGCTAGAAGCACGCGATGTACTGTACCCGCAATTTGCAACACACAACGCTTACACTGCTGCCACTATTTTAGAAGTTGCTAAAGGCGATAACACCGGATTTGAATTCCAGCGTTTACACGGTATGGGAGAATCTTTATTTGACCAAATCGTAAATGAAGAAAAAATTCAATGCCGTGTTTATGCACCCGTTGGCCAGCACGAAGACCTACTTGCCTACTTAGTACGTCGTTTACTAGAAAATGGCGCTAACTCATCATTTGTAAACGCCATTGTAGATACCACTAAACCAGTTGAGTCGCTATTACCTGATCCAGTAGAAACACTGCAAGGTTTACGTAATAAGTACAATACGCAAATTAAAATGCCAATCGACTTATACGGCAACGAACGTGCTAACTCTAAAGGCATGGACTTAACCGATATTAATGTAATTACGCCATTCAAAGAAAACCTTGAAAGCTGGTTTAACGAGCATTTAATTGATCAAAGCCAAGTACCTGAAGGCGCATTAGCGGTTAAAAACCCAGCTAATCACAACGAAATCATCGGCCACGTTAAACTGCAATCTGGCGATGAGATGAAAGACATTTTGGCCAATGCAGAAGCGGCGTTTGAGTCATGGTCGCAAACATCTGTAAAAGAGCGTGCTAATTTATTACGCCGCGTGGCAGATATTCTAGAGCGTCACCACGATGAGCTCGTCGCTATATGTATTAAAGAAGCCGGTAAAATTACGCAAGATGGTATTGACGAAGTACGTGAAGCCGTTGATTTTTGTCGTTATTACGCGGCACGTGCAGAAGAACTTGCAAGCGATGAGCGCTTTGAAGCACGCGGTGTAATTTTATGTATTAGCCCGTGGAACTTCCCGCTTGCTATTTTCTTAGGTCAGGTGGCCGCTGCGATAGTGACTGGTAATACTGTTATTGCAAAACCTGCAGAGCAAACAAGCTTAATCGCACTTCGCGCTATTGAGTTAATGCTTTCGGTTGGCTTACCAGAGCATGTAGTACAGCCGGTAATTGCCCGTGGTTCTGAGGTAGGTAAAACAATTGTACCTGATGAGCGCATTCAGGCAGTTATGTTTACCGGTTCTACAGAAACAGGCACACTGATTTCACAAACACTGGCTGCGCGTAACGATATTCAAGTACCGTTAATTGCAGAAACCGGTGGCCAAAACTGTATGATTGTGGATTCAACAGCGCTGCCAGAGCAAGTTGTTGATGATGTAATAAGCTCAGGTTTCCAAAGTGCAGGCCAGCGTTGTTCAGCACTGCGTGTATTATTTATACAAGAAGATGTAGCCGATGGCATTATTGAAATGCTTAAAGGCGCACTCGCCGAGCTGCATATTGGCGACCCGTCATTACTTTCTACCGATGTAGGCCCAGTAATTGATGAAAAAGCCCTTAAAACGCTAAATGATCATGTTGAATACTTAAAAGGTAATGCAACACTTCATTACGAGTGTAAGATCCCTGATAACACCGAAAATGGCGCCTACTTTTTTGCCCCTCGTTTATACGAAATCGAAGATTTATCAGTACTTAAACGTGAAGTATTTGGTCCATGTGTGCACATTGTTCGCTTTAAAGCGAATGATATCGACAACGTGATTGACCAAATTAACAACACAGGTTACGGCTTAACAATGGGTGTTCACTCACGTATTGAAGAGCGTTGTGAGTACCTAGCTAAAATGTCGCGTGCGGGTAACGTATATGTAAACCGCAACATGATTGGTGCCATTGTAGGTGTGCAACCATTTGGTGGCCGTGGTTTATCTGGTACTGGCCCTAAAGCCGGTGGCCCTAACTACCTGCAGCGTTTAGTAAAAGAGAAAGCATCACCTGATAACGTGCAAATGACTAACCTAACGCCAGATGAGCTTGATTTACACCATTACAGCGGTGCAAACGAGCAAGTTGAAAAGCTGATGGCTAACTCAATGCGCGATGAGAAAATTTGGCGTGCAACACCGTTAAATGACCGTGTATCGGCTGTTCGTCAGTTGCTTGCTAAAGTAGCAACGGTCGAAATTATTGATGACCTAGCGGACGATTTGGCATTAACGCTTTCAGAAGCGCGTGCACAACTTAACCGTTTAGAAAAACATATGCGTAAGTTTACTACTTTGCCTGGGCCTACTGGTGAATCAAACACCTTGCACCTTGAAGCACGTGGTTGTGTAGTATGTTATGCAGATAAAAGCACGTCATTTAACTTTTGGGCGCTTTCAATCATTACAGCACTTGCTGCAGGTAATACAGTAATTACGGTAGCATCAGAGCTATTTTACGACGAAGCGGTAGCCTTTAAAGATAAGTTTATTGCCACAGGCGTTGCTGAGGGCGTGTTCCAGGTTGCAAAACCTAATCAGCTACAAGCTATTTTGGCTCACCCTCACTTAGCGGGTGCGGTGGTTGCTGCACGTTCGTCTCGTTTAGGTTACTTCAGCCAACAACTTGCACAGCGTAAAGGCGCTATTTTACCAGTAATTACTTCAGAGTATTACGATACGTTAATTAAGCGCTTAATTACTGAAAAAACGATCAGTATAGATACTACCGCATCTGGTGGTAATACTTCACTGATGACCCTAGTAGAAGATGACGAATAGCCCATCCAATACTAATTAACTAAAAATGTAAAAAAAGGCACTTAAAAAGTGCCTTTTTTTTTATATTGAAACGTATAATGATGCTAATTTAAACAAAGACCCATTACAGAAGCAAAAAAATTGAAAGTCATCTCTATTTCGCAATTACAGCCTGGCATGTTTGTTCAAAGTGTTACAAAACAAACTGGGCGCATTAAAATTAAAAACCAAGGCTGGGTTAAAACTCAGACGAGTATCGATAAGCTCAAAAAAGCGGGCATTTTAGAAATAGAGATAGATCCAGATAAAACATTAACTACACCCGAGCCCGACACCCAAGCCCCAGCGCCTAAGGCTGAGATTAAAAAACGCGACCCTTGGCTTAAAGTTCATAGTAGCGAACAAGAAATGGGCAAAGCAAAAAAGCTCTACGACGAAGCTAAAACACTTCAACAAAAGGCCTTTGGCGATATAAAAGCGGGTAGAGATATAGACATAGCGCCTTTTAAAGAGCTTGCCAGTGGCTTTATGGACTCTATTTTTAGAAACCAAGATGCCCTAGCCTGCTTAACCCAAATGCGTCAAAAAGATGCTTACTTATTAGAGCACTCTATCAACGTTTCTATTTTAATGGGTATTTTTGCAAAGCACTTAGGCATAGAACGCGACATTATTGTAGAGCTCACTACAGGTGCTTTGTTGCATGACATAGGAAAAATTAAAATTCCTGACAAAGTGCTCAATAAACCGGGCCGCTTTAGTGATGACGAATTTAAAATTATGCAAAACCATGCTCTGTATTCTAAGCAAATTTTGGAAGAAGCAGGATTAACGGGGATTGCTGTAGATATTGCCGGCCTACACCATGAGCGGTTAGACGGAAAAGGCTATCCGTTTGCCAAAAAAGGCGATGAGATAAGCCAATACGTACGTATGGCGTCAATTGTAGATGTATATGATGCACTTACGGCAGAGCGGGTATATAAAGCAGGTATGGAGCCTATAAAAGCGTTTAAAATTTTAAAAGATGGTTGCCCTGATAGCTTTGATGGTGAGCTACTTACTAAGTTTATCCAATGTATTGGCATTCACCCAGTAGGCACCTTGGTGCGCTTATCTAGCCAAAAAGTAGGCTTGGTTACACAGAGTAACCCTGAAACACCTTTAAAGCCGGTGGTTAAAACATTTTATAGTGCTAAACACGGTCGCTACACGGAAATGCAAGATATAAACTTGGCAAATAAAAAAACAGCTGACAAGCTCGAATCAACTGTTAAGCCGACCGACTACAACATTGATTTAGAGCGCTTTTACAAAAACGCTATTTTACCCTGAGTTAAAAAGTAAAGCCGCAGTTTTGCGGCCTTACTTTATTAGCTGCGCTTTATTGCGGCCAATCCTGCAAAGCTTTAATACTGAATTCATAACCATCAAAATCAAGTACACTTTGCTCTGGGGTAATTTCGCGCACTGTTAGTGCCCCAATGCTCTCCCCTTCGTGTAGCTCTCTCCCATTAAGCTTTATCCAGCGTTTATCTGCACTTGAAGAGTATATATGTGCTTGGTATTTAATGCTTGGCAGCATGGCTTGTAAGCCATCTGGTAATAGCTCAACCGGTTTAACTCGAGATGAACTGCGAGAGGCCTGCGTTACTTCATAATCTTGTTCTTGCTGCGAGTCTTTTATCGCTTGTGCAAAGGCATCTTTTAATTTACTCGGTACAGCATCAAGCTCCGGACTACTTTGCGGCGCTTGCGTGTGTGGCGTATTTTCACCATTCAGTGGTTTTCCAAGCACTTTGTACTTGCTCATATCTAAACCTGCTGAGCTTGTATTTTGTGCTTGCGGCTGCATAAATTGCGTGTTTTGGCCGTGTGCATTATAAGCAAGTGGATTATAGCTTTGCGTATTAGGTAGCTGTGCATTGTAAGTTTGCTGATTAAACGCATTTTGATTATACCCGTTAGCATTTATAGGGGTTTGCACATTGTAACCTGGTTGCTGCTGCGCCGGATTATCATTAATAGGGATATACTGCCCTTGTGGGGTAAGCAACATTTTTTGTACCCCGGTAGGTGTTTGTACATACACCAACTGCCCTTCAATCGTTGCTTTATTACTATTTTTTTCAGCCTCTGAAGACGGTGATGTTACAGGCTTTTCGGCTTTATTTTGCGCTGTAGTTGGCTCATCTGTTACTGCTTGTTTTTGTTTTTTGCTATCAGTGCTAACAACGTCAACCGGCTGGCTTGTTTTTAATAGTGCGCTGCTTTGAAACCACTTACCCGCTGTAAAGCCACCCGCTATTGCAATAAATGCTGCAATTGCGCCGCCAAGTAGCCACACCATTTTTTTATAGCGCGTAAGTGCTTGCTGCTGCTTTAACTGCGCTGACTGCAAATCATATTGCTCGGCGCTCATATCTGCTTGTTGAGATTGCTTTAATGCATCTAATAAATAAGACATAAATTACCTAACTATATAATAAACGACATGCCAACACCTACTGCAAACAGAGCAGCAAATGCTAAGTAATAATAAACACGGCCAGTGGATTTAGGCGCATTATTCTGCGCAGCCACAAAGTCCATAGGCAGTGATTCTTGGGCTGATTGTTTTATAATATCACTATCAACAATAAGCTGCTGCTTAGAAAAAGCCCCGACTAACGCGCGCTCACAGACTAAATTCATTAAGCGTGGAATACCGCCAGTTAACTGATGTACAGCTTGCATCGCATCGAGCGAAAACACGCCTTTATCACACCCGGCAATATGTAAACGATGCTTTATATACGCAACTGTTTGCCCTTGGGTGAGCGGTAATAAGTGATACCGTGCTGTAATTCGCTGCGCTAACTGCCTAAGCTCAGTACGTTTTAATAATGCCTGAAGCTCTGGTTGACCCACTAAGACTATTTGTAGCAGTTTTTTATGATCAGTTTCTATGTTAGTTAATAGTCGTAATTGCTCAAGCACATCGGGGGCAAGGAGCTGCGCTTCATCAATAATTAAAATTGTGTGCCCGCCCGCTTTGTTATTAGCCTCTAGGTGCTGCTTAATAATGTCGGTTAAACTTTTAAGGGTGGCATTTTGGGCATCGTAAGTAATGTTTAGCTCATCACAAATACTGGCCAAAAGCTCAAGCTCCGACAGCGCCGGATTATGGATCATTGCAACTTGAGTGTTCTCTGGCAGTTGCTCTAACATACTGCGGGTAATGGTGGTTTTGCCTGTTCCCACTTCGCCGGTTAGTAATACAAACCCGCCATCTTCGCCTAAACCATAGGTTAAATGGGCAAGTGCCTCTTTGTGGCGTTCGCTTAAAAATAAATAATGGGGGTTGGGCGAGATCGAAAATGGCTTTTCGCTCAAGCCAAAGTAGCTTAAATACACCGCAATGTTCCTTCGTCATTAAAACTCGGCCTATAATGGCAAAAAAAACGACAAAGTAACAACGTTGTATGCGCTTTATTATTGAAATAACGTAAATTTATGTAAAACAAAAAAGCGCCGCTAAATTTAGCGGCGCTTTTGTATTAAAGCTAAGTGCTTAGCTATTTTATTTTACTTAGTTTTCGTAACGCACCAAACGTAAATACACGTCACTGGTTTTAGCATGTAAGCTATTAAGCCCGCTATCAAACTGGTAAACCCATGCTGAGCTCATCGTGCTTACCCCTGAGGTATTACTCCAGTAGTTTTGCAATTTAGTGCCTAAAAACACCTCTTCGTTAATACTTGGCTCGGTGCAGCTGTGCTCTAAAATACTGGCAAGCTCTTTAATATTAGGAACCTGCCAATCGTCGTAATCGGCAGTGGTGTCGTTTTCTGCACCTCTGAGTGCTTCTTGCCAATTAAGTGACGGAGAAGAGCCTGTACATGTTTCAGTGTCGCTATCGTAAACTTGTCCGTAGCTACAACGTTGCCACATTAGGCCTGTTTCTGTATCTAACACTGTGCCATCGTCATTAAGAGTGAAGCGAGTGGTTGGTGTTGTTGTATCCGCCCCGTCGTAACACGTTTGCGCTGCGGCTAGTTGAAAGCTTGCGCTAAATACAGCCATTGAAAATAGTAAGCATGTTTTCATGATTTTCTCCTATCGGCTTCTGACTAAACGTACATACGCGTATTTTTCTTTCGGGTAGGCTAAGTCATTCCCGTTGCTCATATCGATAATGTACGCTTGCGATAAGCTGGTACCATCGGCTGCAGTTTGTGATGTCCAGTACGGTAAATTCACATCATCTATAGCGCCTGCTTCTGGCATATTTGGAAAAAACGCTTCATCAATTAATACGTTTTCGCCCTGCTTGCCATAATCTATTAAGCTCAACAGCTCAGTGTAAGTTGGTAAGCGCCAATTGGTACCGCCGCAAAAATCTAAGTCGTTCACTTCATTTATATAGGTTTGCACACCACAGCTTGTATCATCTGGACAGGTAGTATTAGCGGTACTGGTATCGGTAAAGGTTGTCGTGCCTAAATCCCAAAAGTAATGATTTTGGCCATCGCGTAAGGTGGTATTAGGTAATGTACCTGACTCTACACTTTTCACTTCCCATACAAGCCCCGTTACGTTGTCGCGTATACAAGTAAAGTCGTCACTATCATCCGCTACTTCATCAGCAAACTGATTTAGCTTAGTGTAGTCAAACGCAAGGTTACCTTGGCCTGCTTTATCGAGTTGGTTGGCAAAGCTGTCTCGGCCAAGCTCTGCATCTTGACCCGGAAAGTCACTACTTTGGCAATTGATACGCTGGGTATTGTTATAACACTCGCCTAGGCCACTGTCGTTAATAAGCCCTAGTGCTTTTGGTGATACGTCAATAAATACGGTATCGGTGTCAGTGCGCCCTTTAGAATCAGTAACAGTGACTTCAAAGCTCAACGTGGTATCTAAATCAACGTCGGAGGCAAAAAATGTCGTGGTACATTGGCTAGTATTTGCCAGCGTTTCGGCATTGCCTGTTAATTGTTGCCAGCTACATGAAAACGTATCTGTTAGGGTGTCACTTTCACTTGCATCTAAGGTCACTTCCTCAAATTCTTCAACGTTTTGGTCATCTCCGGCATTGGCCACAACCAGCTCGTCTGTTTTATTTAATGTCATACTGTATTCAGTACTTGCCTCGCCGCCCTCGTCGTCGGTAACGCTTAATTGCCATATTAAATTAGTATTTGATTCAAGCAGCGGATGGCTAAAACTTACCGTAGAGTTGTCAAAGTCGGTTACATCTAAATCAGGGCCTGAAATTAATTGCCACTGATAGCTATTAATTTGGCCATTTTCATCAGGGTCGCTCGACTCTTCAGCGCTTAACGTTACGGTGTCGTTATAGGTTGAAGGCAGTGTTTCTGGGGCTGTTTGACTAACAACAGCAAGCGGTAATTGATTACTTGAGGTAATAAATATGCTCACATTGTCACTAACTAAGCTGCCGTTATCTGTTTGATAGCTTACAGATAGTACAAGTTCACTGTCGGTTTTAACATCGGGCGCAGTAATTGTTTGCTCTGCACCTTCAAGCGGGAAGCCGTCCACAGATGGGCCGCTAACGCGCTGCCAAGTAAAGGTACCGTCATCTGGTGAGCCTTGTGCGGTGATTGTAAACTCTGTTTTTTCTACAACTTGAAGATCGGTTCCGGCATTAACCGAGGTTTCAACAGCAGAGTCATCACTACCGCCGCCTCCACCGCCACAGGCAGCCAATAAAAAACAAGATATAAGGGGAGTAAAAGCAAACGCTTTCATAAAACGCACCTATAATGTCAAATAATTACTATAGTGTAATCACTAGCAATAAAGATGCCATTTAGAGTTATACCAATTCGCTTAATTAAGTGATCTATTTTGAGGCTGGAAAACGTGTTGCCAGCTAGGCAAAAAATTCGCTATTCAGTTGTTCTAAATGAAAATTTTTTAACACGTTTAGCCTCTCAAATGATTAAGCATTATTGTGGATTGGTATTACATATACGTATCTTGATGAATACGCACAAACAGCTTAGTGCCTATTTTTGAGTAATCTACTTTGTATTCACGCCCATCAAGCGCCTGAATAAACAACAGCTGTTTTTCTTCACCAAAAATATCAGCGCTACTTACATTAACAATTTCAAGGTAACGCTCTTTGGCATCGCGCCGGTTTTTAGGTAGATCCTCTTTAAATGGCTCCAAACCATTTTGAGTTACCTTTATACGTGGGCGCTGCTCTGCATTTACAATGACTAGATCAAGCTTTTTATCTTTATGGATGATGGTATTGCGACCACTCTTTATAAAAGATCTTTCTTGGCTCATTATTTTTCCTACTATCGCATTTAGTGTCCAACTTGCGATGCTATAAACCGTTCAGGTGCGCGTTTCCATTTATTTAAATCGGCACTGAACGACCAAATGTCTGTCTCTAATACACTTGCGGGTAACAGTAAATTATATCCCGTTAACAACTCAAGGTGCTTGGCTCTGTTAGCAAACATAGCTATAAGTCCAGTATAGCTAAATCCTTTAGGTGAGGTGTATTGTGTCTCTTCTATTAACCATTCTGATGGGCAATTGCCATTTTTGCAATGTTTTTGAACAGCTTGCATAAATAAATTACGCTGCTCTATCAGTAGTTTTCCGGCAATGCGTGGGTGTATAGCGCTTAAAAATTCGTCCATATCATTAAGTTTTAAACCTACTGCGTTTAATTCAAGGTATTCAAGGCCATCAGCCACCTTAGGAATACCGCTGTGGTGTAAGTTACTAACATGTAACTGCCACTGGCCATACTTATGCTGATACACAAGTAAGGACTCACTAAGCACTAAACTGTAATAAGGTTCCTGTGTTTTTAAAAAACCAATAAAAATAGCAGCTATGCACATGCTTACTAAAAAAATTTCTATTAAGCTAATTTCACCCGGGCGCAGTAAATTAAACAGCATAATAAATACCAAACCTACGCTGCCTACAGTAAGTACTTCAATGCCATTGCGCGCCCCTTGCGCCCTGTATTTTATTATTGAACTTGGCTTACCCATATTGGTAAAAAGCCATATAAAATAAAAACATAACAATACCCCAAAGTATTATTTTTCTCATTGTTAAACAGGTTTTACACTGCGGTGGTTGCTTCATCGTTTTATCATAATTTTAGTGTTAAATGGGAACAAGTAATTAGTCTCATAAATTTTTACGCCTAACGCACAAATTTATGAGACACATAACCGCCTTTTCACGGTCTTATTTCGTACAATACTTACAATTTATTTTCAGGTATGAAAACGATGTATTCAAAACAGTCAGGTAAAGCTCTTTTTCCATTTTTAATTACGCTTCTTGTTATTTTAAGTGTGTACTTATATTTGCCATCTAGCCATGGCGAACAATCTAATTCAAGTGATACACCCACACAGGTAATGGCTCATACGGTATCGTCTCAGGAAAACACCGTTATGATTGAAGCCATAGGCAGTGCACGCGCAAACCAAGCAATTTATATAAAAAGCGCACAAAGCGATTATGTTACACACATATATTTTGAAGATGGCGACTTAGTAAGTAAAGGCCAACGCCTTGTGCAGCTGCAAAATCAGCAAGAACAATACGCTGTAAAAGAGCTAGGCATTAACTTAAAAGAAGAAAAACGTCAGTTAAGCCGCCTTACTGAGCTTTCTCGTACGCAATCTACCGCTAAATCATTATTAGAAGAGCAGCTTTCTCGCGTAGATGCCACGCAAGCCCAACTAGAAAGCGCTAAAACCAAACTTGATGAAATGCTAATTACCGCGCCGTTTTCTGGCTTATTAGGCAAACGAGAAGTGTCGGTTGGTGCTTATGTAAGTAGCGATACAATTATTACAACACTTGATGATATTAGTATTATAAAAGTTGACTTTAAAGTCCCTGAAAAATATTTATCTCAACTTAACCTAGGCATGAAAGTACATACTCAAAACGATGCCTACCCAGGGCGCACCTTTACCGGCAAAGTGACCCATATTAGTTCTCGTATCGACTCGATTACTCGCAGTGTAGAAGTAACCGCAAGCTTTGCTAATAAATCCGGGCTATTACGCCCTGGTATGCTTTTAAACACCGCTCTGGAGCTTAGTAGTAATCAGGCGCTTATGGTGCCAGAAAAAGCCGTGATCCCACTGCAAGATAAACATTTTGTATACCAAGTAAAAGAGGGTATTGCCAACAAGGTAGAAGTGCATGTTGCAGGCAGAAATAACGGCTGGGTAGCGATTGATGAAGGCCTTAGCGATGGCGAGCAAGTGATTACCGAAGGCATTATTAAAATTCGCCCTGGTAGCAAAGTAAGTGTTGAGGGTTAATCGGTGAAAATTACAGATACGAGTGTTAAACGCCCTGTTTTTGCCATAGTAATTAACTTACTACTGCTAACATTTGGCTTGGTGGCTTTTTCGATGCTACCACTTAGGGAATACCCAGATATTGAAACCCCTATTGTCAGTATTAGTACTGACTACACTGGTGCTTCGGCAGAAATAGTCGAGACAAAAATAACGCAAATATTAGAAAACCGGATATCGGGTATTGAAGGCATTAAAAGTATTAATTCTTCAAGCAGAAATGGGCGCTCTAATATCGTTATTGAGTTTGATATAAGCCGTGATATTGACGCAGCCTCAAACGATGTACGAGAGAGAGTAGCCCGCGCACTAGATAACCTACCAGAGCAAGTGCGCCCCCCAGAGGTGTCTAAGTCAAACAGTGACGAGAGCCCTATTGCTTGGTTTGTACTTAACAGTGAAACCATGAACTCGCTGCAATTGAGCGATTATGCACAGCGCTTTATTGTCGACCGATTAGCCGTTGTAGATGGCGTTTCAAATGTACGTATTGGTGGTGAGCGCCAATACGCCATGAAAATTTGGCTAAACCGCCAAGCCATGGCCGCTCGTGGGATCACTTCGAGTGATATCGAAAACACCCTACGCAGCGAAAACGTAGAGCTACCAGCAGGTGAAATTGAGTCTATCGACCGCGACTTTACCGTACGTACAGCGCGTAGCTATAAAGACCAACGTGATTTTCAAAACTTAGTTATTAAACGCGGTGAAGACGGCTACCTTGTGCGTTTAGGTGAAGTTGCCGATGTACATTTAGAAGCCGCCGACGATGAAAGCCTGTTCCGTGGTAACGGCCGTAACATGATTGGCCTTGGCATAGTAAAGCAAGCTAAAGCAAACACCTTAACAGTGGTAGACAACGCCCGCAGTGAACTTGAAAAAATAAAACGTAATTTGCCAGAGGGCACCACTATTCAAGACAGCTACGACTCGTCTATTTTTATTAAAGAGTCAATCAACGAAGTATATAGCACGCTTGCCATTTCTATGGGGTTAGTGGTGTTAATAATATTTATCTTTTTAGGTAATATTCGCGCTACGCTTATCCCCGCCGTTACGGTGCCTGTAGCACTTGTTGGCAGCTTTATGTTTTTACTTGCCATGGGTTATTCAATCAACTTATTAACCTTACTTGCGCTGGTATTAGCAATTGGCCTAGTCGTAGATGACGCCATTGTAATGCTTGAAAATATTCACCGTCGGATTGAGCTTGGCGAGCCTCCCTTATTAGCAGCCTTTAGAGGTGCCCGCGAAGTAGGCTTTGCAATTATTGCGACAACGCTTGTGCTTATTTCGGTGTTTGTACCTTTAGTATTTATGGATGGGCGAATTGGCGCCTTGTTTACAGAGTTTGCAATGGCTGTAAGTGCCGCGGTGTTTTTCTCTAGTATTACTGCCCTTACGCTCTCGCCAGCGCTGTGCTCTAAAGTTTTAAAAGCGTCAGAAAAAGAAAGTAAATTTAGCCAATGGATGGACCGTGTTTTTAGCAAAGTTGAAAACAGTTACCGCCAATCGCTTACCTCAAATATGACCAAAAAATGGGGCTTAATGGTAAGCCTAGTACTTGCTGGTTTTGTTAGCTACTCGTTGTTTTTGCAAGTGCCCTCTGAGCTTACGCCAAAAGAAGACCGCGGTACCTTTTTTATTATGATGAGCGGCCCTGAAGGCGCAAGTTATGAAAATAACGCAGCCAACATGGCCAAAATAGAAGAGCGCCTGCTTCCTTACTCAGAAGCTGGCGAATTAAGCCGTGTTTTAGTACGCGTACCGGGCTGGGGCGGCAGTGGCGGTGTTGCTATCGTTGGTATGGCCGATTGGGATAAGCGCAAGCGCTCTACCTGGGAAGTTATGGACGAAATAAGCGCCAAAATGACCGAAGTAACAGATGTACGTGCCTTTGCTATTATGCGCCGTGGTATTGGCGGTGGCGGCTCCTCTCGCCCCATAGAGTTTGTACTACAAGGTAACGATTACGAACAACTTGCTGATTGGCGCGACCGCATTATAGAGCGCGCAGAAAAAAATCCAGGCTTGGTAAGAATCGATCACGACTATAAAGAAACCTTTCCACAATTTTTAGTCAGCATAGATAAAAACAAAGCCGCCGATTTAGGTGTGTCAGTATCAGATGTAGGCACCACGCTAGAAACCATGTTAGGGCAGCGCCGTGTTACCACCTTTATTGACCGAGGTGAAGAATACGATGTAATTTTAAAAGGCACTAAACAAGACTTTACAAACCCTACTGACATTTCAAATATTTACCTTAAATCACGCAGTGGTGAGCTGGTCCCACTAGATAGCCTTATAAGCTTAAAAGAAGAGGCCACAGCATCGCGCTTAAACCGTTATAACCGAATGCGCGCCATTACACTAAGCGCTAATCTTGCGGACGGTTATACACTTGAACAAGCACTTAACTTTTTAAACAAAGTAGCCGCAGAAGAAAACGACATTGACGGCGCTGTAGATTATAAAGGTGAATCACAATTATATTACGAAGGCGCATCGGCCATGACCTATGTATTTGTGCTTGCCCTAACTGTAACCTTTTTAGTTTTAGCTGCGCAATTTGAAAGCTTTATGCACCCGTTTGTCATTATGCTAACAGTACCACTTGGCCTAATGGGCGCTATGTTTGGCCTATGGGCAACGGGCTTAACGCTTAATATTTATAGCCAAATTGGTATTGTAATGCTGATAGGTTTAAGCGCTAAAAATGGTATTTTAATAGTCGAATTTACCAACCAACTGCGTGATAAAGGCGTAGAATTTAGCGAGGCTACTTTGCAAGCGGCCACTCAGCGCCTGCGCCCAATAATAATGACCTCTCTGACTACGGTAATGAGCGCAGTGCCTTTAGTATTGGCATCAGGCCCAGGCGCAGAGAGCCGCATGGTAATTGGTGTGGTGGTATTTACAGGGGTTATTGTATCAACATTGCTAACGCTTTATGTTGTGCCTGCGGCGTATTATGCCCTAGCCCGCAACACACAGTCGCCAGAGTTTTTACAGCAAAAATTAAATAAGCAAGCCGACTCTCACCCGCTAAAAGACAGCGAAGAAATTTAACTGAGCTTACACTGCGCCGTAACTTGCTGTTACGGCGTATTCAATTTATGCTCGCCTTAATACTGTAACAGACATAATTAGGACAACTTATGAGCACATCAACACAACTAGCAACATTTGGTGGAGGCTGTTTTTGGTGTATAGACGCTGCATTCAGACGAGTAAAAGGTGTACTAAACGTAAGCTCAGGTTACACCGGCGGCCATACCGACAACCCCACGTATAAATCGGTCTGCTCTGGTACAACAGGCCATGCTGAGGTTGTGCAACTGGAATTTGACAGCGCTGTAGTGAGTTTTGAAACACTGCTTAGCATGTTTTTTACGTTACACGATGCCACGCAATTAAATCGCCAAGGTAACGATATTGGCACACAGTATAGAAGTGTTGTTTATTACCACAACGATGCGCAATTAAATAAAACCAATGAGATGATAGCCCAGTTACAAAACCATATTAGCGAGCCAATAGTGACAGAGGTTAGCCCTGCTACCACATATTACCCAGCGGAGCATTATCATCAAGATTACTACAACGAAAACCCACAGCAGGGTTACTGTAGTATTTTAATAGCACCTAAATTACACAAGTTTGAAACTGTATTTAAAGAGTTTTTAGCTGACTAGCTAATTTGCGTTGTTAAAATAATTCTAATACCAATCCGCATAATTAAGTGATCTATTTTGAGGATGGATAAACGTGTTGATAGCAAGGCAAAAAATTCGCTATTTAGTTGTTCTAAATGAGAATTTTTTAAAGCAGATAGCGACACATTTAGCCCCTGAAAATGATTAAGTATTAATGCGAATTGGTATAAATACACATTAAAAAGCCCGATATAAATCGGGCTTTTGTATATTAAAAAACGCTATTAAAACTGATAGCTTGCACCTGCAAAAAAGCGGCGCTCTGGGGTGTTGTAGTAATATACGTCACCGCTTGTAAAGTCAGCTCTTGAGTCAACCACATTGTAATCTCTGTCAAATAGGTTCTCTACACGAAGCGACAGCTCAATATTATCGTTCACATGATAGTTACCCGCTAGGTTCCAAAGTGTATACGATCCTAGGCGCGTTACTGCCCCCTCGCGATCACTGCGGTATTGCATATCAATGCGAGCATCAAAATCACCAAATTGCTTTGCGAGCTCCCAATTAACAGTGCGCTTGGCAACATTGCGTAGCTCATCGCCGGTTTCTTTGTTTTCGGCACTTAAATATGCAAAATTAAAGTGGCTATCAAAACCTAAAATTTGCTGTGTAAGGCTAAACTCAACCCCTTCATAGCGAGCTTCGTTTATATTAGCTAACGCAAAGTTTTCATCGTAATCAATTTTATCTTCGATATCGTTTCTAAAAATTGCAAAATCGACTTGTGCACTGTCAAAATTAACATTTACACCAAGCTCGCGGTTTATTGACTTTTCAGGTTGGAGATCTGGATTACCAAAATTTGGGTAGTATAAATCGTTAAATGTTGGCGCTTTAAAACCTGTGCTTTGACTAATTCTAAATGTTGAATTTTCAGATAAATGATAACCAGCCGCCGCAGTATAGGTTGTTTCATCACCAAACTGTTCATCGTCGTCTTGGCGAAGAGTTAAATTGGCAAGCACAGTGTCGGTGTCGTAATAAGCCCCAACAAACACTGCTAATACATCGCGGCTATCCTCATCAAATGCTAGCGAGCTTTGCGATACATCATCGTTATACCAATTAACGCCGCCGCTAATATTAAGCTCATTTGTTAAGCGGTATTGGCCGCTGTAATCTACTTGCGAGCGCTTAGTAATAAATGTACTGGTTAATGGCCCGCCGGTAAAAGAGTCCACATATGTGCTGTCAGAATCATCGGTTGCAAAAGCAACATCTATAGCATGAGATTGGTTAGTGTAGTTTTTGCTCCACTGCGCCGACAGTTGATAGTTTTTAAAGTCCCCTCTTTCAACCGTGCTCGTAGCCGGGCTAAAGCTGCTATCGTAATCCGCGTAACCTTCGCTGTACTGGCCTAGTAGCTTAAAGTTACCGTAGTGCTCATCACTGTAATTTACTTTAAAGCCTACGTTTTTATTTTCATAGCTGTCGTCATCGGGCGCTATACCTTGTAATGCATCAAAACCATCGGTTTTTTCAAAGCCTGCATTAAATGCGCTAACCACTTCATCTGATTTTACTGAACCTGCAAGTTGATAGTTTTGATAAGCGTTAGAGCCAAATGTGGCATCAAGTGATACATTGCTCGCTTCACGCGTTATTATATTAATAACCCCAGCTAATGCATCTGAGCCATACACAGCTGCACGCGAGCCTTTTATGATCTCGATTCGCTCAATACTATTTAGCGGCACGTTACTTAATGCTTTTTGTCCTAGCGTGGCTGAGCCCGTGCGTACACCATCAATTAAAATTAGCGTATCGCCAGAACCTGTACCACGCAAAGATACGCCCGACGTTTGGCCAAAGCCACCATTAGGATTAATTTGAAAACCCACTTGTGTGCTTAGTAAGGTTGGTAAATCGCGTACATTGCTTGCATCTATTTCGGCGCGTTCAATTACATTAACGCTCGCTAAAACATTACTTATTGATTGTTCAAATTTATTAGCGGTAACAGTGATTTTTTCAATTGGGCTTTGTGCAGCAGATACAGAAAAAGACAGCGCAGCCGAGATAGCAACGCCAAGAGTTGTTTTATTTAGCATGATGTTCCCTATCTTTGCCCACCGCAAAGATTTAAGTAAGTAAGATTACTTCAAGGCCGGTCTCCGGACTCAGTAAACACATAAATGCGTTAATACTTTACCGTTGCGGGGGCAGTGTTGGGATTGCTTTTGTCATAAAGGCGCACCAACTTCCCGATTATCTCGCTGTTAGTTTTAATACTTTAAACCCTGTATTTAGCAACCAGCGAGCACCTTGAAAATAGGCGGTTATTGTGAGCAGTTTGTTTACAAATGTCAACGGACGTCTATATAGCTAAAGGTTAAATTATTTATTTTCAGTAAAGCTGGATGTTACGCCGTATGAACTTAAAAGCGCTGTGATTTTAGGTTTTATTGCAGACGAGTTTAAAAGCTTATCCATTTGTTTTACCGTAATTTTACTGCGCGCAGGGTTAACTAAAAAATGAGTATCGTATATAGCATCTGGGGTATTACTCTTATAAAGCAGGTTCATATTAAAAATGTTATTCTTTTTAAAGTATTGATAAGCTATGTTATTTAACACCCCTACATCGGCACGCTTTAATAGCAGCATTTTAACAACGTTAAACTCATCGATTGTTAAACTAACTTGGTGTTCTTCACTTAAATACTGTGCATCGGTTTTAAAATCAGCAAAACGATAGGAATACCCCAATACTCCCGCTTTTGTTAAAGCATGTAAGTCATCGAAATAGCTTTGCTGTTGGGCGTTTTGTGCCAGCGTATACAACTCATTTTTAGCAATAACATAAAAGCTCGTTTCCTGTAAGGCACTTCTTGCTACTTCAGGCACCCATTGCATAGCCATTAAAAACAACATGTCGAACTCCCCCCATTCGACCCACTTTTTGAGCCTTTTTACAGGCAAAGAGTTAAGAGTAAATTTATATTCGCTTTGAGAGTCATTGAGTATTTTTACAAACTCAGGCGCTAACCCTTGCTCTTTTTCGGCATTAATAATAATTGGAAAGTAACCGTCCTCTACCAACACATCTACATTTATTGGCTTGGCAAAGCTAAACTTACTGCTCGCAATAATAAGTATAAAAACAAAAAACTTAAGCATTTAAAGCCTTTAACAGTCGCTATTAAGTAATATTGATATTAAGAATAGCCTAATATACGCAACTGCGTGATAAGCAAGTTTAATAATGCATTTAAATAACGTTAAAAGAGTATGGAATAACAGTGGACTAATTTTACACAGGTAAAAGGGGTTTAGGCTTGCGGGTAAGTAAAGGCTGTAATTAAGACGGGGGAAAATGTGTGGCTAATATATTTAATAACCACACATTTAAATTTTCACTTTAAAATACTAAAGGCACTTAGCTAATTAATCGCGAAAGTTTTTAAACTGAAAAGGCTGGCCTAAATCTGCAGTGCGAACGACTTGCATAGCGGCTTGTAAATCGTCACGCTTTTTACCCGTTACACGTACTTCTTCACCTTGAATAGCAGCTTGTACTTTTACTTTTGAGTCTTTAATGGCTTTAACTACTTTTTTAGCCATGTCTTTCTCAATGCCTTGCTTAAGTGCAACATTACGAAACACGTTTTTACCAGCACGAGTGATGTCTTGCAGCTCCAAGCTTGCTACGTCCATACCACGCTTAGAAATTTTACCTGCTAAAATATCAAACAATTGCATAACTTGTGAGTCAGCTTCTGCTTTTAGTTTAATTGTTTTGTCGTTTAGCTCAATTGATGCGTCAACACCTCTAAAGTCAAAGCGCGTTTCTAGCTCACGGTTGGCGTTATCTACTGCATTTTTAGCTTCGTTCATTTCTACTTCTGATACGATATCAAATGAAGGCATTGGGTTCTCCTAACTATTAAATCTAAATTTATGCGCCGATTATAACGCTAAAATTATAAATCTTTACATTTTTCTGCCAGTTGTTCAGGTGCGATACTAATTTAGTTTGATATACTGCAGCCTCTTTTTTAAGCGGTTTTAGGATTTATCGTGACAAGGCGTGTTTACCAAGCAGTTTTTTTGATTAGTATTGTGGTGTTTACCCTCTTATTTGCCAAAGAAATAAAAGGCGGCGTTACGAACTTATTTCCACATGTTGATAAAGTTGCCCACTTTGGGATTTTTTTTATACTTGCCATCATTATGGATAAAGCCTTTAAATTACCGCTGTACACGCAAGTACTTTTGCTTGCGGGCTACGGTGCAGCAATAGAAATAATGCAAGATGCGCTTCCCTACAGGCAGGCCTCTTTAGGTGATTTTATTGCTGATTTTGCCGGCGCGGCCACGTACTTTTTACTAAGAACCATTTTTACTCCTCGAAAAAAGAACCCTTATGGCTAATATTCTTATTATTGGCGACGGCGCTATTGGTTTATTGCTAAGCCATTTTTTATCTAAAGCTCACACTGTTCATGTGTTAACACGCAAAGCCACTGCAAATACACGCTTTTATTGCAAAGCAAAACAGCCTTCGCAAAAAATTAATGCGCGGTTTATTACGCTTAAGCAAATTAATGAACAGCCCGGGTTTGATATTGTTATTTTTGCTGTAAAGGCTTTTCAGGTTCAATCGGCCTTTACGCAAGTTAAACCCTTTTTATCGCCAAGTAGTGTACTTGTTGTATCGCACAACGGAATGGGTAATGTTGAAACGCTCAATGAGCAACTCGATAAGCGACAAGCGTTGTACTTTTTAACCACCAGCATGGCTGGCTTTAAAACAAACGACTTTATAGTACAGCACACCGGTGAAGGTAAAAGCGTATTAGGTGCCTGCAACCCTTGCGCGCACAGTTATCACCAAGCAATGTGTGAGCAATTGCAAAACGTGCCGCAGCTAAGCTACTGTACTAATATTGAGCAGCTACGGTTTGAAAAACTATTAGTAAATATTGCCATTAACCCATTAAGCGCACTGTATGATATTAAAAATGGTCAGTTACGTGCCCCTTATTTTAATAGCATTATTTTTAACTTATTAACTGAGGCATGCCAAATAGCCCATGCTTTAAAGCTTGATATTAAACTTGCCGATGCGCTTAACAACGCTTACAACGTAATGATGCTAACCGCTGAAAACTACTCTTCAATGCATCAAGACGTAGCGCATAACCGACAAACCGAAATAGACGCCATTTGTGGCTATATTAGCCAACAAGGTAAGCGATTAAATATCAGCACCCCGCAAAACGATGCTCTACTTGCTAAAATTAAGGCAAAAAAAAGCGTGGTATAAACCACGCTCTAAATTACGGTTAACCTTTACGGGCGGTAAACTTTTACACCCGTAAAGCCTGCTTCATGAAGAATAAGCGCCTGTAACTGGCTCATAACCCCTCTTTCACAATACAGGTAGTAATCCTTATCTTTTGGCAGATCACCAAATTTAGTCGCTAAGCGGAAAAACGGTAAATGCACTACATCTATACCGTCAATCTCAAGCGGCGCTGCATCCTCTTCCTCTGGTGAGCGAATATCAACAACCACTGCACCCGCTGGTAAATCAACTACCGACTCAGCTTCTTTAAGTTCTTGCTTAGCTTCTACGTCTATATCACGCACATCCATAATGCGAGCATTTTCTACAACAGTATTAAGCACATCAAAGTCGAACTTTTCTTCTTCGGCTTTAATAACGTCAAGTTTAGCTTTAACTGTTGGCTTTTTAGAAATTACACCACAGTACTCAGGCATGGTTTCGGCCATTTCTGCCGTGCCAATTTTACGGGCAATATTAATAATTTCTTGTTTGTCGTGCTGAATAAGTGGGCGCAAAATCAGGGTCTCTGTTACGCGGTCAATCACACTTAAATTAGCTAAGGTTTGGCTAGAAACCTGACCTATACTCTCACCAGTTACCAAGGCTTGAATATTTAATTTTTCGGCTACTTGGCTGCCAGCACGCATCATCATGCGTTTTAGCACAACACCCATTTGGCTGTTTTCAACGTTCTCTAAAATTTCGGCTACAACCGGTTCAAAATCAACCGTGATAAATTTAACTTTATGAGTAGAGCTAAATTTTTTCCATAAATAGTAGCTGGCTTGTTTAACACCAATTTCGTGTGCTGCGCCACCTAAATTAAAGAATAAAAAGTGCGTGCGAGCGCCCTTACGGATCATCTGATAACTTGCTACACCAGAGTCAAAGCCGCCTGACATTAACGAAAGCACATCTTCTTGTGTTGGCAGTGGAAAGCCTGCCATACCTAGGTGAGTTTGCGTAACTATGTAGGCTTTATCGTCTTTTACTTCTAAGCGAATAGTTACTTCTGGGCGGCTTAACTTAACGCGAGCGCCTTCAACGTGCTGGTTTAAACCACCACCCACGTAACGCTCTAAGTCCGTAGAAGTAAAGTCGTGTTGACCAATACGCTTTGCGCGTACACAAAACGTTTTACCAACGATGGTATGCCCTACTAGGTCTATGGTTTTTTTATAGATATCGTCAAGCGTTGTGAAGTCAGTTTCGGTCACTTCAATAAATTGCACAATACCAGGAATGCGCTGCAAGCTATCGATAAAGTCTAGGCGTGTTTGTGCATCATCAAGCTTAGTTACAACAGAAATATTATCCCAGTTGTTTCTTACTTGTACTTTTTCGTCAACACGGCGCAATACAATTTTAATGTTATTTTCTAACACTTTAGTAAAGCGTTTACGTACCGAACGGCTTTTAATGGCAATTTCAGGATGTAGTTTGACGATAAATTTAAGCATAGTTCACTCTTAGACTGCGGGAATTCGCGCTCCCAGGCATTGGGCGCGCGATTATAGCAAAAATTTTTGCGTCTAGGAACTAACCAACTAACAGCAGTTAGGCAAGCGCTGGCGCTTGCTCTGCAAGTTGGGTGTATTTTTCACGTAACTGATTCATTTTAAGTATGCTTTTTTCGGTGCTGTAAGCCCTAAATAATGCTAATACTTTTAAAATGCCATGATAAATATCTTGCTCGGCTAAATTACCACTGAGCCTACGCGCTTTAATATACGGAGTCCAAAAACTAACGGTTAGTTTAAGCGTATGGGCAAGTTCGAGCGCATCTTGCTCTTCTATGGCAATCATTTCGTTATCGCGCAGGCCTAAAATAACTTGGCGAACCTGCTCTAATAAAGTTGACTGAAAACCAATGTAGGCTTGTTTTAAACTTTCATCCCTTGAGAGGATGTCGCCTAAGTTGTCGTAAAAAAAATGATAGCGCCACATTAGCTCAAATAATGAATCTAAATAAGCAGTTAAATGATCAAACGCATCATCGTTTGCTTCAATAGGTTTAAAATGAGTATGTAAATGCTCGCTGTAAAGCGCAAAAATATGTCGGATAATGTCTTCTTTATTTTTAAAATGATAGTAAAGATTACCCGGGCTCATCCCTAAATGTGATGCAATATGATTGGTTGATATTGCACGCTCACCATGTTCATTAAATAACGAAATACTGGTGTGTATTATTTTATCCTTAGTATTCATATGCGACGACTCAAATTAACTTATAAACTACATTACAATAAATATCAGCCTTGCAGTATAAACAAATCAGGCTGGTTTAAATACCATCATAATTTACTATTTTAAAAACGAGGTCTGATTATGCTCCACGCAGGCATTTGTATTAATGTGGTGCTGTTAACTAAAGTAAAGCCTAAGCAGCGTAATTACACTTTAAAAAATAGTAACGCATTTAAAGCACTTTCACTGATTAAATATCAAACATAAAAGATCAACCTGATCTCCTAGGCTGATTTGTAGAACAAACACTGATAGACTACTTAAAAAATAATAGTTAGTGAAATCTATGAACGTTACGGCAATCTATCCTGGTACCTTCGACCCGTTAACCAACGGCCACACCGACCTAATTCAGCGCGCAGCTAAAATGTTTAGCACGGTTATTGTTGCTATTGCTCATAACCCTTCTAAAAAGCCGTGCTTTAGTCTTGATGAGCGAGTTGATTTAGCCAACACTATTTTAGGGCATTTGAGTAATGTAAAAGTGATTGGCTTTTCAGGCTTACTAGCCGATTTAGCTTTTGATCATAAAGCTGATGTGCTTATTCGCGGTATTAGAGCGGTGTCTGATTTTGATTACGAATTTCAGCTCGCAAATATGAACCGCCGCCTAAATCCAGATTTAGAAAGCGTGTTTTTAACACCTTCTGAGCGCAACTCGTTTATATCATCAACCTTGGTAAAAGAAGTTGCCCGCCATAATGGCGATGTGAGCGAATTTGTAAGCCCACTTGTAGTGGATGCTTTAAAACAAAGGTTAGGCTGCGACGCAAGCTAAACAAACACAATTAGCGCACTTTAGGTGCGCTAATATACCTAACTACTTTTTAGCCATAGCTTGTAATTCATTGCGGTTAAATAAAGCACGTTTAAGCTTTACCAAGCCTAAAATATCTTTGTTTATAATTAATACTATTGCCATTATTAAGTCACTCGAAAACTGGCCAACCCCATAGACCCCCCATAACCACCAATAGTCATAACTAACCAACACCACATAATCGTAATGCATAGCCATGTGTAATGTTGCATTAAACGTTAAACCACAAAGAAGATAATAATAGGCTGTGGCGTTAGCATGTTTATAATTATAGGAGAGGCAAGCAAGCGTGAAAATGGTAAGTAAATCTGCAATTACTAAATCTAAATATATTGAGCCTGTAAGGATAAATGATGCTTTGAACATAAATAGGCTGAGCGTATAAGAGAGCATCATCACGAAAGAAATGTACATAATATGCTTATTGCGGCAGTTTATTGTACAAGCAAAATTATAAAGAAATGGAACTACAAAAGCCCATGTAATAAAAATACTTAGGTAGTCATTTACTGTGCTCAATGCCATAAATACATGTTGGAGCATTAATAAGCACCCATTTTTTTAACGAGATATTTTTTGACTTTTATTAACCCTAAAATATCTTTATTTACAAATAAAACCAATGCCATTACTAAGTCACTTGTAAGCTGCCCAATACCATAAAGCCCCCAAAACCACCAATACTCTATATTCCCAACAACGATACTATCGTAATGCATACCGTAAAATACAAACGCATTAAAACTTAGCCCCACGATTAAATAATAAAAGGCGATCGGTTTAGCTTTCGATAAAAAAATCATCCATATCATCAAAGCGATTATGGTAACTGCATCAAATAAGAACAGGTTTAAGTGAGGTGTGGCTGTTTGCGGGTCCATAACCATACTTGATGTATATGAAGCCATCATAATAAATGATATTTGGGCTAAGCTTTTATCTGACTTATTTATGCTTATAGATAAGCAATATAAAAATGCAAAAACAAACAGCCATGTAATTAAAATGGTTATGTAATCATAAAGGTCAGCCATCGCCCATAACAGGTTATGCATATCGGAAACGCTTCAACTTTGTAGTTAAATAATTACTTAGCCTCACTAAACCTAAAATATCTTTATTAAAAAGGCTTACTGTAATCATTAGTAAATCGCTAAAATTAACACCTACAAAGTAAATATCCCAAAACCACCAGTACTCATAGTGATGCATAATATCGTTGTCTATGTACATCGCAAAAAATAAAGAAGTATTAATACTTAACCCAATAAGTAAATAAATGTACAAGGTGCAACTTTTTATAAAAAAACCACATAAAGCAATTGAGGCTAGTGTTGCAGCATCAAATATGAAAAAATCAAAGTAGGTTATGGAGTCCATATCAATAAATAAGCTAGATGAATATGAAAGTGCCATGATTGATGTTAACCAAACTTTGCTCTTATCAGCGTTATTTATTGAGCTGACCAGTGAGTACAAAAAAGCCATTAAAAAGCCCCACTGTACAAATGCACCTATATAGAAGGTTATATTGGTATTTAATATTAAATCAATCATGAAACCTTAACGCCTGAAAAGTAAAAATTGTACCGCTATCTACACTTTTGAGGCGTAGCAAATACCATAAAACAATAATTAAATTAACTCACTCCCTCAGCCTTTCTATAAATAATCTCAAATATCTCCTAAGCCGAAGTAAACCTAAAATATCTCTGTTTATAATTAGTACAATTGCCATTGTGAAATCGCTAAAATACATCCCAAAAATATATACCGCCCAAAACCACCAATAGTAAAGTGTACCTTGTATAACAATGTCGTAATGCATACCTAAAAATAAACAGGCATTAAAGCTCAGCCCTACAATTAAATAATAAAAGGGCGTAGGTATAGTTTGTTTGGTGAAATTACGCCACAGAAGTAAAACCAAGATAGTTACAGCATCATAATAAAAATAATTTAAGTGCGGTGTTTCTATAATTGGATCCATAAACAAACTAGCTATGTAGGATACCATCATAATAAATGAAAGTTGTGCCCTGCTCTTATCTGGCTTATTAATACTTGCCGATAAGTTATACAAAAAGGCAATAAGAAAAAACCACGTAAACAAAATACCTACGTTGTATCCTAAATCGACCAGTCCCCAAAGAACATCAGCCACTTTGCTTCAATCTCATAACACCGTTCACCAACTTATCAGTAGCATGCACTAACATTAAAAAATCCTTTTTAACGAAAAAAATACTAACCATGATGATATCCATCATATTAATAACAACTGTATAAACAGACCAAAACCACCACGGTTCGTAATTACCACGTACAAACACATCTATGTGCATAGCTATAAATAATAACGAATTGATGCTCAAGCCAAATAATAAGTAAGTAGATATGCGCTTTTCAGGTAGGAAATACCGCAGAAATAAAATAAAAAATAAAGTGCCTACATCATAGCAAAACAGTTCTATGTAACTAATGTTGTAAATATCTATAACTGTACTTAAGCAGTAAGAAACTACCATAACTAAAGATAGCCATAATGCCTGTTTTGATGGATTGTTAATGCTAGTTGTTAGTGAATATAAAAAGGCCATTAAAAACCCCCATTGCACTAACGCACCGATATAAACTGACACTTCAGGAGGGATTAGAACATTATTCACTATTGCGGTTTCTTAGCAAAGAACGAGTAAATAAGGTTTTTTAAATAAATAATTTTTAAAAAATCTCTATTGATAAACAGCACTAAAATCATACTCAGATCAGAAATCGCCACCACTGATGAATACAACCCCCAAAACCACCAATAGGTGTAATTATGTAAAATATAAGAGTCTAAATACATACCTAGAGCAAAGCACATGTTGATACTCAGCCCAAGCATAAGATACATAAATGCAACCGTTTTCTCTTTAATATAAAAGTATTGAGCAATAATTAAAACCACAATGGTGATAGCATCTAAAATAGCGAGATCAAGGTAAGTAATGGTTTGGTAATTGAACAAAACACCTGGAAAATACGAAATAGCCATAATCGATGAAAGTATAACTAACGCTTTAAAGCGTGAATTGATAGATGAGACTAAAGAATATAAAAATGCCATGAGGAACCCCCATTGCAATACCACACCGATTATATGGGCAATTCTCACATCTAATAAAAAAGAGATGATATCCATCTTAAAAGTAAACGCTAATAATAAGCACCTCAAAAATAATAAACAACACCATTAACTGAGCACCTAGCTTAGTATTTTACTTATCCAAACTATAACTTTCATCGCCATAAACGTATCGATACTTCGTCTTTAAAATGCTAGCTGCAAAAGCCACCTTTTAAGCTTAATTAAGCCTAAAAAGTCTCTATTGATAATTAGTACGGCGATCATACACAAATCAGAAAGCATAACAGCCGATGAATAAAAGCGCCAAAACCACCAGTAGGTGTAATTATATAGAATATTGGTATCTAGATACATGCATAGGGCTAAAAAGGTGTTAACGCTAAGGCCGATGATTAAGTAGACATAAGCTGTCGTTTTCTCTTTAATAAAATAACGCTGAGTTACATACACAGCAACTAAAATAGCGATATCTAAAAGGGCAAAATCTAAATAAGTAACCGTTTGAAAGTTTGTGAATATCCAAGGCAAATAACCTATCGCCATAATACTCGAAAGTACAACAAAGCCTTTAAAGGGGTTATTTATTGAAGATACTAATGAGTATAAAAAGGCCATGAGAAACCCCCACTGCACAATAGCGCTTAATATATAAGCGAAATCGAAATTAGAGATTAAAGCAAAGATACTCAAAGGTAGGATATACAGTATTAAAGCAACTTACTCTTTAATACTTTGTGCTTACTTATAAGAAAGTTGCTGATTAGAGCCTTCAATTTATGAAGTCCGAGAAAGTCTCTATCTACTATTAATGCAACAATCATAGTTAAATCAATAATATTGACTGTAAAAGTATAAATATTCCAGAAAACCCATGATTCCCTATTCCCTAATATATATATATCCAAGTGCATTAATAAACTGAAAACTGAATTAATTATCAAACCAGATATGAGATATAAAAAAGATGTAGTCGTCTTTTTTATGAAGAAGTAAACTAACCCCAAAGTTGCTACTGTAGCATAATCATATAAAGCCCAATCTACGTAAACTGAGCTTTGAAAAGAAAACCAAGTGAAATAATAATACGAGATGGAATAAGAAGCCATCATTACAAATGAACTGATAAATAGAGTAGTATCTCTTTTTAATTGTAATGAAAAAATAAATACATTAAAAAGAAACGCCATCAAAAACCCCCAAGTTGAGAAGGCTGAAAGCGAAAACATACCAAAAAAGTCAGTCAAAAACATTGAACACCATTTGTATTACTTAGGTTTTACAGGTGGGAGGTAAACAACTCCACCACGCTGGAGTTCCGCACTCGCAGCACTCATCGCCTCTTGAGAGAAACTTACTGTATCAGATTGTAGGGTTTTAGGGCTAGCAGTTTGTTCCGTTGCAGGCTGTAATTGTTGTGTTTTATTGTATGCTTGCATTTGTAATTGGCTATTAGCTGAAACTTGCATGTGATTGATCCTTGTATAAGTTTTAATATTATTTGGCGCAACTTTTAATCACACCATCATGTAGGTAATTGCATTACCTGTTTTAAGCAGTGATAGCTATTTTGCTATCTGACTTATACAAAGCAACCAATGTGCCAACATTTTTTGACATATTAAAAATACATGCTACCTACAACTATTTATTAAAACTAAATCTAAAACCCTAGCTAACACCGAGCTCATCTGACCAGTTCATTATACACATAAAAAAACGCACAGGGGTAACCGTACGTTTTTTATATCCAGGGAATTTAAGCCACGTATTTACACGGGATCTCCGCACGTGTACTTGGCTTTAAAATATATTCCATTGCTACTTCGTCACAGTTTTCTTTACGAAGGCAAAGTTCGCAATCTTTCATTACCTTCTCTGGTAACGATTCTTTACTACAAAAAGTAAAACGTTGCTGTTCAAAAAAATCCGGCACGCGGGTTAGTACAATAACGCGATTAAGCGCCAATTTTTTGGCTTTTGCTAATAAGTGCTCTACAAGCTGCCTCCCCTGCCCAGTTACAGCGCTTTGTGGATCAATGCCTAAAGAGCGTATTTCAGCAAGCCCCGTATCGTAAATGTATAACGATGCACATCCCGACACTTTGCCGTCTATTTCTGTTACTGCAAATTCGTTAATTGAATGCACCATGTCGCTTTTAGCACGCGGCAAGTTTTCACCTACAGTTGCCCAGTGCTGTATCAGCCTAGCAATATCTTCAACATCATCTAAATTTGCATCACGAACCGTTATTTGCTGTTTTTTTTTGGCTTCTTTAACCGCTTTAGTAACTTGTTCAATAGATGTACCGCCAAGCGCTTGACGTGCTTTAATACAGGCATCTATTTCAAGTACTGGATAAACGTCATCTTCAAATACGTCATTAACTGACTTGTACTGCTCAAGCGAAAGCTCCTCTAGGGTTTTACCTTCGCTTATAGCAAGCTGCACAAGTACACCCACAATGTGATGGCCTTCTCTAAATGGCACACCTTTAGCTACTAAGTAGTCTGCAAGCTCTGTTGCATTAGCATGGCCGCCTTTTGCTGCTGCAAGCGTTTTATCGCCGTTTACTTTTACGCCTTTGATACACGCTTGCGCCATGTGAATACAGGCAAGCCAAGTTGGCATAGCGTCAAAAAGACCTTCTTTGTCTTCTTGCATATCTTTATTGTACGCAAGAGGGAGTGCTTTTAAGGTCATCATCATGGCACTAAACGCCCCAAATACACGGCCAGTTTTACCACGAATAAGCTCTAGTGCATCAGGGTTCTTTTTCTGCGGCATTAACGATGAGCCAGAGGTAACATTATCAGCAAGCTCTATAAACCCGGCTTCACCAGAATTATAAAATATTAAATCTTCAGCCATACGCGATAAGTGAATCATCGAAATAGAGGCACAGCTTAAAAGCTCTACTACAAAATCACGGTCAGATACGCCATCAAGGCTGTTTTTAGTTGCGCCAGTAAAGCCTAGGCCTTGCGCCAAAGCTTGGCGATCAATTGGGTAGGCAGTACCTGCTAGTGCGCCACTCCCTAGAGGGCAAAAATTAAAACGCGCTTTGGCATCTTGCAAGCGGCTTTCATCACGCTCTAGCATTTCTACATAAGCCATACACCAATGGCTAAACAATACAGGTTGAGCACGTTGTAAATGCGTATAGCCTGGCAATATAGTCCCCAGCTCGCGCTCAGCTAACGCCACAAACTCAGCTTTTAGTGCAGCAATTGCACCGAGCAAATGATCGGCAGTATCGCGGCACCATAATCTAAAGTCAGTGGCTACTTGGTCATTACGGCTTCGGCCTGTGTGTAGCTTTTTAGCTAAATCACCTACTTTTTCGATTAGTGCAGCTTCTACGTGCGAGTGAATGTCTTCTGCACCTGAGGTTGCCACTGCTTGTGGATCTGCTTTTACTTCTTCAAGCAGTTCATTTAGTGCTGCAACCAACTTGGTGTGCTCATCGCTTGTAAGTACATTTACTTGCTCAAGCGCACCTGCCCATGCCACAGAGCCAATAATATCTTGCTCTGCTAACTGATAATCGAACGGAAGTGAGTCGTTAAATTGTTTAAACGCCTCATCTGGACCCGTAGAAAAACGTCCGCCCCATAATGCCATGAAATCTCTCCAAACCCTGTAACGCCCCTTATACAAGGGGCTATAAATAATTTACTTTTTAGCCATTGCTGAAATTCTGCTCGAAAGCGAGAATAAACGAATAAAGCCTTCAGCGTGCGATTGGTCATACACATCGTCTTCACCAAATGTAGCAAAGTCTTCGCTGTATAAGCTATTAGGTGATTTTTTCTGAACGGCTGTCACTTGGCCTTTGTAAAGCTTAAGTACAACTTCACCTGTAGCTAGTGTAGAAAGCGCTTCTGCACCGGCTAAAATAGAGTCTTTTAGTGGTGTAAACCAACGACCGTCATAGACTAAATGCGAAAATTCACCGCCCAGTACTTCTTTCCACTTACGGCTTGATTTATCAAGCACTAGCTCGTCAATGGCTTGCAGTGCCGCCATAATAACGGTACCGCCTGGTGTTTCGTAACAGCCGCGCGATTTCATGCCTACTAAACGGTTTTCTACAATATCTACACGGCCAACACCATGTGGCGCAGCAATGTCGTTTAATTTAACTAAACAGTCGTAAGGTTTAAGCTGCTCGCCATTTACGGCAACCACTTCACCCTCAATAACCGTAAGCGTTACATGCTCAGCTTTATCGGGTGCTTGCTCTGGTGAATTAGTCCAGGTCCAAACTTGGTCACTAGGCTCACACCATGGATCTTCAAGCTCGCCGCCTTCGTGCGAAATATGCCATGCGTTAGCATCACGGCTGTAAATTTTTGTTGCTGAAGCAGAACACGGAATATCACGCTCAGCCAAGTAATCTAATAATGATTCACGGCTTGATAAATCCCACTCACGCCATGGTGCAATTACTTTTAAATCGGGTGCAAGCGCTGCAAAACATGATTCAAAACGTACTTGGTCATTACCTTTACCAGTACAACCATGCGAAAGTGCATCGGCACCTACTTTACGTGCAATTTCAACTTGCGCTTTAGCAATAATAGGACGCGCCATAGACGTACCTAATAAATAAGTACCTTCGTAAATAGAACCCGTTTTAAGCGTTGGGTAAATGTACTCACTTACCATTTCATCTTTTAAGTCAACTACGTAACACTCAGATGCGCCTGATGCGATGGCTTTTTCTTCAACGCCTTCAAGTTCTTCAGCGCCTTGGCCTACATCGGCAACAAAGGCAATTACTTCACAACCGTAGTTTTCTTTTAACCATGGCACGATAGCTGAAGTATCAAGACCACCTGAATAGGCTAAAACGACTTTTTTAATTGAACTCATAGGTGTTCCTTAACAAAATTTGGATTTAGTAATGTAACTAGCAGAGCATTTTGCGCATGCATGCGATTTTCTGCTTGTTGAATAATTTTTGATGCTGGGCCATCCATTACCTCAGAGGTAATTTCAAACTCACGGTGAGCCGGTTGGCAATGTAATACCGTAGTCGCACCTGTTTGTTCTAGCAATGCTTGGTTTAGCTGATAAGGCATGTATTTTTCTTTAACTTGCTCAAGAGGCGTATCATCGCCCATAGACACCCACGTATCTGCATATACAACATTAGCGCCTACAGCGGCTTCTACACGGTCGCTTACCATTACTGATGCGCCGTTCATTGCAGCAATTTGCTCAGCCTTTTTAAGAATTTGCGAATCAGGCGAGCTGCCTTTTGGTGTAACAGCAACAAAATCTGTACCTAGCGTTGCCGCTAATAACATAAGTGAATGAGTAACGTTGTTACCTTCACCTAAGTAAGCCACTTTTAGCTCGCTCACATCGCCGTGTACTTCTTGTAGCGTTAAAAAATCAGCCAATGCTTGGCACGGGTGATATAAATCACACAAGCTATTAACGACAGGTACACTAGAGTATTCACCTAAGGTGGTTAACGTGCTGTGCTGGTTTACACGCGCTACAATTCCATCAGCCCACGTAGAAATATTAAGTGCAAAATCTTTTACAGATTCACGTGCACCCATAGCGCCGTTTTGCTGATCTAAATACACAGCGTGGCCGCCTAAACGGTTAATACCAATATCAAACGATAAACGCGTACGTAAACTTTGCTTTTCAAATAGGGTAACAATTGACTTACCCGCTAATACTTGGCTGTATTTTTCTGGCTTTGCTTTTAAATCACGCGCTAGTTTTAGTAAATTTAGTGCGCCTTGTTGGTCTAATTCTAGACCCGTTAAAAAATTCTCTAACATGATAACCCTATGGTGTAATTTTTGTTCCGACATGCTCGCCCTGTAGCAAAGCAGTTAAATTGTCTGGCTTTTGCCAGCTGGAAATATACACACCGCGTCGTAAATGTTGGGCAGCGTGCAGGCTGGTCTTAACTTTGACCTCCATTCCGCCCAAAATTACCCCTTCATCAATTAAAGTATCAATGTGTTTTGTGTCAAGTTGATGTAACGGCTGCTTGTTTGCATCAAGTACCGCTTCTACATCTGTCATAAAAATAAGTTCTGCATTTAAGTTGCTAGCAATCGCTGCGGCAGCTTCATCAGCGTTAACATTGTACCATTTACCTTGCTCATCAAACCCAATGGAGCTCACGATAGGTAACCGACCAAGCTTAAGTAAATCGTTAACAATTGAATCATCATTACTTTCGCACTTACCTACTTGCCCAAGCGCTTTTAGCTTTTGAGACGCCATAACTCCGGCTTCATACAAACAAAGGCCAACAGGTTTATGGCCTGCATTAATAGCTTGGCTTACCAGCTGCTTATTTGCACAGCCAGCCAGCGCCCCCACT
The DNA here is from genome assembly GCF_028599265.1 of Pseudoalteromonas sp. Angola-4. Classification (NCBI taxonomy): domain Bacteria; kingdom Pseudomonadati; phylum Pseudomonadota; class Gammaproteobacteria; order Alteromonadales; family Pseudoalteromonadaceae; genus Pseudoalteromonas; species Pseudoalteromonas sp. Angola-4. The sequence goes on along the minus strand of NZ_JAQREK010000001.1, from coordinate 47,734 downwards.
ATGTAAGGCATTTGCTCACTTGGGCTAATACGCAGTCCTTGGTGCTTTGCACTAGCAAAGCCTGCTTGTTTTAGCCAAGTGTCAACTAACGAGCCACCACCATGAACAATAACAAACTGATTATTTTGATCAGCGTTTAATACATTAAACAAAGCTTTTGCCGCGTTTTCAGTATTAAGTACAGCACCACCTAATTTAATTACCCACGTTTTAGTGCTCATTAAAAGGCTCCTTTTAAGCCAGTGGTGTGATCTAAATTCATTGATAAGTTAATACATTGCAAGGCTTGGCCCGCAGCGCCTTTTAATAGATTATCTATCGCTGCCATAACAATCAGTTGAGAGCCTTGCTGCTGCCAACCAATATCAACATAGGGTTGTTTTACCACGCTTTTAATAGATGGCACTTTATCAGCTAACAAACGAATCAACGGCTCGTTATTAAGTACTTGATAAGCATCAGATACGTTTTCCTTGGAAACGCCTGGCTTAAGCTGTACATAAATAGTTTCTAAAATTCCACGCGGAAAGTTACCTAAGTGCGGTGTAAATAACACCTTGTGGCCAAGGTGTTGTTCAATTTCAGGCCCATGACGATGGTTAAATAAACCATACGGGGCAAGCGATACTTCACAAAAGTGAGTACCTACGCTGGCTTTACGCCCTGCGCCAGTAACACCTGAAACAGCATTAATAATCACTTTTTCATCACTCAACAAGCCTGCCTGTTGCAACGGCTTTAACGCATTAAGCGCAGCGGTTGGGTAACAGCCGGCTACTGCCACAAGATTTGCATTGGCAATTGCACTGCTATTCCACTCTGCTAACCCGTAGGCTGCTTCGTTTAATAACTCAGGATGTTGGTGCTTAAAACCATAGTAAGTAACATAGTCGTCGTTGCTAGTAAGGCGGTAACCACCTGATAGGTCGAATACTTTTTTACCCATAGCTAAAAACTGCGGGGCTAAATCAACACTTACTTTGTGATCAGTACATAAGCAGATGTAATCGGCACTCGAATTTATGTCATCAAACGCTGATTCGCTCAGTGGTAGTAGAGGAATATCAAGAAGGTTTCTATGTTCTGGGTATAAATCACTTAATAATTTATGTTTATCTAAACTTCCCTCAGAGACATAACAGCCCGATAACGTTAAATTAGGGTGCTTAGCAACTAAGCTTGCTAATTCTGCGCCGCTATAACCGCTTGCGCCAATAATCGCTACATTCATTTTTTACTCGTTTATAAATTTACTACTAAATAGGTGTGGTGTTCGCTTACACTAGCTTAGATGCTAGCTAATACTTTTCTCAATGAATTGTTGATTATCGTCGCATTATCTTCATGGCTATACTTAATATATTTATGCTTAAAAAGTGAATTGATATTCATCATAAATACTTTTATATTGTTATGCAATTAAATTGAATAATTATTTTGGATTTTTTTATGTCTTTGCCGTCATTTCTCTCTATGTACCAACAACTCATTGCAGCCCCCTCTATTAGTGCAATAGAAGATGAACTTTGTATGAGTAATAAAGGGGTAATAGAGTTGCTAGCACGTTGGTGCGAAAGTTTAGGTTTTACTTGCGAAATTATAGAGTTAGAAGGTGGGAAAGGCCGATACAACCTACTTGCAAAGCGGGGAGTAGGCGATGGCGGCTTAATGCTTGCCGGCCATACAGACACCGTACCGTTTGACGATAGCCGCTGGAACCACGACCCATTTAAACTCACTGAACATAATAATAACTTATATGGGTTAGGTAGTATTGATATGAAAGGCTTTTTTGCTTTTGTATTACAAGCTATTAGTGAGCTTGATATAAAACAGCAAACACAACCTATTTTAATACTCGCCACTGCCGATGAAGAAACCACCATGGCGGGAGCGCAGCAGATTTGTAAGCACCCTAATTTAAAACCTGCGCGTTGTATTATTGGTGAACCTACTGATATGACTCCTGTATTTACTCACAAAGGACATATGAGCACGGCTATAAGAGTGATTGGCCGTTCAGGTCATAGTTCCGATCCCGAACGTGGTCTTAACGCCATCGAAGTCATGCATAAAGTGATTACAAAGTTGCTGATCTTAAAAGAGCAGTTAAAGAATAAATATTCAGTTGAACATTTTGAAATACCTTACCCTACCTTAAATTTAGGTAATATTCATGGTGGCGACAACGCAAATCGAATTTGTGGCTGCTGCGAAATGCACATAGACATGCGCCCGCTCCCAGGGTTAAGCATTAAAGACTTACAAGCTTTACTTATTGATGCCACCAGCGATATAAACGCGCAATACCCAAACGCAGTGAGCGTAATTGATTTACACGAGCCCATTCCAGCTTTTAGTGGCAGCACTGATAGCGCACTCGTTAAAATGGCAGAAAAAATTGCAGGAGAAAAAGCCGTTGCAGTAAATTATTGCACAGAAGCTCCGTTTATTCAGCAACTTGGCTGTGAAACAATAGTCATGGGGCCAGGCTCAATTAATCAAGCCCACCAACCTGATGAATTTTTAGCAATGGAGAAAATAAACCCATCGCAAAAAATTATAACTGACATTATTAGGGCAAACTGCTTTAACGCTTAAAAAGAAGACTGTATTAAAACTCACAGCAAAAATAACAAAGGCGCCCATTGGCGCCTTTGTTTTAGTTTATACCTAGGCGTTACTGCATATACTTACTTAAGTACTTTTTAAATACAGGGTCTGTTTTAGCAAGCTCTTTTTGCTCAGCTAAAATCTCTTTTAATATAACACCCGATGTGAGCGGATTAGCCAATACCACTCTAAATACCACCGTCGGCTGATTATCGTACTTTGAAGGGGTTAAGCGAGTACGCGATACAAACGAGCGCCCTGATTCACGTTGGCGTTTTTGCATACTGGCAGTAAAGCGATTGAGCGACGCGAAAATTTCTAACCGTGTTGCGGCATCTGCTTGGGCTATGGCTTGTTTAATTTGTTTAGGCACATAGCGGTATGTAAGCAAACACAGCTCAGGCTCTGAAATCAGCTCAAAGTCTTCATCCGCTTTAATTAAATCAGCAAAGTAATGTGCTTTTTTGATACTACGATCAATAAGCATTTCGTAGCCTTTGCGGCCAATAACGCGTAAGCAAGCATGTACTAACATAGCCATACCCGGGCGGCTGCCTTCGAGTGTATGGCTTCCTAAATCTTTTGAACCTTTACGTAATATGTACTCTGCATGGTGCTCTATTGCATCCGTAGCAGTTGGGTCTTTAAATAACACCAAGCCTGCGCCCATTGGCACATACATTTGTTTGTGTGCATCAATGGTAATTGAATCTGCGCGCTCAATTCCTTTTAATAATGGGCGATGCGTTTGCGATAAAAGCGTTGCCCCACCCCACGCTGCATCAACGTGAAAATGGCAGTTTATTTGCTGTGCTAAATCGGCCATATCATCAAGAGGGTCGATATTACCGGTCTCGGTTGTGCCAGCAACCCCAACAATTGCCATAACTTTTATGCCTTGCGATTCAAGCTCTAAGGCTTTTTCGCGCATGGCATTCACATCAACCTTGTTATTTTCGCAGGTTTTTACACCAATTAAATTTTCACGGCCGATGCCTAGTAAATCAATTGATTTACCTAAAGAATAATGCCCTCGCTCCGACACTAAAACGGCCAGCCCTTTGTAGCCATAATGCAGCATACCGGCAACGAGCCCTTGAGCGGCAATGCCTTTAAAGCTGCCGTCGGGTTTTAATAAGCGGTTACGCGCAATCCACAGTGCCGTTATGTTTGCAACTGTACCACCAGAGCAAAAAGCACCGAGTGATGTTTTAGCACTGTGCATCCATTTAGAATAAAACGACTCATCTTGCGAGTAAGCTAAATGATGCATCATGCCAAGCACTTGGCGCTCTAGGGGCGTAAATGCTTTTGAGGTTTCTATTTTTACTAGGTTTTGATTAAGCCCCACCATCAATTTTGAAAGCGGTAGTAAAAAATGCGGAAGAGCCGATGTCATATGCCCAATAAAGCTAGGCGCAGCCGTGTGTACTGAATGGGCAACTAGCTGCTCCATAATATCTTGGGCGTAAGCAGATACAAACGTTGGGTTTTCTGGGATCACCGCAGCCTGAAAATCTTTTTCAATTTCGTGTAATGGTTTTTCAATTGCCGCTATATTTTCGTTTAAAAACCCTGCTAAATTACTCGAAATTTCAAGCTCAATTTTGCTTAAAGTTGAGTCTGGCGCTTCAGGTACAGTAAATATACGCTTAAGGCTTTCTTTAGAGGCGACGGCACAACGCTTTTGATCCATCTTTATACCTAGTGTGTGTGTAGCTAAAACACGCGTTTAACAGTTAAAAATGCCAAACTATGGCGCTATTATAAGCAGCGTGCTTCTTTTAAAAATTGCGCTAACTTTACTGCAATATAAGTAAAATGTCTCCCTTTAAGCCATAAAAGCGACTAAACGGATGACAAATATTGTAAAAAAATTTCAATAATAGGATTTTATTAAAAAGTCACATTTTAGTTTTGGGCAAATTGCATTTATGCGTATACTTAATATGTGTAACAATAAGGGACAAGTATGCTCACAGGGAAATTAAAAGGGAAGTGGTTTATAGCTGGCTTTACATTGTTTTTGGTCAGTTTATTAGTCTATGTTTATTACACCTATAGCTCAGCGCGTAGCGAAATAATGCACGCTGTCGATGAGCGCCTTCTAAATGCCGCCACCAGCGTAAAACATATTTTGGGGCAAAGTTACCACGATAGAATTAGCCAAGGCTACGATATTGGTTTTTCGGTTTACCAAACTAAAAGCAAACAACTCTCAGAGCTTGCACAAGCGCTTGATATAGCTTACGTCTATTCGATGATCATGCGCGATAACAAAGTTTACTTTACCTCTTCCAGCTACACCAAAGACGATCAAGAAAACGCACGTGTTACGCAATTTCTTGATTTATACCCAGAGGCCACAGACATTAACAGGGGCGCGTTTTATTCTACCGAGCCTGTTTTTGAGCAATCTAGCGACCAATGGGGTGATTTTAAAACTGTTTTTATTCCCTTTGTAGATAAATATGGTACCACCTACATTACGGGTGCCGACATAACCTTAGATGATTTAAATAAAAAGCTTCAATACAGTGTCACTAAAGCCATAATAACGGCGTGTTTTTTCTTTTTTATTGCGGTACTGGTTGCAGCTATTTATATATATTTGTTAAAGCGTACCCTAGCAACAGATGCCAGTACGGGCTTTGCCAATCATATTGCGCTTGAGTACTTTATCAAAAAGAGTAATTCACACCACATGCAACTTGCCATTATTTGGGTGAACGAAATTGAAGATATTAATAGCTTTTATGGCACTCAAGTTGGCGACAACGTAATGAAAAGCTTGCTCAGTCATTATCAAAGTCGCAGCCCGCAAAGCTGTAAGGTGTATCGCCTTGCTACTAATAAAATTGCCGTTCTTACCCCTAAAAGCTTTAAAAGCAGCGAACTGAGCGATTTAGTTGAGTCGTATAATGCAAACAGCCCGGTATTAACAAACCCATTTATTTATATAACTTACTGCGCAGGTATCGCCAGTGGTAATAAATCACTACTGATTGAAAACGCGCACATTGCAACGCTTCAGGCTAAACACGGCCGCGGTAAGGTTGTTAGCTACTCAAAAGTAATGAGCGATGTAAAAAACCAGTATCAATACAATGTAAGCCTTGCCAAAGAGGTTCAAGAAGCATTTGATAACAACCGCATAGTGCCTTATTTTCAAGCTATGTTTAACACCACCAATAATGAAGTTGTACATTACGAATGCTTAGCCAGAATGGTGACTAAAAATGGCGAAATTTTAAAACCCGACTCATTTTTAAATGTAGTGAGCCGCTCAAGAATGGGCGGACTACTAACGCGCACGCTATTTAGCCAATGTATAGAGCGGTTTAGAAAAACAGATATATGCTGGAGCTTAAATATCAGCGATAAAGATATACTCGACCCTAGTTTGAGTGAATACATTGCTAGCGAGCTTAAGCGCTACCCGCACCCAGAAAACATAACGCTTGGCCTTTTAGAGTCACACGCTATTACTAATTTTTTAGAGGTTAAAACGTTTATTTCTATGGTAAAAACCAAAGGGGTGAATGTCATTATTACTGGTTTTGGTAGTGGTTATTCAAATATTTCGAATGCGCTAAAGCTTGAAGTAAACGGTATAAAACTCGACGGCGCATTAGTAAAACAAGCAGTAAGTGATGAAAATATAGCCTTATTTATTGAGCATACAGTTCATGCTGCAAAGCAACTTAGTTTAACGCTCATGGCAGAGTCGGTAGAAAATATAAGTATTGAAAATGCGCTTAAAAATGTAGATGTGGCGCTGATGCAAGGCAATTACTTTGCTTACCCAGCGCCACATGTTAACTCATCAAGCCAAGAGGAAGTGGCCGTTTAAAGATCTATCACTAAACGATGGCTTTGTTGGCCGCTGGCCCAGTATTTACGCTCAAACGGAGTAATTGCTTCGTTTGATTCATACAGCGTCACCTCACAAGGGTGTCCCGATAGCTCAAGCGCTCTGGCAAACTCTTTTACATAAATATCCCAGTTGCTGCGCACCTCTAAGCGACCGCCTAGCTTAACAATAAACGGAAAAATAGCCGCGCCGTGCCACCTACGCTGGATATGCTTAGATTTAGGCCATGGGTTAGGATAAAGCAAATAATGATGAGTAGGCTGCCAATTAGCAGCCACAGCTAAACGCCAAAAGTCGTTTAAGTCAGCTTGTACCAAAATGTACTGGCCGCTGTCTGTTTGTTTATATTCAACATCGTGCTTATCTAAGCGGTGTGACGATTTATCAATACCAATAATTAATGCATCTGGGTGGCGCTTAGCTAAATTAGCCGAGCTCTCCCCTACTCCACAACATGAGTCTATAATAAGCGGTCCATTAAAAGCTTGAACCTGCTCATTGACTTCATCGAACGCTTGTTGAGTGTGTTCAGCAATAGGCTTTTTAAACTCTGCGTTTAAATGCTTGTTAACGATTTCATCAAGCTTTTCGTGTATACCCGCCTGATTAGATACAATACTGCGTGAATTTGCATCGCTCATTAATGTCTAAGCCCCACACCTTTTTTAATTAACGTTAGCGCTAAAGTAAATAGCACCGTAATAAATACTAATATAACGCCAAGCGCGACACTTAAATCAACATCCGACACGCCTAAAAAGCCATAACGAAACGCATTAACCATATAAATAATTGGGTTTATCTGCGATACATTTTGCCAAAACTCTGGCAGTAGCGTAATTGAATAAAATACGCCACCTAAGTATGTTAGTGGCGTTAAAATAAAGGTTGGGATAATACTAATATCGTCAAAACTATTGGCGTAAATAGCGTTAATTAAACCACCTAGTGCAAACACCGCTGAGGTTAAAATTACCGTCGCCATAATTACAAATATATTGTGTATTTGAATATCCACAAACAATAGCGATACACAGGTAACAATAAAGCCCACCATCATGCCGCGGGTCATACCGCCGCCCATATAACCAAGTACAATTATGTAATTAGGCACAGGCGCAACCAATAGCTCTTCAATACTTTTTTGAAACTTGGTTGAATAAAAACTAGAAGCAACATTAGAATATGAGTTGGTAATAACCGACATCATTATTAGCCCCGGAACAATAAATTCCATGTAGCTAAAACCACCCATTTCACCAATACGTGAGCCAATTAAATTACCAAAAATAACAAAGTATAAACTCATCGTAATCGCCGGCGGCACTAAGGTTTGCACCCAAATACGTAAAAAACGAATACACTCTTTAATCCATAAACTCTTTAAGGCTACGCCATATTTAAACATTTATTCGCCCCGCCCTTGCTCTAGTAATCCTACAAATAACTCTTCTAATCTGTTTGCTTTATTACGCATACTCAAAACAGTGTTGCCTTGCTCGGTTAGCGCACTGAAAACTGCATTTAAGCCTTGAGATTTAGCCACTTCAACTTCTATGGTGTGCTCATCAGGCATGCTAAACGAGTACCCCTCAAGGGTAACTGGCTGTGCTGGCTGTTTTAAATCGAGCACAAAGGTTTCTTTATCAAGCTTAGCTAGTAACGCTTTTATAGTGGTGTTTTCAACAATACGGCCAGTATCAATAATGGCGATGTTTTTACATAACAGCTCGGCTTCTTCAAGGTAATGCGTGGTTAAAATTATCGTTACGCCTTGCTCATTAATTTGGCGTAAAAAGTCCCACATTGAGCGGCGCAGCTCTATATCAACCCCTGCAGTGGGTTCATCTAATATTAGTAGCTTTGGCTCATGCATTAATGCGCGGGCAATCATTAAACGGCGTTTCATACCCCCAGAAAGCGTACGTGCTTGCTTGTCTTTTTTTTCTAATAAGCCAAGCTGAGTTAAATATTTATCGGCACGCTTATGCGCTTCTGCGCGGGTAACACCGTAGTAGCCTGCTTGATTTACCAATATTTGGCCAAGCGTTTCAAACTGACTAAAGTTAAACTCTTGTGGCACAAGGCCTAAATGCGCTTTAGCAGCTTCAAGGTCGGTATCGATGTTGTGACCAAACACTTCCACCTTACCTTGTGATTTATTTACCAAGGACGAAATAACACCAATAGTGGTCGACTTACCGGCACCATTTGGGCCAAGTAAGGCAAAAAAGTCGCCTTCAAAAACTTGTAAATCAACACCTTTCACGGCCTCTACACCGTTTTTATAAACCTTGGTCAGGCCTTTTATATTTAAAGCAACATTTTGCTTATTCATTATTTACCCTCACCATAACCCCAACGTTTAGTTAGGTTATGTTCAATGTTTAAATGATCTAAAATTCGCGCCACCATAAAATCAACTAAGTCTTCAATACGTTGTGGCTTGTGATAAAAACCAGGCGCAGCGGGCATAATAGTGACCCCTAAACGCGCAAGCTTTAACATGTTCTCAAGATGAATTTCGCTAAAGGGAGTTTCGCGTGGCACTAAAATTAATTGCCCTCGCTCTTTAATAACCACATCGGCTGCACGCTCGAGTAGGTTATCTGATGCACCGAGTGCAATAGCAGACACAGACCCTGCACTGCACGGGCATACTACCATTTTTTTAGGCGCCGCAGAGCCTGAAGCTACAGGGCTAAACCAGTTATCTTTACCAAATACTTTTAACTGCTCTGGCTTGGCATTAAATAAAGCACTTAACTGCTCGGTTGCTTTATCTTCATTAGCTGAGAGTTTAATGTTTGACTCTGTATCAAGCACCACGCGCGCAGCACTTGATATAAGTACATACACTTGAAATTGCTGCGCGAGTAATACTTCAAGCAATCTTAAACCGTAAGGCGCGCCTGAAGCACCACTAAACGCCAATGTAATTTTATCTTTAAACTGCACATTATTCTCCGCTGTATTTTTTAGCTAAACCATCAACTAAGTGTTGATGTAAGCCATTAAAACCGCCATTGCTCATAATTAATATGTGCTGATTTGGCATGATATTTTCAAGCACAGTGTCAATAATCATTTGCGTACTATTAAAACACCGCATACCGGCATTATCGGCTTGCGCTTTAAGAGACCAATTTAGGTTGTCGGGCTCAAATAACAGCACGTCATCGGCATCACTTAACGAAGCAAGTAGCGTATGTTGGTGTACACCCATCTTCATGGTGTTTGAGCGAGGCTCTAAAATAGCAATAATTTTTTCATCACCCACTTTTGCACGTAACCCCGCAAGCGTGGTTTTAATGGCTGTTGGGTGGTGCGCAAAATCGTCGTACACTTTAATGTTATTTATGTCGGCTTTAAGCTCCATACGCCGTTTAGGGCTAATAAACTCTTCAAGCGCTGCAATGCTATGCTCAACGGCTATACCTACATGGCGCGCTGCCGCGATAGCCATAATGGCATTTTTAACATTATGCTCGCCTATTGCCTGCCAATTAACTGTGCCTTGAAGTTCATTGTTTAAAAGCACATTAAATTGGCTACCATCAGCGCTTAGCAAGTCATAATGCCAATCACCATTTAGGGTTTCACTTTCGCTCCAGAGCCCTTGCTTAATAACATCATCAAGTGCGACATCGTCTTTTGGCCAAATTACCTTGCCAGTATGAGGTAATGTACGCATTAAGTGATGAAATTGTTTTTTTATTGCGTTTAAATCGTCAAAAATATCGGCGTGGTCAAACTCAAGGTTATTTAAAATGAGCGTACGTGGTAAGTAATGCACAAACTTGCTGCGCTTATCAAAAAAAGCGGTATCGTATTCATCTGCTTCTATTACAAAAAACGGGGTTTCGCCCACTTTGGCTGACACACCAAAGTTTTGAACTATACCACCAATTAAAAACCCAGGTTTTAAACCTGCATACTCTAAAATCCACGCCAGCATGCTTGCTGTGGTAGTTTTGCCATGTGTGCCTGCCACCGCAAGCACCCAAGCATTTTGCAATAGGTTATGTTTAAGCCACTCTGGCCCTGATGTATACGGCAAGCCTTTATCTAACACATATTCTACACAGGGGTTACCTCGGCTCATGGCATTACCAATAACCACCATATCTGGCTTTGGCTCTAACTGTTTTACGTCGTAACCTTGGGTTAGCTCAATGCCCAGCTGCTCAAGTTGAGTGCTCATCGGCGGGTAAACATTTTGATCAGAGCCAGTCACTTTATGGCCAAGCGATTGAGCAATAGCCGCTATACCGCCCATAAAGGTGCCGCAAATGCCTAATATATGAATATGCATAACTTTTTAAATCCTTTCGTACTTCGCACGTCTGTGAAGTTTAATGGCGCTATAATGCCAAATTTTAGGCTTCGTGACTATGCGCGTCTCGTCAATTCACTGATGCTAAAACAGCGTTAATAAAATAAAAAAGCCCTCTTACCTAAGTAAGAGGGCTTGCTGGTAATAAGCTAAATTACAGCGTTAAAAATACAATTAAGCCTACACCAAGTAAAAGTCTGTAAATTACAAACGGCAGCATGCCCATTCGTTCTATCACTTTTAAAAACATGAAAATACAGGCGTACGCCGATAAAAACGAAAGGACTACACCTAAAATTAATGTGCTCCAATCAACCACATGATCGCCTAAAGCCAGCTCTATCGTGTAGTAAAGACCCATCATAGAAATAATAGGTATAGCGAGTAAAAACGAAAAACGCGCTGCGCTTTGTTTGTTCATGCCCAGCAATAAACCCGCTGTCATGGTAATGCCAGAGCGAGAGGTACCTGGGATCATAGCCACCGCTTGAGCAAAGCCAATAAGCAGCGCTGTTTTCCAGTTAAGCTGATAAATTGTTTTCATTTGCTTACCTTTGGCATCGGCGTACCAAAGTAATAAACCAAAAATAATAGTCGTAGCTGCTATAACCCACGCACTGCGCAGGTACAGCTCAACAACGTCTTTTAGCAATAAGCCTAATAACGCAGCAGGTACAGTGCCCAATATAATCCACCAGCCAAGTTTACTGTCGTCGGTGGTGCCTTGGGCGCCAAACGATTTAAACCAGGCGCTAAGAATATCAGCCACTTCTTTACGAAAATAAATAACAACCGCTATTAACGTACCAACATGCACAGCCACATCAAAAGCAAGGCCTTGGTCTTCCCACCCCAAAATTTGCGAAGGTAAAATTAAGTGAGCTGAGCTCGAAATAGGTAAAAACTCAGTAAATCCTTGTATCAGGGCTAAAATAATTATTTCTAAAATACTCATGGGTTAGAAAACTCCACCTTCCATAGTTTTTGTTGAGGGTTGTTATACGCACTCCATAGCGCAGCAATAGTTTGCTTAGCAACGGGGTGATAAAAATTGGGGGCGACTTCACAAAGAGGCTGAAGTACAAAAGCGTTTTTGGTAATTTCATCGCGAGGTAATTGTGCAGGCGAGTCGCAAATAACGTCATCGTAAAAGAGCAGATCTAAATCTAATGTACGGGGGCTAAATTTTTTATCATCCGCTTTACGCCCGTTATCTCGCTCTATTTGTTTTAATAACTTACAAACACGCTCAAGCGGCATTGATGTGGTAGCAGCCACCACCGAGTTATAAAAGTTATTACCTTTAAACCCTACTGCTTCGCTTTCAAAAACAGATGAATGCACAATATCTGTAAAGTGTTGCTCAAGTGCATCAAGCGCACAGCGAATATAATGCGCTTTATTTATATTTGAGCCTAAGCTGATATAAATTTGCGCCATTTAGCTCATAGCCTTTGTGCGTGTTATTTCTACACCTACGGTGTTTGCTTGCGCTACAGCGGCCGGTTTGCTCACTCTAATTGTTACTTGTGGTGTATTAAATTCGGTTAATATAATAGTTGCTAGTTGCTCTACTAAGGTTTCAAGTAACTCAACCGGCTTAGCCGTAGTGTGCTCAATCACTCGCTCGCTTACTTTTGCATAATCCAGTGCTAAATTAATGTCATCATTTGCTGCTGCAGGCTTTATATCGCTGAGCATTTCAATATCAAAATAAAGGCTTTGTTTACTTTCTTTTTCAAAGTCGTACACTCCAATAATTGTGTCGACGTGTAGTTGAGATATAAAAACCTTATCCATTGATACTCCAAATAACTATAAACACTCTCTAAGCATACAATGCATTGATAAAATTAATACTGTATATGCTTTAAGCAGTGTTTAAATATGTAAAAATTACTTCTACAATAGCCAAATAGCTAGATTAACTGCAAAATACAGCAGTTAATAATTTTCACGATAAATTGTGCCGCCAATAATAGCGTAAAAGTGCTATCGATGGGTATAGCAATTAAAAAATAAGGGACTTTGTGTTAGCCATTTTACTGTTTGTTTTAGCCTACTTATTAGGGTCGATTTCATCGGCTATATTAGTGTCTCGGCTATTCAAACTGCCAGACCCTCGCAGCAGCGGTTCAAATAACCCAGGTGCCACAAATGTGTATCGTTTAGGTGGAGCCTTTCCTGCGTGCTTAGTATTAGTGTTTGATATTTTAAAAGGCACCATCCCCGTATGGGGGGCGTATTTTTTAGACCTAACGCCTTTAGCACTTGGTTTGGTCGCCGTTGCCGCGTGCTTAGGGCATATGTACCCACTATTTTTTAGCTTTAAAGGCGGAAAGGCGGTAGCCACTGCGTTTGGCTCTTTATTGCCGATTGGTTTATCGTTGGCGGGGCTGTTAATAAGTACCTGGATTATTGTGGTTGCTATTACGCGCTTTTCTTCATTAGGCGCTTTGGTCACGGTTTCGCTTGCTCCACTGTATACGTGGTTGATTAAACCGCTTTACACCCTACCGGTAACCTTTATTACCGTGCTAATTATATTTCGTCATCGCACCAATATTATTCGCCTTTTTAAAGGTGAAGAACCAAAAGTGGGCGCTAAAAAAGCACCCACTAATGAAAAAAATCAATAATTATTGATGCTAAATCGCTTCTAAGCTGTCTATTGGCCAACGCGGTTTGGTTTTCATGTCGAGTGTGGCAAACTGGCCTGCTTTTAAGCGCTGCATACCAGCATAGGCAATCATTGCGCCATTATCAGTACAAAACTCAGTACGTGGGTAGTAAACCTGTCCTTTCATACCTTGCATAACACGCTCAAGCTGTAAGCGCAGCTGTGTATTTGCACTTACTCCGCCGGCAATCACTAAACGTTTTATTCCAGTTTGTTTTAGAGCACGCTTACACTTAATAACCAATGTATCAATCACTGCTGTTTGAAACGCATGGGCGATATCTGCTTTGGTTTGTGCGTCATCATCATTTTCGCGAATCGCTATAGAAGCTGCTGTTTTTAAGCCACTAAAGCTAAAATCAAGGCCTGGCTTATCCGTCATAGGGCGTGGAAAAACAAACCGTTTTGCAACACCTTGCTCAGCCATTTTAGCTAGTCGAGGGCCGCCTGGGTAATCAAGCCCTAGCAGTTTAGCTGTTTTATCAAATGCTTCACCTGCGGCATCATCAACAGATTCACCCAATACTTCGTACTGGCCTATACCGGCTACTTTTACCATCATGGTATGGCCGCCCGACACGAGCAAAGCAATAAAGGGAAACTCAGGCACGTTTTCTTCAAGCATAGGTGCAAGTAAATGCCCTTCCATATGATGCACGGCAACAGCTGGAATATCCCAACCATAGGCTAAAGAGCGGCCAATAGAGGTACCTACCAATAACGCCCCTACTAAACCAGGGCCTGCGGTGTATGCAATGCCATCTAAATCTTCAGGGCCACAACCGGCTTGAGCAAACGCAGCGTCAATAAGTGGCAGGGTTTTACGAACATGATCGCGCGATGCAAGCTCAGGTACAACACCGCCATAATCTGCATGTACTTTTACTTGGCTGTATAACTGGTGAGCCAATAAGCCTTTTTCATCATCGTAAATTGCAATACCGGTTTCATCACACGATGACTCAATGCCTAAAATTCGCACTTTACTTCTCCTGCCTTTATTTACTGCTTAACCTGCACTGTGGTTAAGAGATTTACACACATATTTAAAACTATTTAATTTTATCATTCTCTAGCTAAGGTTTTTACTAAGTTCAACGTAATAAACGCTAAAAATTGCTAGAGAGCAATTAACCACAGTTAATTAATTACAACTATAACGCCAAACCAATATTGGTTTGTCCATCTGCAACGGCCTGCTTTTTAAGTGCCTTAACGTTTTCAGAAGTCACGCGGCCCATATTTTCTACAAAGTCGATTAGCTCACTCAAAACTTCAATTTCGTATTGCATTAATGGGTGTTCTCGTACGGCTTTATTGTCAGCCACTTCACCTTCAACCGTCATTTGGTATTCAATAAAACGCGCCACCGTTGCTTGCGATATTTTACTAACACTTATAAATTCTTGCTCGTCTTGCCCCATCAAGCCGTGCATTAGGCTCAAAAGCGAGGTTGCAGCGTCTATTGCGGGGTAAGTGCCAAACATATCAAAGTCGGCAAGTTCAGGTACATTTGGCTCAATTTTTTCTACTTGTTTTTCGAGATCTATTTTACTTTTTGGTAGTAATATTTTTTCCCAGCAAACATTTAACGCACTGCGTAATAAGGCTTCATCACCAAAACCGGTGGCTTCACTAAATAAACCATAATTAGGTAACATACGCTCAATTAAAGCACTTGCTAACACCGCTTTTTGTAAGTAGTTTAGCTCTCTAATACGCTGAAAGTTATTCGCTTTTGTCATTTCTTAACGTCTCACATGACCAACAAAAATCAAATGTTGATCCATTATGCTCATTACAGTTAGGGCATACCCAATCTGGAGCGGATTGTTTTACTTGTTGGTAGTTTACCAATATTTCGCGCGCGTGGCGCTCTTTTATCGAATAAACCTGCACACTTACTTGGGTTTGTTCAAAGGGGATTTCGCCTAAGGCGCCTTGAAGCATTTCACCTTGAATTTGGCACTCAATTCCCGCGCTTAATAACAGCCCTTTGATTATATTTGCCTCTAATGTGTTATCTGCTTTGTAGAGCGTTACCCACTGAAAAGCTTGCTGAGTACTATGAGTATTAATATTTTGCAATTATCACCTCAATTATTTTGTGTTTACAATATCCTACGATACTCTACTAAAGTGTATAGCAGGTAACTTTTTAGGATAAAACAATGACACTTACTACCCCAGGTTTACTTTTTCCAGCAATCTCACTGTTGCTGCTTGCTTACACAAACCGCTTTTTAGTACTAGCGCAATTAATCCGAGAATTAAATTCACGAGAAGGTGAATCTATTCGCCCCGTTGTTGTGGCTCAAATAACAAACTTAAGAAAGCGCATTAAGCTAATACGTACCATGCAAGTGTATGGTGTGGCGTCTTTTTTATTGTGTACGCTATCAATGTTTGCCTTATTTATAGAATTTAATACCACAGGCATTATTTTGTTTGGGGTGAGCTTAGCGTGCTTAAGCCTTTCGTTATTAACATCGTTATTTGAAATTCATATTTCGTGCGACGCCATAGAAATAGAGCTACAAAGTATTGAAGACAAACCCCTAAGTAACCGCATTACTAAAAACTTTACTAACAAAAGTAATAAGCCTTAGCGGCTTATTTTTCTAAAATCTTAAACAATAATAAAGCGATGGCATAATCTAAAACTATAAGCGTTTATGCCTCACTTCATTACAAATCACTACGTAGGATTTTCCTATAGCCTTTTTTCTGGCATACTTTTTTATTAATTAATGCTAAATTATGTCTAAAGTATTACTTTTAAAAGCATCAAAGCACCTAAGTCATTGTATTTAGTCTTACTTGCTAACATAGCTTAGTTTTAAATAGAGTAATAAATCACTATAAATAAGCCTAATTGGTAATACTTTTAAATGCGTCTTCTCTTTAAATAATACTAAAAGAGGGATATGCTGAGGCAAATATGTCATAAATTTGCAAACACAGTTACATATTAGGCTTCGCTTTTTGAAAGCTCGAATCTAATATTATTGATGTTCGCGGCACACGCGACTTACTTATAAAAAGGGACTATAAAGTGAGATTTGAACAGTTAGAACAATTTGTAGCGCTTGGTGTGTTACGCCACTTCAGACAAGCAGCCGAACAAACTCAAATTAGTACATCAGCGCTAACGCGCAGCATTCAAACCCTAGAAGACGAAATGGGGTACGAACTGGTGAAACGCTCAACACGTTCAGTAAAGTTAACACCCGAAGGCGAGCTATTTCTTGATTACGCCAAAAACACCCTTGCCGAACTTGAGCATACAAAAAAACGAATTTCTCAATCGGTTAACGGCAATACTGACGAAAAGTTAGTCATTGGCTATACCAACAAAGCCAGCAGTGTAGTACCTATCTCATGCGGGCAATTTTTAGCACAATACCCCCATGTTAAAATAGAAATGCAATTGCAAGAGCAGCACGAACTTGCACGCAAACTGCAAGAGGGCGAGATTGATATCAGTGTTTATTCGCAGGCAATTAACAGCATCGGCAGCGACATACACCTGCCAGACCAACTGGTATTGTTTGTTTCTAAACATCATCCGTTAGCAAATAAAAGCGATATCAGCAAACACGATTTAGATAGCTACCCTATGTACGGCTGTTTTTCTCAGTCTAAACAAGTACAAAGCATGCTTAACGAAGCCATCGACATGCTCAACAAATCGGCTAGCATTAAGGTAGGCAGCATTGAGCAAGTAATGTCAGGGTTGGTTAAATCAGATCACTTTGCTATTGCAAGTATTGAACACGCGAGCACTCTTGCAGAGCACACAGAGCTTGTACAGCTAAAAACAAATAAAGACTTAAGTCACGAACAACTTGTTATACAAACAAGCCAACAAGCAGCAGTTAGCGAACACATTGACCATTTATTATCTCTTATCAAAAAAGCATCTACGACTATTACTTAAGCCAAGATAAAAATAGCATACCGTATTGCCCTTAAACCTTTTAAGGGCAACCAATTTAGATAGCCCTTACTGATTTACTCTTCTTGTTACCAAAACCTGCAGCACAGCAGCTTAACCTAAAAAGCCCTTTTAGTTTTTATGCTTACGCGTTAGGTTTTTATTTGCTTAAATAGCAGAGCACAAACCACTAGCTATTAAATTTTTTTAGGCTACACTGTCGCACCTTTTTTAATCAACAGACATAAATGAACACACTTTTTAGTTCTGATGTTTATTTAGATGCAATAGAAACCCATGGTTATGTTGTTATACCTAACGCACTTATTAGCGAGCTAGTAGAGAGTTTAATCACCGATTGCCACCGTATTAACCCGCATTTTAGCGCTGCAGGTATTGGCCGTTTAAATGACTTACAAATAGATAAAACCATTCGTAAAGATAAAACCTATTGGTTTGATGGCAGCTCACAAGCACAGCTAACTTATCAAGCAATAATGGAAAGTATAAAAACCACACTTAATCGACAGTTTTTTATGGGCTTATTTGATTATGAGTGCCACTACGCTAAATACACCCAAGGCGACTTTTATAAAAAGCATTTTGATGCATTTAAAGGGCGATCTAACCGCGTATTTACAACAATCCTTTATTTAAATACGCCCGAGCAAGGCGGCGAGCTTGTTATTTACAAGCCAAAAAGTAAGCAAGTAGAGATAATAATCAAACCCACCGCGGGGACACTCGTTATGTTTGAAAGCGAGCGTTTTGCGCACGAAGTATTACCTGCCATTAATGAGCGCTACTCTATTGCTGGGTGGTTTAGAAAAAACGCCTCAATAAGTGGAGTAATTGACCCACCACGATAAAACCAACATAGCCACAACAACTAGTGGCTATGCTGAGGTTAAATTAATAGCGTTGAGATGAAATTAACGCGCAAATACAAATGACAAGAACAAGCCAACAAAAATAGCTAATCCAACATAGTGATTATTTAAAAACGCTTTAAAACATGCATCACGCGCACGTTTATGAATAAGCACTTGCTGATAAATAAGTAACCCAGCGGCAGTACATAAACCTGCAACAAACGCCAAGCCTAGCTGGTTAATTAAGCCAATAAGCGCCAACAACGCTATAAAATTAGCGTTTAATAAAAATATAATATGGCGGTCGTATTTACCAAATAAAATAGCAGTAGATTTAACCCCTATTTTTAAATCGTCATCTCTGTCGACCATGGCATACATAGTGTCGTACGCTACCGTCCAACAAATATTTGCAACAAATAACAGCCACGCCTGCAGCGGTAATGAGTCTATTGATGCCATATATGCCATAGGTATCGCCCAACCAAATGCAGCGCCTAAGACTACCTGCGGAAGATGTGTATAGCGTTTCATAAACGGGTAGCAAAATGCCAGTGCCAACGCCCCAAATGACAATAAAATAGTGTTGATGCTAAGTAGTAACACCAATACAAAAGCAATGGCTATCAGTAATATAAATAAACTCAGTGCTTCACCTGCACTTACTTGTCCGGTGGCCAAAGGCCGCCCTGCTGTACGCTTAACTGAGCCGTCTATTTTTCTATCTGCAAAATCGTTAATAACGCAGCCAGCACTGCGCATAACAATTACGCCTAAGGTAAATACAATAAAGTTAACTAGGCTTGGCATACCAGCGTTTGCAAGCCATAGAGCCCAATAAGTAGGCCACAGTAATAGTAATGTACCGATAGGTTTGTCAATGCGCATGAGCTGAATATAAAAAGGGCTATGCTGTAATTGCAAAGGGGCTAATTTCATGAGTACAAATAGGCTCCGGGTAAAAATACTTCGCACACTAAAAAGTGATAATCATTAATAGAAAACACACTACGACGACCTAATAAAGGGTGCGTAGTTAAATTCAACTCTTTAACAAGTGACTGCAGCGCATGCTCTGAGTCAAAGCGCCCTATCTCAATATTACTTCGGGTAAGTTCAGGGTGCTGAAAAATAACATCACCTAAAGGGCGTGCGCCCATATTATGTAGTGTTGTTTGCGTTTGTGTACTGGGCAGCCAACTTTGGGCATACACCATGGGTGTATTGTCACACAATAAAAGCACCTCGCGATTAAGTGCTTTATTTGTATTTGAGCCAAGTAGTTGTTGCTGTGCATCGCTTAGGGTAAAAGTTTGCTCATTAAGCACTTTTACACTAAAACTTTGTGCATTACTTTTTAATTTAGCGGTTAATGAATGTAGCTCAAATAGCCACTCTTGCTCTAACGCAGATAAGTTATTTACCAAAGAAGCACATTGCCAATTGGCAGATATAGAAAGCGGAAATGTAATCACAATAGCTCAATAAAATAAAAACCGAGACGATGATAACATTGCCAAAGCATTTGAAAAAGTGATGTTTTACTGCCGATAAATAATTGCAGGAGCTGTTTATTAGGCGCTATTAAGTATAAACTATTTGTATTAAGAAAATGGAAACACACTAAAGATGAAAAAAATAGTATACGCAGGTTTTTTAGCACTGATCCTAAACTGTTTTAGCTTTTCGGCAAAAGCGGAATCGACAGTGGGCTATTTTGGTTTTGAGCCAGACATAATTACCAATTACATAGGCGCTTCAAGTAAAAAAATGGGCTATGTACGCGTGACTATAGATTTAATGCTTAGCAATAATGCAGATATTGCTATTGTAGAGCACCATACCCCGCTTTTACGCGATGCGTTAGTAGAAATACTATCTAAAGAACCTGAAGAAAAAATAAAGTCGCTTACTGGGCGTGAAGAAATTAGAGCAAAGTGTGCCGAAAAATTAAAAAGCCTGCTAAAAGAAGAAACAGGCCAAGAGATTATTCGTGAAGTATTATTTACTAAGTATTTATACCACTAAGCTTACGCTTTTTTAGCATTAAATAAATTAGCGGTTACGGCATAAGCCATGCCGCTTAAAAGCCCACCTAAATGCGCCCAATTAGCCATACCAACAAACAACACATCAGCAAAACCAAGTACCAGCCAAATTAACATAAAGCCAATAATGGCAGTGCTAACTAGCGCAGGTTGCTTAGGGTTTAAATAGCTGTGAATCCAACAAAAACCCAATAAACCATACACAACGCCACTTAAGCCGCCAAAGTTAGGCCCCACAATTAAAAACTGAGCCCAGTTACTAATAAGTGCAGTAACCACAAATAGCCCAACTAAACTCAGCTTGCCGCATTGCTTTTCAATATTATCACCTAACGACATCCACCAAATTAGGTTAAATACAATGTGCATTGCGCTAAAATGAACAAGTGCCGGCGTTAACCAGTTCAGTGGTTGGCTCGGGCTAAACTGCAAAGCAGTATAAATTTGCTCAAAGCCACCCAATAAAAATGCAAAGTAAATAGCAACGCTTACAATACTTACGGTTTTATTTAGCCAGCTTAGTGCTTTAAAGCGCGCCACTAAATTAAGCGACTGTCCCTGATACGTTAAGCCAGATTGCGTACTGCCCACATCCCAAGAGGCTTGTTGATAACGCTCATGATTGGGGTTTTGTACAAATTCAGCCCACAAAGGTTGCACTTGATGAAAGTGCTCGCCCGCAACACAAATAATAACATTACTGCCATCAGCACTGCGCAGTTGCCCTTCAAAGCCTTGGCTTTTTAAATAATCTATAAAGCCCTGTGCGGCACGAGGATTATTTAAACTACCTAGCTCAATCATCGTTCCACTTTCTCGCTGTAAGCCGCTTCCCAAGCCGTAAAGCCACCATCCATGCTATATACATCTTCAAAGCCCTGCTCTACTAAATAACTAGCCGCACCTTGTGAGCTCATGCCGTGGTAGCAAACAATAATAATGGGCTGATCGAACTCTTTTTCCATCATAAACTGAGCTATATTGGCATTTGAAAGCGCTTCGGAGCCAGGAATATGCCCTGCTTGGTACGAGTTAGGATCGCGTATATCTGCGATCACTACATCTTCTTTATCAAGCAATTCGTGCGTTTGTGCTATAGATATATGTTTAAATGCCATTGAAATCTCTTTTAAAAATATAATAAAAAGGCGGCTTAAGCCGCCTCTGTATGCAAACTTTAAACTATTCCCAGTTTAAAATTACTTTACCAGATTGACCTGAAATCATCATATCAAAGCCAGCTTGGAAGTCATCTACCGAATATTGATGCGTAATAATAGGGTCTAAATTAAGGCCTGATTGAATCAAGCTTGCCATTTTGTACCACGTTTCGAACATCTCGCGACCATATATACCTTTGATCACTAAGCCTTTAAATATAACTTTATTCCAATCTACGGCCATATCTGATGGTGGAATACCCAACATGGCAATTTTGCCACCATGGTTCATGTTATTTAACATAGAATTAAAGGCGCTTGGCACACCTGACATTTCAAGGCCAATATCAAAGCCTTCAGTCATACCTAGCTCATTCATTACATCTTCAAGCTTATCATTCGCAACGTTTACGGCTCGTGTAGCGCCCATTTTACGCGCAAGCTCTAAACGGTATTCGTTAACATCGGTAATCACAACATGGCGAGCACCCACATGCTTAGCAACGGCCGCCGCCATAATACCAATTGGTCCTGCCCCTGTAATAAGCACATCTTCACCCACTAAATCAAACGATAAAGCGGTGTGCACAGCATTACCAAACGGGTCAAAAATAGACGCAAGCTCGTCAGAAATATTGTCAGGAATTTTAAACGCATTAAAGGCCGGAATAACTAAATATTCTGCAAATGCGCCTTCGCGGTTAACGCCTACACCGGTTGTATTTCGGCACAAATGCACACGACCAGCACGACAGTTACGACAATGCCCACACGTAATATGCCCCTCGCCAGATACGCGGTCACCTACTGCAAAGCCACGTACTTCTTGGCCCATATCAACCACTTCACCCACGTACTCATGGCCTACGACCATAGGGGTCGGAATGGTTTTTTGTGACCACTCATCCCATTTATAAATATGAACGTCGGTGCCACAAATCGCAGTTTTACGAATCTTAATGAGTAGATCATTATGCCCTACTTCAGGCTTGGGTACGTCGGTCATCCAGATGCCGGTTTCGGCTTTTAATTTTGATAAAGCTTTCATAGTTAACACTCAACTAAAAAACCGAAGCAATACTTCGGTTTATAAAAAATTAAATAACGCCCATTTCTTTACCAATACGGGTAAAGGCAGCAATTGCGGTGTCTAGTTGTTCAATACTGTGCGCAGCAGAAATTTGTGTACGAATACGCGCTTGGCCTTTTGGCACAACAGGGAACGAAAAGCCGGTTACATAAATGCCTTCAGCGAGTAGTTTATCCGCCATTAATGAAGCAACTTTAGCATCGCCAAGCATTACAGGAATAATGGCATGATCTTTACCCGCACACGTAAAGCCAGCGGCTTCCATTTGCTCACGGAAATATTTAGCATTTGACCAAAGTTTAGCGCGTAACTCGCCACCATTTTCAAGCATTTCGAGTACTTTAATTGACGCAGTTACAATTGAAGGCGCTAATGAATTTGAGAATAAGTAAGGGCGTGAACGCTGACGTAGCCATTCAACAATTTCTTTTTTACCTGATGTATAACCGCCTGATGCACCGCCCAGCGCTTTACCTAGCGTGCCGGTAATAATATCTACACGGTCAAGCACATTACAGTACTCAGGCGTGCCTTTACCGTTTTCGCCAACAAAACCTACCGCATGTGAGTCATCAACCATCACTAATGCATCATACTTATCAGCAAGGTCACACACAGCTTCAAGGTTACAAATTACGCCATCCATCGAAAACACGCCATCGGTGGCAATTAATTTTGTTTTAGCGCCCGCTTCATCAGCTGCAATAAGTTGCTTTTCAAGATCCTCCATATCGTTATTAGCATAACGAAAACGCTTAGCTTTACATAAGCGTACGCCATCAATAATTGATGCGTGATTTAGAGAGTCAGAAATAATAGCATCTTCAGCGCCTAAAATAGTTTCAAATAGGCCCGTGTTAGCATCAAAACAAGACGAGTATAAAATTGTATCTTCGGTTTCTAAAAACGCACTAATTTTTTGCTCAAGTGTTTTATGAATATCTTGCGTGCCACAAATAAAACGTACTGAAGCAACACCAAAGCCATGGTCATCTAAACCACCTTGCGCTGCTTCAATTAGCTCAGGGCTATTTGCTAAGCCTAAGTAATTGTTAGCACAAAAATTAATAACTTTATCGCCAGATGCAACTTCTATTTGAGCTTGTTGCTGCGAGGTAATAATACGCTCACTTTTATACAAACCTTGCGCTTTAACGTCTTCAATTTGCTCTTGTAGTTGGCTAAAAAAAGCAGATGCTCTCATCTGTAGTCTCCAATTAAATGAACGGGTAAACAACAACATTAAAGCCACTGTTTATGTTGAGGTGTATTGTAAAAGTTTAACAAGTAAAATGCACTGTTTGCAGCTCGTCGCTAATACAGGTAATGGCAGCAATACTTAACACTTCAGTTGCGAAAATATAAACGCACTTTATACCAAGTAGTGTGCTGGTAAATCGTTAATAGAGTCAATCACTAAATCGGCGTATTGTTTTGCGGTTTCGTCAAATTGTTGGCCAGAGCGAACTAGCACTCGCGTGCTAATAGCCGCTTTTTGTGCCGCTTGCATATCGCTAAGTTTATCACCCACCATAACACTGCTCGAAGGGTCAATATTATGCTCTTGCATAGCTTGTAACAGCATACCTGGAGCTGGCTTTCTACACTGGCACTGTTTTAAATATTGCGCTATCGCTTTTTTGGGATGGTGCGGGCAAAAATACACATCTGTAATTTTAATATTGTGCTTACTAAATTGTGTTTTCATCCACTGAGTTAAAGCTAAAAAGTCATCTTCAGTGTAGTAACCTCGCCCTATTCCTGATTGATTAGTCACTATGATAATTTTATAACCTGCATCATAAAATGCTTTACAGGTACTAAACACACCGTCTATAAATTCAAATTTTTCACTTTGATACACATAGCCATGATCAATATTTACCACGCCATCTCGGTCTAAAAAAAGTGCTTTGTTTTTTTCTGTTACACTCATTTTATAGACTCTTTTTGTACCACATGATCAAACATAGTTTTAACACTTTCTACGCTTATTTGGCTCATAAGGTCATCTCCCTTAACGCGAGTACCCCAAGGCAATTGTTGAGCTGTTTTACCCGTTTGCTTTAGCAGGTTTTGATGATACACCTCAACTACGTAGTCTTGATATAAATAAGGGCCTGTACGTGCAGGATTAGAATGCGCATATAAACCAATAACCGGCGTACCTACCGTTACCGCCATATGCGCTGGGCCGGTATCGGGGGCTAAAACTAAATCAGCGCGCTTAAGCACACATAACAGCTCTTTAAGTTTTGTTTTACCGACTAAGTTTAAAATAGTGCAGTGACTGTGTTTTATAATTTGATTAGCTAAATTAACCTCAAGCTCAGTTGGGCCGCCCGTTAGTACCACGTTAAAGCCTTGCTCATGCGCGTAATCAGCAAGGGCAGCGTAGCGCTCAGGCAACCAGTTTCGCTGTGCTTTACTGGCCGCAGGAGATATTACCAATAACTTATTTGCCAAATATGCAGGCCCTAATAATGCATCTGCTTTGTTCTCATCCGCTAAGGTATAAGGCATATCCCAGGTAGGTGAATAGTCTTTAACTCCAATGGCGCCCGCAAAGCCTTTAAATCCCTCTAGCACATGCGCTTCTTTTTGTGGGGCTATTCGTTTATTTATAAACAAGCTATGTAATTCTTTTGAACGTGCCCAATCAAAGCCTATTTTTACTTTAGCCGGAATACAGCGCGCAACAAAGCCAGCTCTTAATGCGACTTGCATATTAAGCAGCACATCAAACTGCTGCCCTTTAAAAGAATGTGCTAACTTTTTAAGTGCATCCTTACCTTGTTTTTTATCAAAAACCACCAGCTCAACCCCAGGTAAATCGGCAAGTAACATGGCTTCTATTTTACCCATTACCCACGTTATTTTTGCATTGGGGTGTGCTTTTTGAATGGCTTGTACAGCACTAACGGCATGACACACATCACCAATGGCAGAGAGTCTTAAAATACAAATTGAGGAGTAATTAGGCACTTGAGTCACGCGTTCCACTTTGGCTTTAAATAATAGACTGCGATCTTAAATTATACTCGCACTAATGCAAGCACTTATGCTGCGCTATAAAACACGTTAATATACACGCATTATTGAATTATTTTAACGAGCTATGTTTAAAACACTAACGCAAGGTAAGCACACTATTTTAAGCCACCCAGATTATTTTAACGAGGTTGATTTAAACTGGTTCAATGCAGATTATTGGCAACAGCAAAATAAAATAGTCGGTGCTAAAAAAGGCCGCGCCACAGCCTGGTTTTTTAAACACGATGATTTAACCGCTGTACTTAGGCACTATTGGCGCGGCGGTTTAGTTGGCAAGTTGTTAAGCGATCAGTACCTCTACCCAGGGCTTAAAAACACCCGTGTGTATAAAGAGTTCAGCTTAATGATAAGGCTTATTGAGCTTGGCTTAAATGTACCAAAACCCATTGCCGCCAAGGTAACAACCGCAGGCTTAATTTATCGTGGCGATATAATTACAGAGGCTGTAAAAGGGGCTAAAAGCCTGCTCGATATTTTAATTGAACGCCCACTAACAGAAGATGAGCTCAAGCGCATTGCCAATACTGTTGCGCTATTTCACTCAAAAGGTGTGTACCACGCTGATTTGAATATAAATAATATTTTATTTAATGAAACGGGCGAGGTTTATATTATCGACTTTGATCGCGGCGAAATAAAACCACCTAACAAGCAATGGCAACAAAGTAATATGGCACGTTTAGAGCGCTCATTTTTAAAAGAGCAAGGACGTAACAACGCTTTTTATTGGCAAAGTAATGACTGGCAAACTTTATTTGCTATTTATAAAGAGCAATTAACCACACAAAGCTAGGTATTGCTTAGCAACCTGTTCGGCCGTTACCTTTTGTAAAATGTCGGCATTATCTACATTAGGCTTAGTGTTTAAAACCAGCTCAATTTTAGCCGCTAGCTCATCGCTATGCCCTACAGGCGCTAAATATTTAGCCAAGTCGTTTGTTAAAATTTCGCGCGGCCCAAACGTACAGTTAGTACTTACTACAGGCGTGCCAACAGCTAATGCTTCAATTAACACTGTAGGGAGCCCTTCAAAATCAGAGCTTAATACTAATGCCTCAGCCTGCTTAATCCAGTTATACGGATTTTGCTCAAATCCTGGCACTATAAGTTGTCCCTCAATGCCATACGTTTTTGCAAGCTTAAATGCTTTGCTAGGCTTATTGCATAAAAGGACTAATTTGTATTTTTTATCAAGCTTTGCAAATGCCGCAAATAAAATATCGTGGCGCTTTTGTTTAGCTAACCGCCCTACATGAATAACATACGGTGATTGTGGAATTTGCGTATTAACCTCATCTGAGAGGCGCTTTATATCCACTAAATTAAAGGGATTATAAATAGTTGTGATGGCGCTTGGGCTAATTAAACGCCCTTGGGTAATTTCTTGCTCTACCCCTTTAGACACGCACACCAAGGATTTACCGTTTAAGCTTTGCTTTGACTTTTTAAGATAGTAATAAGAAAACGGGCCTAACTTTTTTTGCCTCGCCAGCTCTGCATTAACAGAGTTATGCATAACAAAGTGAACATTTTTAATTTGGCTTTTAGCCAATAAGTTATTGCTTCTATCTAAATTGCTAAGCACTAAATCTATGGGGCCAATTTGTTTTTGTTTGTTATTAAACCACGCCTCTAGTTTTGCTACACTTTTGTTTATTTTCCAAAAGCGATCCACTTTAGTGGCTTTATCACTGAATAAACTTTCAACCTTTATATTCGCAGGGATCGTGTACTCATATTTATTAGCCAACGATAAAATAGTAACGCTATGCGTTTTTACTAGCTGCTGAGCAAGGGTTAGCATCACTTTTTCGGCGCCGCCACCCGCTAACGAATCTATTACAATCACTATATTCATCTATCGGCAACCATCATCATGCTTTTAACCCCTTGCGTTATTTCTTCATAGCTATGGGCGCTTTCAAGCAAAGAATATTTTTCTAGTAGCTGGTTAAAATGCGGCTCTATTAGTAAAGCGCTGGCTTTATTTACTATGTCTTCAATCTCAAAGTTTGCTTTAATTACCACGCCAGTTGTGGCGCAACTTGCTAGGCGCTGTGTTTGATCTTTTGATATAGCGCATGCCACAGCAGGCGTTTTAACAGCAATCGCCTGCAATAGCGTGTCGCCAGCACTTAACAACGCAAATTTAGCTTGCTCCATAAGCGACAAAAACTCACTATTTTCTAACGTATCCAAATTTATAACCGTATTTGATGCTGGCAACGCTTTATCATAATTAGGGCCAAATACCACCACCGCCTTTAACCCTGTTTGCAATGAAATTTGCTCTGCGGCGGCAAAAAATACATCTGCACAGTTTTGATTATCTAGTACATGACCGCCAGAGCCTGCACTCACAATAAAGTAGCCTTGTTCATCAAGCTGATATTTTTTCAACACCTGTTTGGTATCGTTCGCTGATGAAAATGCTATGTAAGGGCCCACGTTTTTAGGCATAGCCAAAGAAAACATATCTATTTTAGCTTTTTCAGCCCAGCTCAGCGGTTCAATGCAGTAATCAGGCTGTACCACCCAATGGCTATCAATTAAGTTGATACGGTTAAGTTTTAAGCCCTTCGCTCGCTTTTTCGCATGCTGAGAAATAAACACCACTTTGGCACCCACTTTTTTTGCAGCTTTCATGTGAGCAGCGCGCCCTGCACAATCAAATATTACAATGTCAGGTTTAAAATCGGCTATAACTTCACACACTTTATCGCGCTCTTTAGTCGCAGAGCGCTCAAGCAAGGTGGTATCATATGGGCAGCTTTTAGCGTAGTTCGTGTGTTTATTTAAAACAAAGTGGATGGTAAGTGAACCTAGACATTCACTTTCAAGGCTTTGGGCTAGCAACAACGAGCGCATGTATTCACCTATTCCTTGTGGCGATGATACGGGTATAAATAAAAGTCGTTTGTTGCTCATTGCATTCTCTATTTCCTATTTGCGCAGCAGTATATCAACCCCATTGTTTTTACGATAGCTAGGTTACATTTTTATACACAAATTTAACGCCATAAAATAGATTATTTACTGCAATAGCCATGTTAGATTGGTAAACTTAGCCGCAATCTTAATCACAAGGATCTGAACTTTGCGAAACAGAATCTTTCTACTTTCTTCTCTTTTTTGCGCTATGAGCGCATCAGTAACAGCAGAGCCCTGGGTAAAGCCAGACGATTACGGTCTACGTGCCGACATTCAACAACTGGCCGATGCCGGTGTTATTTTAGCGCCTGTAACCACCTATCCGCTAATGTGGAAAAGCTTTATTGGCGAGCTAGAATCGAGCAAGCTTGAACTTTTATCTCCCAGCCTGCAAGATGCACTGCTTCGTGTAAAACATCGCTATAAGTCAGAAAACAGTAGCTCGCACAGTGTACAACTCTCAGCGTTTGCCGCGTCAGACCCAATTATAGCCACCAGCTTTGGGACAACCAACACACAAGAATCTGAGCTTTCTGCGGCCTACGCCTACCTTGGCGATAACTTTGCGGCGAAGGTAGCCATTAATTACCGTAACGATGGTAAACAATGCTTAGTTGATGGCAAAACAACCGATGATATAGCCACTAACGAACAAGCACTTGAAGATTGTAACGATACCTCATTTGACGATAGCTACTTAGCCTACCGCTTGGGCAATTGGATTTTTAGAGCCGGTGCCGTGGAGCAGTTTTGGGGCCCAGGTGTTGATAACAGTTTAATTATGTCGGGTAATGCAAAGCCACTGCCGGCACTAAGTGTAACCCGTGAACAAAGCACAGCGTTTGAAACGCCTTGGTTAAGTTGGCTTGGGCAATGGAGCTTTACCGCGCAAATGGCAAAGTTAGAATCGACCCGTGTTATTCCTGATGCGCTGCTTTGGAGTAGCCGTGTTAACTTTCGCCCGATGCAACAGCTTGAAATTGCTTTAAGTTGGTCTGCGCAGTGGGCCGGTGAAGGCCAACCAAGCTCAGCAGGTGATTTTATTGATGTTATTACTGGGCAAACTAATTGTATTGATGGCAATGAAAGTTGTGATAGCTCACTGGAGTCTAAAATTGGTAATCAGCTTGCTGGCATAGATGTGCGTTGGTCTGACACTTTATTTAGTCACCCCTATGCAATCTACGCAAGTACAATTGGCGAAGATGCCAGCTCGCAATTCAAACCAGCCGACAGAGCGTACTTATTTGGCGTACAAACTACGCAGCGCATTTACAATCAAAATGTGCTCGTTAACGTTGAATACATAGACACAGGTGTATCGTGCTCGGCCGAATCAACCAATGAAAACTGCTACTACGAACACTCCGATTATAAATCGGGCTATCGTTACCACGGCCGCACTATTGGCTCAACCTTTGATAACGATGCGCAGTCAGTGGTATTAACACTTTTAGGTCAGCTTTCAAATGGCGATGACTGGCAAGTAAAACTAAGTAGTGTGGATTACAACAGCGATAATCGCGACCGTTACCCTAGTAACCCCGATTTAGGTAATACAATTACCAAAACCGGTTATAACTCAAAACAAGTTGAGCTGCGCTACAGGCAGCTGGCTATGGGTGGGCGCTTAACGCTCGGCGCTTTTGCATCAAACAACGATGGCGCAGAAAACGACACATCAGCGTTTGCTAAGTACGAATATAATTTTTAAACCGTATATTTAAAAATAGCATTTTAAAGCCAGCTATTTATAACAAAAAAAGGGTTGAAAACTGCGTTTTCAACCCTTTTTATTTAATCAGCAAATATTACTGCTTTATTTTGCTAATCACCTTAGAGGTTGAACAACCATCTAAAAATGTCAGCACTTCTACTTTGCCACCATGGCGTAGCACATGATCGGCGCCAGCTATTTGCTCTACGGTGTAATCACCACCTTTAACTAAAATATCGGGGCTTATTTGCTCGATTAATTTAGCGGGAGTGTCGTTTTCGTCCGCGCTGCCAAAGGGAATTACCCAATCTACAGAGGCGAGTGCACTTAATACCATTGCGCGCTCATCAAGTGGATTTATAGGGCGCTCAGGGCCTTTTAAACGCGTAATTGAATCATCATTATTTAAACCAACAACGAGTCTATCTCCACGCGCTTTGGCTTGGGCTAAATAGCGTACGTGGCCTGCGTGTAAAATATCAAAACAGCCATTGGTAAACACTATCGTTTCGCCATTTTGCTTAGCAAACTCAATGTGTTGCAGCACATCGTCAAACGGAGTTTGGTAGTGCTCGCCATTGGTGTGTAAGTATTGGCCAAGCTTTTGGCTAAGCTCTTCTGGTGAAACCGTTGCCGCCCCCAACTTACTTACTACAATGCCTGCGGCTAAATTAGCAATTTCTACCGCATCTTTAGGCTCCATACCTGCCCCGAGCATCACCGCAAGCGTAGCTATAACAGTATCGCCTGCGCCAGTTACATCACTTACTTCTAGCTGCTGCGCTGCAAAGTCGTGTTTTTCATCGGCATTAATTAATGACATACCTTGCTCAGAGCGTGTAAGTAGCATGGCTTTAATACCATTTTTACTAATTAGCTCACGCGCGCTTTGTGCTAATATTTCTTCAGAGCCTGTTTTACCCCCAGCCAAATTAAATTCATGTAAATTAGGGGTAATATAGTCTGCGCCTTCGTATAAGTGTAAATCGGGCGATTTAGGATCTATAAGCACTGTTTTACCCGCCGCTTTAGCAACGCTAACCATTTCTTTAATTAAGCTCAGCGAGCCTTTGCTGTAATCAGAAAATACCACAAAGTCGTAATCATCAAGCACCAGCTCTAAACGGTTTAATAACAACTGGCTATGCTGCTCGCTAAAGGTCTCTTCTAAATCTAGGCGCACAAGTTGTTGATGGCGGCTAATTACACGCATTTTAGAAATAGTGGGTAAATCGCATACACTAACAAGCTGTGAATGTATTTTTTCACCCTTTAAAATAGTTTCTAAGATTTGCCCGCTTTCATCTTCACCAATTAAACCAAGTAAGCCCACTTTGGCATCAAGTCGCGCAATGTTTTTTGCAACATTTGCAGCGCCACCCGCTTTATCTTCAAACTTGCTTACTTTAACAACGGGTACTGGAGCCTCTGGCGAAATACGCCCTGTATCGCCATACCAGTATCGGTCTAGCATGACATCGCCCACAACTAAAATACGCGCTTTAGATAAGTTTTTTAATAGCGATAAATCCATTACTGCTGCTCCGCAACAACCATATCGATAGCTTCACATAACCAGTGGCCAATAAACATATGTGCCTCTTGGATACGAGCTGTTTCATCATTTTTTATAATAATGGGCAATTTAGCAATGTCTTTTACTTTACCGCCCTCGCGTCCAGTTAAGGCAACCGTAAACGCGCCAATTTTGTTAGCCGCTTCCAGTGCTAAATTAATATTGGCGCTGGTACCTGAGGTTGTTAAACCAATCACTAAATCTTCTGGTTTACATAAAGCCTGAACTTGGCGTTCAAAAACCGTATCAAAGTGGTAGTCGTTACTGTGCGCAGTTAATATTGAGGTATCTGTGGTCAGCGCCATTGAGGCAAGTGGGCCACGCTCTAACTTATAACGCACAACAAATTCGGCAGCTAAATGCTGTGCATCGGCAGCACTGCCGCCGTTACCAAACCAAATAACCTTACCACCAGCTTGCAATGCACTGTGGCACGCTTCTAATAATTGCATAGACTCTTGATGATAAGCCTCCATCGTTTCAAATAAGGCTTGATGACGGTTTAAACTTTCAACGTAGCTTGTTGCCACAGAATCGATAATTGACATGAAAAATTCCTCTAGGAACTGAAATGGCAGGAAAAAATTAAATCCATTATTCCATAGTTTTATTTAGTTGTGTGTATTTTATGGGAATATAGCTGAACTGAATTATAATTTAGTGCTTCACATGTTCAGAAATTATCACTTTCGCGTTAAACTAGCGCCACTTACCTTAATAAAAGTTCAGTATGGCACGCATTTTTTACTCACTCGCTTTAATTTTAATTAGCCCACTGATTGTATTTTACTTGTATGTACTAAGAGGTAAAAAAAATATAGGCTACCGCGCGCACTTTAAAGAGCGCTTTGGTTTTATTAGCAAACACTTATTTAATAATAGCGCTAAACCGGTTGTGTTCCACTGCGCTTCTGTAGGTGAGGTCCTTGCTGCAACGCCACTGATTAAAGTACTGCAAAAACAAAATCCGCAGTTTAATATACTTATTACCTGCAATACTCCTACCGGGCGTGCGCAAATAAGTGAACAATTTAAAAATACCGTGGCGTGTTGTTATTTACCTATAGACTTTGCAGGTTCGAGCGCTCGATTTTTAAAGCGCGTAAATCCACAAGCACTGTGTATTTTAGAAACTGAGCTGTGGCCTAATTTAATGGCAATAAGCCATAAAAAGAATATTCCGGTATTGGTGCTTAATGCTCGCCTAAGCGAAAAATCGCAACAGGGGTATCAAAAGGTGGCAGGGTTAACGCATATAATTATGCGTTCAATTTCAGTGCTTGCAAGTCATAATAAAAATGATGCTAAGCGCTTTATTGAACTTGGTTTACCCCCTTCAAAAAGCCATGTTACAGGCTCAATAAAGTTCGACATTACGCCAAGCAATGAGCAACTAACTAAAGTAGCAAATCTTAAAGCCGAATATAAAACCAAAGAACGTTTTGTATGGGGGGCAGGCTCTACTCACCCGCTTGAACACGAAATGATATTAAACGCCCATCAGCAGCTATTAAAAAAATACCCTAATGCACTTTTAGTTATAGCACCGCGCCACCCTGAGCAATTTGATAAAGTAGCCGATACGCTAACTCAAAGCCCACTTAGCTTTAGTCGTCGCAGCAACAATAACTATCAAAACGAGCAAGTACTATTAGCTGATACACTGGGCGAACTACAGTGTTTATATGGCGCAGCGAATGTAAGTTACATAGGCGGCAGTTTAATTCGCCGAGGTGGGCACAACCCACTAGAAGCTGCTGCTTTTTCGGTTGGTGTTATTACAGGCCCACATACGTATAATTTTGATCATATCTACCCTGAGCTAATTAAACTTAAAGGGGCTGTCGTTGTTGAAAATACCGATGAGCTTGCTAAACAATTAATTAATTTAAGCCAAAACACCAAAGCGTGCCAAAGCTTGGGTATTAAAGCGCAGCAATGTGTAGTAAAAAACCAAGGCGCCATTGAAAAAACATTAACCATTATAAATCAGTATTTAGAGCCAAAAGCATGACTCATCAAGCAATCGCCCAAACCCGCGAGTGGGTATCATCCGTTATTGTAAAATATAACTTTTGCCCATTTGCCCGTAAAGAAGTAGAAAACAACTGTATTCATTATGTGCTTAGCCCTGCAACAAAAATTGATGACGCTGTAATGGACATGCTAGAGCAGTGTGTGCAGCTTGATCAAAATCCAGAGCGCGAAACCACATTAATACTGTTTGATAACGGCTTTAGCGATTTTGAAGACTTTTTAGATTTAGTCGATTTAGCCAATGCCTTACTGGTAGCGCAAGGGTTTGAAGGTAAATACCAAATTGCTAATTTTCATCCCGATTACGTGTTTGCCGACAGCGATGAAGATGATGCAGCAAATTACACTAACCGAGCCCCCTACCCTACATTACATTTAATTCGCGAACTGAGTATGAGCGAAGCGCTTGATCACTATAACGAGCCTGAATCTATACCAGAGCACAATATAAAGCTTGCAAGGCGCAAAGGATTTGACTTTTGGCAGCAACTTTTAGCAAATATAAAAAAACCGAGCGCCTAAATGCTCGGTTTTTAAGTAATATGTTTAGCTGCTTATTACTTTTTAACCCAGTTACCATTCACTTCAATATAGTGGCCACTTTTGGTCTTTTCGATTGTTTTAGCTGCTGCAAGTGCTTCTACTTGTGCCAGCGATAAATCGTTCTTTTTAGCCAACTTTAAATACTGTGCTTTACGTTTAGCGTTAATTTCCTCAACCACGGCTTTTGCCTCGCTGTTTTGTACAACAAGCCCTAAGTAACCTGAGCTATCTTCACCCACTAAGCCTTGGTTTTTAGCATCATCTAAACTAATAGCCCACGCCGAAAACGACAAACATACCGCACTTACTAGAGTAGCAATACTTAATTTATTTTTTATAGTCATCATTTAGCTCCTAAAATAATTCACTGTCGTCACTGAATAAGTTATCGAGTTCTTTATCTACTTTTACTCGAATTTCGTGATCTACTTTTACATTTAGATTGATCGTTATCGGCTCTTTCGCTGCCACCTCTACTCTGTGGGTACATGCGCTTAAAGCGCTAATAGCAGCAAGTGCAATAACGGCCTTAATGCTCAACAAATTTTTCATCATTAGTTTCCTTTTTTAGAGTATTGCTGCTCAACTTTTTGCGTTATTTCGTCGCTCAGTCTAAGCGCTCTTAGCAACGTAAACACGTTTTCTTCGTGATTATAATTAAAGTTAACTTGTTGCTGCTCTGGCTCATTAAAGCCTTGTAAGTTAACACCTAAGTTTAACCAGCCATCACTTTTAAGCGCTACTGTACTATTAAGTTTTTGTATATCAAGGTTTTTGAGCAACCCAAGCACAGGTTGTAACTCTTGTTGCTGACGCATAACAGCGTCAAACGCTTCGTTATTACTAATAATAAGCTTACCTTGGCCTTGATTGGCTAGGCTGCCACTTTTTACCTCAACCCCTGTGTCATCAAAATAAAATGGTAACGACCCTTTTAGCCTACCTGTTAGGGTAATACCCGACTTATCGTCAAGCGTTATTAATTTACTCGCATCAACATTTTCAAACGTAACATTAGCTGTTTGCTGTTGCTTTAAAAGCGTGTATTTATCTAAAGAAAATTTACCACCAAAAATATCGCCTTCAACATCAAAGGTCTGCGCGCTATTATTAACCACTTTAATATTACCCGTGATACTTTTAACTACAGCGCCTGCACGTAATTCATTAAGATTAAAGGTAGTAGGGGCAACATTAAGCTGCCCTGAATCGTACTGCCCACCTAGCTGCATACTAAATTGATTAGCTAAGTAGTCGTTATACAGTGCACTGGTATCAGTCATCGTTAAAGTAAAATTTGCTTTTTGTAAATTCACATCACCACTTATACGCCCACCCAATTTTCCTTGGGTTAGCTGAGCTAACGGTTCAAATTGTCTAACGATTGAATTTAACGAAAGCACACTTTGCTCTGGTATAATCACTTCAAACGGATGCGCTACCTTTGAAACATGGTGATTGGCCACCAGCTCAATACCATTTACAAATACATGATGAGACGCTTTAAGCGCGCGACTTTGCAGCCCTGTTGACGTTACGTTTATAGTATTTAAATCGACATTTGGACTTGAGAGTTTACTTATTTGGGTGCTTGCATTTAAGTGAGCAAATAACTCTCCCACACCTAAGCTTGCCCTTGCACTAAGGGTGTTATTAATACCAGTAAGTTTATATTCGTTGTATTGCACGCTTTTAAGCTTACTTTTAAACGTTACTTTTGCATCGAGCTTTTCATTCAAACTTGCTTCAAGGTTACCTGTGAAGCCGTTAAGAGCGCTGCCATAAGCAGCTGCGCTATCAACGCTTAACTCAATACGTGCGTTACCTTCGGGCTTAAAGTCAATAAGTTGAGTAACTGCAAAGTCCCCTTTAGCTTTAATATTGTTAGCCTCAGCCGGTAAAAATTCAGGCAAAGCGGT
The DNA here is from genome assembly GCF_028599265.1 of Pseudoalteromonas sp. Angola-4. Taxonomy (NCBI): domain Bacteria; kingdom Pseudomonadati; phylum Pseudomonadota; class Gammaproteobacteria; order Alteromonadales; family Pseudoalteromonadaceae; genus Pseudoalteromonas; species Pseudoalteromonas sp. Angola-4. The sequence continues at coordinate 11,347 of NZ_JAQREK010000001.1, read as the reverse complement.
AAGCGCAATATCATAATTACCGCTTAATTGAGCGTTTTTAAGCTGCGTACTTAGCGTTATAGCCTCTATTTCATCTGTATGTAGTTGTGCTTTTAGCTGTGTGCGGGCGCTTTGTAACGGTGCTGCAGTATTTATAAACGTATCTGTAAGCGTTATATCTATATTTTGCTTGGCTTGCTCTGCACTTTTGAGCGTTATTAACGGTAAGGTTAGGTTGTTATGTGCAAAGTTAATTGGTTTAGCTAAAGCCCATTGCCAATTAAGTGGAAGCTGCTTTACAGCAAATGACTTGTAGGCACTTTCAGGAATAAGAGATTGGCAGTTATTACTAAGTTTTACATTGTTTTTAAGCTTGCTTGGGTCAAGCTCAAGGTTTTGGCTATTTAAATTATAGGTAGCACTTAGCACACCTTTGGAGCTGTTTGTTATATCGCAGCTTTGTATTTTATAGTCATACTGGGCTTGTAAATCACCACTAAGGCTTGCCTCTACCCCGTTAAAGCTAAATGCCTGCGCAGCATTAAAGCTAAGTCCACTTAATAACTCATTATCTGTTTTAAGTAGTTGCTTCACTAATCCATCATTTATTTTAAGCTGCCCTTGTACCTTATTATTGTAAAGCGTTGCGCTTGCGTTTAAATCACCATTGACTACAAACTGGTTAAGCATTGGCTCGGTGATATTTAGCATTAGCGGGCGCTTTAAAAGCGCACTGTGTATAGTTAAATGCTCAACTGTAATTGTTGGCCTTTTTTTAGGAAGCGCTAAATCTAAAATTGTGGCAGCAGTGCTTGTTTTACTACTTTGAGGAAATGGATTTACATTAAGTACTGCGTGTTTAACTTTAACATGCTTAGTATTAGCAGTAATACCTGTAAGAGCAAGCTCTTGATTTTGGTAACTTAAACAGGCTTTTTGTACGTGCACATTTAACTTACTCGTAAGCGAAAAATCTAAGCAGCTTAAGGTAACACCTGCTTTTTCAAGTTCAGGCGCTACAGCCCATTGTAATAGTGGCAAACGAAATACATAGCCAAGCAAAACTATACTTAGCAACACAGCACCCATAATTAAACCAACGCGCTTTAACATACTGTCCTTATAAGCTTTTATTTATACTTTACAAACTATCGTAATTTTAAATCTACGCAATCAAAAAAGGCTGCACAGTGCAGCCTTTTTTATTTTACAGCTAGATTATGAATCTAACTTGTATATGTCGTTTTTAACCTACATTTTTACGTGCGTTGCGGAACATACGCATCCATGGGCTATCCTCTTTCCACTCATCTGGGTGCCACGAGTTAGCAACAGCGCGGAATACACGCTCAGGGTGCGGCATCATTACAGTGGCACGGCCATCAGTAGAGGTAATACCGGTAATACCCTCTGGTGAACCATTCGGGTTAGCCGGATATTGCGTTGTCGGGTTACCATAGTTATCTACAAATTTAACCGCAACAGTGCCGCTTTCAAGCGCAGCTTTAGTGGCAGCATCGTTTGCAAATTCTGCATGGCCTTCACCATGAGATACAGCAATTGGCATACGCGACCCAGCCATTCCATTAAAGAACACAGACGGGTTTTCTTGTATTTCAACTAAGCTAAAGCGTGCTTCAAAACGCTCTGACTTATTTGTTACAAAACGTGGCCAATGCTCAGTACCCGGAATTAACTCTTTCAATGTTGATAACATTTGACAACCATTACACACACCTAAGCTAAAGGTGTCTTCACGGTGGAAGAAGTTTTGGAACTGATCGCGTGCCATATCGTTAAACAATATAGACTTAGCCCAGCCTTCACCGGCGCCTAATACGTCACCGTAAGAGAAACCACCACATGCCACTAAGCCTTTAAATTGCTCAAGGGTTAAACGCCCTTCGAGGATATCGCTCATGTGTACATCAACAGCGGCAAAACCAGCACGGTTAAACGCAGCAGCCATTTCTAAATGCGAGTTAACGCCTTGCTCACGTAAAATAGCCATTTGCGGCTTAGCGCCCGTTGCAATGTACGGTGCGGCTATATCTTCGTTTAAGTCAAAGTTAAGTTTTACGTTTAAGCCTGGATCTTTTGCATCAAACTTGGCATCAAACTCTTGCTTAGCACAATCAGGGTTATCACGACGTGCTTGCATTTGGTACGTTGTTTCGGCCCAAATAGTACGTAATTCAGTACGAGTATGATTAAGTACTGTTTGCTCACCGCGGTTAAATACAATGCTATCGTCGCTATTAAGCGAGCCAATCACGTGGCTAATTGCAGCAACACCGTGTTGTTCAAATACAGCATTTACGGCATCTAAATCGCTGTTAGCAACTTGAATAACCGCGCCTAGCTCTTCGTTATAAAGTGCTTCTAGGTCTGTCCCGGTTAACCCAGCTAAATCAACAGTCACACCGGTGTGCCCAGCAAATGCCATTTCAGTTACCGTAGTAAATAAACCACCGTCTGAGCGGTCATGATAGGCAAGTAGCTTGCTATCAGCGACAAGTGCTTGCATGGCATTGTAAAAGCCTTTAAGTAGCTCAGGGCTGTCCACATCTGGAGTAACATCACCAAGCTGCTTGTAAACCTGTGCAAGGCTTGATGCGCCCAGTCGGTTTTTACCCGCGCCTAAGTCAACTAAAATAAGTGATGTATCGCCTTTATCAGTACGTAACTGCGGAGTCACTGTTTTACGCACGTCGTCAACACGACCAAAGGCAGTAATAATAAGTGATAACGGAGAAGTAACTGATTGCTCAGCACTATCATCCTCGTTTTTCCATGTCGTTTTCATCGACATAGAATCCTTACCTACAGGTATAGTTAAACCAAGCGCAGGACAAAGCTCTTCGCCCACCGCTTTTACAGCTTCGTAAAGGCCGGCGTCTTCACCAGGGTGACCTGCTGCAGCCATCCAGTTAGCTGATAGCTTAATGTTCTCTAGGCTGCCAATGTTGGCACAGGCAATATTAGTTAACGACTCTGCCACGGCTAAACGCGCCGATGCACCATAATTTAATAATGCTGCCGGCGTGCGCTCACCCAGTGACATAGCTTCACCGTGGTATGTGTCGTACGTTGCTGCGGTAACTGCACAGTTAGCCACAGGTACTTGCCAAGGACCCACCATTTGATCCCGTGCTACTAAACCGGTAACCGAGCGATCGCCAATAGTAATTAAGAATGTTTTTTCTGCAATAGTAGGTAAGCGCAATAAACGCTGAGCAGCCTCAGCTATATCAATCGTCTCTGCATCAATTGCCTTACCGGTAACTTGCTTTGAAGTTACATCGCGATGCATTTTAGGTGCTTTACCTAATAATACATCAAGCGGCAAATCAACAGGGCTGTTATCAAAGTGGCTGTCGGCAACAGTTAAGTGGCGCTCTTCTGTGGCTTCACCTATTACTGCGTACTGCGCACGTTCGCGCTTACAAATTGCTTCAAAGCGATCAAAGTCTTCAACAGCAACAGCCAGTACATAACGTTCTTGCGATTCGTTACACCAAATTTCGTGTGGGGCCATGCCCGGCTCATCGTTAGGAATATCACGTAGTTGGAATTTACCACCACGGCCACCATCATCTACAAGCTCAGGAAACGCATTAGATAAACCACCGGCGCCTACATCGTGTATAAACGCAATTGGGTTTTCATCCCCTAGTTGCCAACACTTATCGATCACTTCTTGGCAACGGCGTTCCATTTCTGGGTTTTCACGCTGTACAGAAGCAAAATCTAAATCTTCGTTTGATTGGCCCGATGCCATGCTTGACGCTGCACCGCCGCCTAAACCAATGTTCATTGCAGGGCCACCTAGTGCAATAAGTTTTGCACCGACTGGAATATCCCCTTTTTGAACATGATCAGCACGAATATTACCTAAACCACCTGCAAGCATAATAGGCTTGTGGTAACCACGCACCTCTTCACCATTGTGACTTGTTACTTTTTCTTCGTAGGTACGAAAGTAACCTAATAAGTTAGGGCGTCCAAACTCATTATTAAATGCCGCGCCACCTAAAGGGCCGTCCATCATAATATCAAGCGCATTTACGATACGATTAGGTTTACCAAAGTCGCTTTCCCACGGTTGCTCGTAACCCGGAATACGTAAGTTAGAAACCGTAAAACCAACTAAACCCGCTTTTGGCTTAGAGCCGCGGCCTGTTGCGCCTTCATCGCGAATTTCACCACCTGAGCCTGTAGCCGCACCTGAAAATGGTGCTATAGCTGTTGGGTGGTTATGAGTTTCTACCTTCATTAAAATTTCTATGTCTTCTTGATGATACGCATATTCACCTTGCGCATTCGGGAAGAAACGACCCGCTTTTGAGCCCTTCATTACTGCTGCGTTATCTTTGTACGCCGACAGCACATTTTCAGGATTGTGCTCAAATGTATTTTTGATCATTTTAAACAGCGATTTAGGCTGCTCAATACCATCAATTGTCCAATCAGCATTAAATATTTTATGACGGCAATGCTCAGAGTTTGCTTGCGCAAACATAAATAACTCTATGTCGTTAGGGTTACGGCCTAACTTTTTAAAGTTTTCTACTAAGTAGTCTATCTCGTCATCAGCAAGCGCAAAACCTTGTTCAACGTTTGCCGCAGCCAATGCTTCGCGCCCGCCACCTAAAATGTCAACTGATGACATTTCGCGAGGTGAGTCATTGCGGAATAACTGCGCTGCAGAAGCAAGTTCGCTATGCGTTGCCTCGGTCATACGGTCGTGTAATAACGCCGTTACTTGAGCAAGCTGCTCTGCACTTAGTTCACCTTCTACGTAATAAGCAATACCACGCTCAACACGGTGAACCTGTTTAAGGCCACAGTTATGCGCTATGTCAGTTGCTTTAGATGCCCATGGTGAAATGGTGCCAGGGCGAGGGGTAACTAAAATAAGTGTGCCAGCTGGGGTATGCTCGGCAATAGTTGGACCGTAAGTAAGTAGTTTTTCAAGCTTAGTTTGCTCATCAACACTCAAAGGCGAGGTTAAATCGGCAAAATGTGCATACTCGGCATATACATTGGTGACTGGAAGTTGCGATAGTTTGCAACGCGCTAAAATTTTATTAACTCTGAACTCTGAAAGTGCTGGTGCACCACGAAGGATCAACATAGATAATTTCATCCGGGGTTAGGGATTGAACGATATTTTAGGCGGGCATTATAGTCTATGTAGCACCGAGTTTTAACTCCAAATTGCGCTTTTCAGAAAATTAACTTTTTATTTATATAAACAGCAGCAAAATTACCAATAAAAGCTAAACGCTAAGTGACGCCATAGTGAAGTTTTGGTATAACGGGGTATGAGCTTTATGGGGCGGTTAATGTTGAAAGAAAAGCTAATAATTATCATCACTTTAGTTATGTTGTTGTGTGCGTGTAATATGCAGGAGCAACAAACTCAACTTGCCCAAATTAAAGCACAAAATAAAATACGTGTAGGTACCCTTGCCAGTGCCAGCAATTACTACCAAGCCGTCCAAGGCGAGCAAGGTTTTGAATACGAGCTATCTCAAGCTTTTGCCGACTACCTAGGTGTTGAACTAGAAATAGTGCCGTTTTTTAATTTATCCGATATGTTTGAGCGCCTTGAAAGCGGCGATTTAGACTTAATAGCCTCAGGACTTACCTACAACAAAGTACGTGCACAGCAATATCGCTATGGCCCCACTTACAGAACAATTAGCCAAAAGTTGGTTTATAAACAAGGTCGAGTTCGCCCACGTGAATTTGACGACCTTGATGGAAACTTTACAGTTATAGCCAAAAGTAGCCACTCTTTAACCTTACAAAAAATAAAAAAGAGTAACCCAGATTTAACTTGGCAAGAAACTGAAGAACTCGATGAAGAGGAGCTTTTACAAGCCGTTATCGATGGCGAAATAGATTACACCCTCGCCGACTCACACACGCTTTCGCTGTTTAGACGTTACCACCCAAATTTAAGTATTGGCTTTTCAGTTACCCGAAATGACCCCATAGCTTGGATCCTTAATAAATCAAAAGATGATTCGCTTTATGCACTGCTAGTGCCCTTTTTTGGTGACGTAAAACAAAGTAACCAGCTGTATGTGCTCGAAGAAAAGTACTTTGGGCACGTACGCCAGTTTAACTACGTTAATACGCTTGCATACATTGAAGCTATAAAAGAAACGCTACCCACTTACAGGCCTTGGTTTGAGCAATATGCAGGTAGCCTTGACTGGCGCTTACTTGCTGCGCTTAGCTACCAAGAATCTATGTGGAACCCTCGCGCTAAATCGCCTACAGGTGTGAGAGGCATTATGATGCTGACACGCAGTACCGCTAAACAGGTGGGCGTAACAAATAGGTTAGAGCCAGAGCAAAACATCCGTGGCGGAGCTAAATACTTAGCTAAGCTCGTTAAACGCATCCCCGATAGAATCCCGCAGCCCGATAGAACTTGGCTTGCACTGGCAGCCTATAATGTAGGTTGGGGGCACGTTAACGACGCGCGCATTATTACCGAACAACAAGGGGCGAGCCCTGATAAATGGGCCGATGTTAAAAAGCGCTTACCACTTTTAATCAAAAAACGTTATTACCGTAAAACCCGTTACGGCTATGCACGTGGCGATGTTGCGGTAAAATATGTTGATAACATTCGCAGGTATTACGATGCACTTGTATGGCTTGATGAAAATAATGCCCTAGCGCCAGAGCCAGAACCTGAATCAGAACCTGAAGCACCTAAAGTTGAAAAAGCAGCTCAACCAAGCAAAAAGCCTGTAAACAACGATAAAACCGAACCTACCCCTTCACTTTCACCTGAAGAAAAAAGTAAGCAAGGTGAAAATAACACGCAGCAGTCTCAGTAAAGCGTTTATATTTACGTTTTAAATGGGCTGCTCAGGCCTGTGAAACATTAAAATGTGGGCATTAAATGCTTATTTTGTCATCTTAGCAGGCGCTAATTTCCCCTTCAGGCCTAACCACTCTAGTAACTAAATTAAAAATCTGTTTACTTGTCATGAAATGATCACTAATGTGTGTTTATAGTATATTTACCTGATTTTTAATATATATCTTGTGCCTTTCTCACTCTCACGCATTAGGAGAACACATGCTAAAACGTAGACGCACGCAAAAACTAAAACGCAATATTATTCATTCAACAGCCACCAGACGTCGTATTATGCTACGTAACTTACATAAAAAAATTATTTGGCGTCGTCGTATGTTTGCTATGCAGCAAATGATAGAAGTAGATTCAAATAAGGTTAACTAGTCACTAATTTGGCGAGCTGCTTTTTTAGCCGCTTTAATTTGTTCTCGGCGTTGTTTAAAAAACGCCGAAATAGTACTACCACAGGTTTGACCAAGCACCCCACCTAATACCTCTACCTGATGGTTCAGCCTCGGCTCTTGCAATAAGTTCATAATAGACCCAGCCGAGCCTGTTTTAGCATCTGGCGCACCGTAGACGAGGCGCTTTATTCTGCTATGCACTAACAGCCCGGCACACATAGAGCATGGCTCTAACGTAACGTACAAAGTGCAATCAATTAAACGGTAATTATTTAAAGCTCTCCCTCCTTCACGCACTGCAATCATTTCGGCGTGCGCAGAGGGGTCGTTATCAGTAATTGAACGATTATAACCCGCTGCAATAAGCGTGTTATCTTTCACAAGGACAGCTCCTACCGGAATTTCGCCCAATTGCTGCGCCTTATTGGCATAAACTAATGCCTGCTCCATCCAATACTCATCGCTTTTAAGATCGTTCATAGTGCTTACTTTAAATAAATTTTCTTTCGGTATTATATCAACTTGCCTGTTTAAAATGCGTAATTGATTAAATTATTGCAAAAATAAAACAAAATAATGTGGTTTATCGTGGCTCATAGAGTGTGATTTACGCTATAATCTCACGCTTTTTTTATTTAGCTCACAACACAGGTAGCAAATGAAATTTCCTGGACGCCGCAGACATAAACATTATTTTCCAGTGGAGGCTAAAGATCCACTTACTAATCAGCTAAACGCAACTGAGCGATTACAACGTAGCTACATTACGGGTATCGATCAGATCGTTGTTGATATTGAAGCCAAAGTCGATCAGGCTTTTTTAGACGAGTTTCAACTTCGCCGAGGAATGTCGCAAGTTATTGATAGCGATATTACTAACGCACTTTACGACCGTTTAAAACTAAACGACATGGTTGATTACGAATTTGCCGGTGGCACCATTGGTAACACAATGCATAACTACTCTGTACTAGCAGATGACCGTTCAGTATTGCTCGGTGTTATGAGTGAAAACATAAAAATTGGCAGCTATGCCTATCGCTTTTTATGTAACACATCAAGCCGCGTTGATTTAGACTATTTACAACCAGTAGATGGCCCTATTGGCCGTTGTTTTACCTTAATTGATGAAACAGGCGAGCGTACATTCGCAATTAGCGCCGGTTTAATGAATCACTTAAAGCCTGAGTCTATCGATAAACACTTAATTGAGCAGTCATCAGCACTTGTGATCAGCGCCTACCTAATGCGTACACAGGGTGATGAAACAATGACTGAAGCGACCATGCAAGCAGTTAAATACGCTAACGATGCAGGTGTACCGGTAGTTTTAACACTCGGCACTAAGTTTTTAATTGAGCAAGATCCAACCTGGTGGGCTAACTTTGTAAACGAGCATGTCGATATACTTGCCATGAACGAAGAAGAAGGGCTAGCAATTACTGGCTTTGAAGACCCGTTATTAGCCGCAGACAAAGCACTTGACTGGGTAGACTTAGTTATTTGTACCGCTGGCGAAAAAGGCTTATTTATGGCAGGTTACGTTGATGAAAGCTTTAAACGTGCAACCGAGTACCCACTATTACCAGGTGCCATTGCCGATTTTAATCGCTATGAATTTTCTCGTGCAATGAAAAAATCCGATTGCGAAAACCCGATAAAAGCGTATAGCCATACGGCGCCATTCATGGGTGGGCCTGATTCAATCAAAAACACCAATGGTGCTGGCGATTGTGCGTTGGCTGCCGTGTTACACGATTTATCAGCAAACGTTTATCATAAGTTAAATGTCGCTAACTCAGCAAAACACGAACAAAAGGCCATTACCTACTCTTCTCTTGCACAAATTAGTAAGTACGCTAACCGCGCAAGTTACGAGGTATTAGTACAGCACTCTCCACGTTTATCACGTGGGTTACCAGAGCGCGAAGACTGCCTAGAGCAAGTGTACTGGGATCAATAAATAGGGAACTGTGCGTGCTCCCTATTGCGGTATTTTAGAAAATCGAAATATCGAGCTTTTTAGATAGCAGCTCTAATGCTGCTATCCCCGCCACCGAGTTACCAAATTCATTAAGCCCTGGTGAATATACTGCCACTGTAAACTTACCCGGTAATACCGCTAATATAGTGCCTGACACACCCGACTTACCCGGCATACCCACTCTGTAGCCAAAGTCACCTGCCGCATCATATAAGCCGCTGGTGAATAAAATCGAATTTAATTGTTTATTCTGGCGACTACTCAAAACGCGCTTACCCGAGCTGTAATCAACCCCTTTATTCGCTAAAAAGTTATACGCTCTAGCTAACTCAATACAGTTAAGCTCAATCGCACAAAAATTGAAGTAAGACCAAAGTACATCATCGACGTCATTCTCAAAATTACCAAACGACTTCATTAAATGCGCCATTGCCGCATTTCTATGCCTAAATTCGTACTCAGAATTGGCCACTTTTTTATCAATCACTATTGCACTATTACCTGCAAGTAACCTAAACGTTTCAAGCATTGAGTGGCGAGGTGCGGATAATCGACTGTACAAAGCATCGCACGTCACAATCGCGCCAGCATTAATGAAAGGATTACGTGGTACGCCTTTTTCGAACTCTAACTGCGTAAGAGAATTAAACGCGGTTCCTGAGGGCTCTTTACCTACCCGATGCCATAGCTCGTCGCCATAGCGCTGTAGCGCCATTGTAAGCGTCATTACTTTAGAAACTGACTGAATAGTAAAACGTTTTGAGCAATCACCCGCACAAATGGTTTCGCCATCAGTGGTATAAATAGCAATAGAAAACTGCTCGCTAGAAACCTCAGCAAGTGCAGGTATATAATCCGCAACTTTACCTTGTGATAACAAAGGGCGCACTTCGTGTGCTATTTCATCTAGTACAGTTTGGTAGTCAGCAGTGGGCAATTGACACCTCTATTTTGGCATTTATAAAAATTTGATTTTAACACGCACAACTTCTGCACGCCTAGCTATGTTACATGAATAAAATAGCAGATAAGCATGAACTTAATGTTTATTTTCAAAGTGATATTTTCTATATCAAAGCAATACTAATCCGCAATAAGCCTTAATCATTTTGCCGGGCTATAAAAACTGATTACACTGAGCACGATGTGCGCCTTGACTTTGCCTATAATGGCTTAGCTTTCTATAAGGATATGAATGTTATGGCTCAAAGAATTTACAAGCGCGGGCATTACAAAGACTGAGTTAGCATGAGATCTTGGCTTTTTATTAAACTCCAGACAGCAAAAAACCCGTTACATCGCTGTAACGGGTTTCTTTAATTTGAATCCTGGTAATGTCGTAGTACCCACAGCGGTGGAGAGTCAAATAGCAAATGGAATATTATCATTGCGTCGGGAGTCGCTACGCTCGCCCGACCTACATTCTAGAAGTAGATTAGTGTGTATTAATTGTACGTATTTAACTTTTCTTCAGACGTAAAAAAGCCCGGCTCTTTCGAGCCGGGCTTTCTCGTATTTGAATCCTGGCAATGTCCTACTTTCACATAGCAAATGCTACACTATCATCGGCGCTGTTTCGTTTCACTACTGAGTTCGGCATGGGGTCAGGTGGGTCCAAAACGCTATGGTTACCAAGAAAATTCTGTTCAATTTTCTTATTTTATTTATTAAGCTTTAAGTCCTTCGACTGAATTTGGAGCCTGGCAATGTCCTACTTTCACATAGCAAATGCTACACTATCATCGGCGCTGTTTCGTTTCACTACTGAGTTCGGCATGGGGTCAGGTGGGTCCAAAACGCTATGGTTACCAAGCAAATTAGGTGCAAAGGATTAAGGACAAGCACGTAGTGCTACTTTTTCCTTTGCGCAAGGTACCTCAATATTAACGCTACGCGCTAAGAGTCACCTCATAAATCTGGAAAATATCTGATAATATTTTTTAAGTCTAAGTATTTATCTACTTTAGCTATTAACTTCTGTCGCTTGTTTCTGTCACAAAACGCGTTTGGCGTTGTATGGTTAAGCCTCACGGGTAATTAGTACAAGTTAGCTTAATGGCTCACACCACTTCCACATCTTGCCTATCAACG